>DAHUZQ010000180.1 GCA_027306495.1 Actinomycetota bacterium | reverse complement strand
CTGAGCCCGGAGGCTGCGCCGGCCTGAGGCGGCGCAGCCCTGAGTGTGCGCGGGGCGCCCGCGGGCGCACCGCGCACACTGGCCCGGCCCGGCCGGTCAGATCTCGTACTGGACCGCGTTGCGGCGGGCGACGATCGGGTTGACGTACTGCTCCACAACCGCCCGGTGGGCGGGGTGGTCGCGGTAGACCAGGTAACCGTCGGCGTTGTCGAAATCGGCCACGACCGCGAAATCGCAATTGCCCGGGTTCACGCCCAGATCTGGTCCGACGCGATAGGCCCGGATCGTCTCAATGAGATCCGGCAGCTTGCGCAATTCGCCCGCAAGCGCATGCTGGCGCGCCGGGGTGGCATCGTCACTCCAGGTAAACAGCACGACGTGGCGGAACATGCCATTCCCTCCAATCCACACCATCAGCTATGGCCAATCCGCGCCGGCAGTACCGGTGGTCAGCCCCAGGCGAGCATCCGCACCGGGTCGGCCAGCATGGCCCCTATGTCACGCAGCACCGCCGAGCCGAGATCGCCGTCCACGATCCGGTGGTCGAACGACAGCGAAAGCGTGGTGACCTGCCGGACCGCCAGTTGGCCCTGATGTACCCAGGGCGCGTCCCGCACCTGGCCGAACGCCAGGATGGCGGCTTCACCGGGTGTCAGGATGGGTGTGCCCGCGTCCACCCCGAACACTCCGACGTTCGTGATCGTGATCGTTCCGCCGGCCAGGTCGGCGGGCGGGGTCTTGCCCTCGCGGGCCGTGGCCGCCAGCGCGGACAGCCCCCGGGCGAGATCTGGCAGCGACAGCGTGTGGGCTGACTTGACGTTGGGCACCAGCAGTCCCCGGTCGGTGGCGGCGGCGATCCCGAGATTCACGTAATGCTTGACGACGATCTCCTGCGCCCGCTCATCCCAGGTCGAGTTGATCATCGGGTGCCGGGCTACCGCCACCAGCAGGGCCTTGGCCACCAGCAGGAGCGGGGAGAGCCGTACCTCCGCGAAGTCACTCATGCTGCGCAGGCGCTCCAGCGCGGCCATGCTCTCGGTCACATCCACCTGGAGGAATTCGGTGACGTGCGGGGCCGTGAAGGCACTCGCCGTGACGGCGGCGGCGGTGTGCTTGCGGACGCCGCGGACCGCGATCCGTTCCTCCCGTGGCGCGGGCGCCAGCGGCCTGACCGCCGCGGGAGCGGCCGCCTGCTGGGCAGCGGTGTTCACATCGTCGCGGGTGATGACGCCGCCCGGCCCGGAGCCGGCCAGGGCGGCGAGGTCGACGCCGAGATCTTTGGCCAGCTTGCGCACCGGTGGCTTGGCCAGCGCGCGCTGGCCGTTCTCCGCTGGCGGGGTCGCGGGCGCGGCGCTGGCAGGCTGCCCCGCTGGCGGGGCCGGGACAGCCGCCGGGACGTGAGCCGCTGACGAAACGGTGGCAGGGGTGCGGATCGGCGCCGGTGGCGTGCCGGGCGTCTCCGCGGCCGGGGCGGCCGGCTTGCGGGTGCGCCGTTTGGTGGTGCCCAGCTTGACCCCGTAGCCCACCAGCACCGGCTGCCGCTCCTGCTTGGGTGCGGGACCGCCTTCCACGCCAGGCTCCACCGCCCCCTCCGCCGGCGGGGTGGAGATCTCGGCCAGGGTCGCCGCCGACGGGGGGACGGCGCCGGTGCTCGCGGGCGCCGCCCGCCGCCCCCGCCGTCCGCCCTCGGGTGCGGGTGTGCCGCCCGTGCCCCCGGTGTCGACCTCGATGATCGGCGTGCCCACGTCGACGGTCTGCCCTTCCGGGACGAGCAGGGAGGTCACAACGCCCTCGAAGGGGCACGGAAGCTCGACCACCGCCTTGGCGGTCTCGATGTCCACGATCACCTGATTGACGGTCACCGGGTCGCCGGGCTTGACGTGCCAGGAGACGATGTCGGCCTCGGTCAGTCCTTCACCGACGTCGGGCAGCCGGAACTGCTTCACCTCACTCATGCGCCGATCTCCTTAGTAGGCCAGTGCCCGGTCGACGGCGTCCAGGACCCGGTCCAGGTCCGGGAGGAAGTGCTCTTCCAGCCGGGACGGCGGGTAGGGGGTGGAGAAGCCGCCCACCCGCAGCACGGGCGCTTCCAGGTGGTAGAAGCAGTCCTGGGTGATCCGCGCCGCGATCTCCGCGCCGAGACCGCCGCTGACGGCTGCCTCGTGCACGATGACACACCGGCCGGTACGGCGCACGGACGCCAGGACCGTGTCCATGTCCAGCGGCGACAGTGACCGTAGGTCGATCACCTCCAGCGAGCGGCCCTCCTCGCCCGCGGCTACCGCCGCTTCCACGCAGGTCCGCACCATCGGGCCGTAGGCGAGCACGGTCAGGTCAGTGCCCTGCGCCACGGTGCGGGCCGCCGTCAGCGGAGTCGCTTCGTCCAGGGCGGCTGACAGATCCACTTCCGCCTTGTCCCAGTAGCGCCGCTTCGGCTCGAAGAAGATGACCGGGTCGGGGGAGCGGACCGACTGCTGGATCATCGTGTAGGCGTCGCCGGGTGAGGAACACGCCACCACCCGGAGCCCCCCGGTGTGGGCGAACAGCGCTTCCGGCGATTCGCTGTGGTGCTCGACGGCCCCGATCCCGCCGCCGAACGGGATCCGGATGACCACCGGCATGGTGATATGGCCGAGCGAGCGCAGCCGCAACTTGGCGAGCTGGCTGACGATCTGGTCGAAGGCCGGGAAGACGAAGCCGTCGAACTGGATTTCGCAGACCGGGCGGTAGCCCCGCAGGGCCAGGCCGATGGCCGTGCCCACGATCCCGGACTCGGCCAGCGGGGTGTCGATCACCCGGTCCTCGCCGAAGTCCTTCTGCAGGCCGTCCGTCACCCGGAACACGCCGCCGAGCTTGCCGACGTCCTCTCCCATGATGATGACCTTGGGGTTGTCCTCCAGCGCCTTGCGCAGGCCCTCGTTGAGCGCCTTGGACAGGGTGAGCGTGGTCACTGGGCCACCTCCTCGCTGGCGAACGAGTCGAGGTAGGCGGCGAACTGGGCGCGTTCGGCTTCCAGCAGGGCGTTGGGCTCGGCATAGACATTGTCGAAGATGGCCAGTGGCTGGGGGTCCGGCATCGTCTGGCATGCCGTCCTGACCCGTTTGCCGAGCACTGTGGCCTCCTCGTCAACGCCCTCGAAGAATGCCTGGTCCGCAGCCCCGGTGCGCACCAGGTACGCCTTGACCCGCTCCAGCGGGTCCTTGAGCTTCCAGGCCTCGAGTTCGCTTGCGAGCCGGTAGCGGGTCGGGTCGTCGGTGGTGGTGTGCGCGCCCATCCGGTAGGTGAACGCCTCGATGAAGGTCGGCCCCTGGCCGTCCCGTGCCGCCTGCATCGCCTTGCGGGTGACCGCGAGGCAGGCGAAAACGTCGTTCCCGTCCACCCGGATGCCGGGGAAACCGAAGCCCCGCGCCCGCTGGTAGAGGGGGATCCGGCTCTGCCGCTCCAGCGGCTCGGAAATGGCCCACTGGTTGTTCTGGCAGAAGAAGACCACCGGGGCGTTGAAGACCGATGCCCAGATGAAGGCCTCGTTCACATCTCCCTGGCTGGTCGCCCCGTCGCCGAAGTACACGATGACGGCCTGGCCGTCCTCGCCGACCGCGCCGTCTCGCTGGATCCCCATGGCGTACCCGGTCGCGTGCAGGGTCTGGGCGCCGATCACGATGGTGTAGAGGTGGAAGCCGTGCTCGGCCGGGTCCCACCCGCCATGGCTGACCCCGCGGAAGAGCTCGAGGAGCTTGACCGGGTCGAGCCCCCGGCACCAAGCCACCCCGTGTTCGCGGTAGGTGGGGAACGCCATGTCGTGGGGCCCGAGCGCGCGTCCAGAGCCGACCTGTGCGGCCTCCTGGCCGAGCAGCGACGCCCAGATGCCGAGCTCGCCCTGGCGCTGCAGGGCGATGGACTCGGTGTCGATCCGGCGGACCAGGACGAGGTCACGGTAGAGCGCCTTGACCTCCTCGGCCGTCAGCTCTAGCGGGTAGTCGGGATGGGTGACCCGTTCCCCCTCGGGCGTGAGGAGCTGGACAAGTTCTGGTGAGGAACCCGCTTGCCCCTGCAGGCTGGCGGGTCCCGGTACGGCCGTTGCCGCACCGTAGCCGTCGACGGCCACGTGCACTCCTTGCGCTCGGGGCCGGTCCCGGGATCACCGCGGCCAGCCGGTCGTCAGTTCCTGCGCCGCGCGGGCCGGGGTGGGCTGCGGCACACGTGCGCCCCCGTAAGGGTGCGCTACCGCCATCGTGGCAGACCACGTGAGGGGAGGTGAACCCTTGGTTTGCCACGGCCGCTGTGCGAGGGTGCCGGCCGGCCGGGCACGCGTCCGCCGGGCAGCCGGGCACGCGTCCGCCGGAACGCCGAAACCCGGGCCGGCCGGGCGCGCCGCCACTGGCGGAGTCTGCTCGCGTACGCTGCCTGACCGGGGTGAGCACTGATGACGGAAGGCGGGCAGGTGACAAGGATCATCGTCGATGTGATGCCTAAACCCGAGATCCACGACCCGCAGGGCCAGGCGGTCGCGCGGGCGTGCCAGCGCCTGGGCTTCGGGGAGGTGACCGGTGTGCGGCAGGGCAAACGTTTCGAGGTGGAACTCGCCGGCCCCGCGGACGACTCCGCCCTCGCCCGGGTCCGGGAACTGGCCGCTGAATTGCTGGCGAACCCGGTGACCGAACAATTCACCGTGCGCGAAGACTAATGAGCGGTCCCCGCGATCTGTTTGTGACCATACGGCCACACTGCGAGATGATTATCCCGGCACCGAACGGGAATTGACGTAAGTAGCCAGCGGAAACGGTGCAGCCAGGGGACCCAGAGCCGATGCATGCTCGTGCGAGATGCACACAGGAGTCGTCCGTGGGCATCAAATTCTGCTTGGTCTTCCCACGCGAGGCACTGAGCGTGCCAGTGATGCGCCGGGTGCTCGGTGACGAACTGCGCGGCTTGGGAGCCGATGAAGCGGGCTTGGCAGAACTTTTGCTCGCGGTGACCGAAGCATGTTCGAATGTGGTGCGCCATGGCGGGCCCGGACGCGAATACGAGGTGGTCGCGTACGTGGCGAGCAGCGGTTGCCTGATCGAAGTGCTCAACAGTGGCCCCGGAATCGACCCGGTCGCCACTGCCGGCTTCCGTTTGCGGCGCCAGCTGTGGCCATCCATGCCGGCCGTTGTCCGAATCCGGCGTCGCAGCGCGCGCGGTGCTATCTCGCACCGCGCGCCGGCCGGCTGGCCGCATCGGCGGGCACGGCATCGCGGCGCCCGCCGTGACCCCGTCGCAGCACTCCCCGAATCCGGGCGCGGGCTCGCGATCATGCAGGCTTTTGTGGACGACGTGAGCCTGCGCAGCGGGCCCGAACTCGGCACCGTGGTCTCGCTTCAGAAGCGGATCGCCTGGCGCAGCGACGGCCCACTGTCCGCGGTGCCGGCCGGCCCGCTTCGTGATGCCGGCTAGCGGCGGCGGCCGGCGCGCGGGCTACCCCGCCGAGCCGGTAGCCTGCCTGGCGTAGGACCCTTCCGGCAACCGCCACCTGGCTGACGAGGACGCCATGACAGCCCGTGTGGGCATCGTGACCTTTCCCGGTTCCCTGGATGACGGCGACGCCGCCCGGGCGGTGCGCCGGGCCGGCGGCCACCCCGTCCCGCTCTGGCATGGCGAACGTGGCCTCGCCGGGGTTGACGCCGTGATCCTGCCGGGAGGCTTCTCCTACGGTGACTACCTGCGGTGCGGAGCGATCGCGCGGTTCGCGCCGATCATGGCGGACCTGATCCCGGCTGCCCGGGCCGGCCTTCCGGTGCTCGGCATATGCAACGGCTTCCAGATCCTTTGCGAAGCGCATCTGCTGCCCGGCGCACTGACCCGTAACAGCGGGCGGCGCTTCATCAGCCGCGTGGTCCGGGTGCGGATCGCCAACGCCGGGACCGCCTGGACGGCGGGCTACGAACGGGGCCAGGAGGTCGCGCTCGTGCTCAAAAGTGGCGAGGGCGCCTACGTGGCCGCCCCCGCGACCCTGGATGCGCTGGAGAGCGAGGGCCGGATAGTGGCCACCTACACCGGCGGCAACCCCAACGGCTCCGCCCGGGCGATCGCCGGCATCTGCAATGAGGCTGGCAACGTGGTGGGCCTCATGCCTCACCCTGAACACGCGATCGACCCGCTCACCGGCCCGGGGGCGGACGGGCTGGCATTCTTCGCCGGGGGCGTGCGCGCACCGGTGGCCCGATGAGCACGGCGGCCGCGGCCGGAGCGGTCGACACGGTCGCCGCCGCGGCCATCACGCCGGAGCGGCCGCAGCCCTTCGCGGCGCTCGGCCTCACGGCCGGGGAGTACACCCGGATCCGCACCCTGCTCGGCCGCCGGCCGACCGACTGCGAGCTGGCCATCTACTCGGTCATGTGGAGCGAACACTGCTCCTACAAGTCCTCCCGCGCCCACCTGCGGCAGTTCGCCGACAAGGCCCCGCGCACCGATGCGCTGCTGGCCGGTATCGGTGAGAACGCGGGAGTGGTGGACGTCGGTCATGGATACGCGGTCACGTTCAAGATCGAGTCACACAACCACCCCTCCTATGTGGAGCCATTCCAGGGGGCTGCCACCGGGGTGGGGGGCATCGTCCGCGACATCCTGGCGATGGGCGCCCGGCCCATCGCGGTGATGGACGCCCTGCGATTCGGCCCAGCCGCGGCACCCGACACCGCCCGGGTGCTTCCCGGGGTGGTCGGCGGGATCTCCTTCTACGGCAACTGCCTGGGATTGCCCAACATCGGCGGCGAGCTTGCGTTCGACCCCTGCTACTCGGGCAATCCCCTGGTGAACGCCCTGTGCCTGGGGGTGATGCGGCACGAGGACCTGCGGCGCGCGACCGCCACCGGCGAGGGCAACAAGGTGGTCCTTTTCGGCTCGGGGACCGGTCCCGACGGTATTGGCGGCGCCTCTGTGCTCGCGAGCGCCTCATTCGGCGGCGGGGAGTCAGCGAAACGGCCCAGCGTGCAGGTGGGCGACCCGTTCATGGAAAAACTGCTCATCGAATGCTGCCTGGAGCTGAACGCGGCAGGGCTGATGGTGGGCCTGCAGGATCTCGGTGCCGCCGGCATCTCGTGCGCGACCTCCGAACTCGCGGCGCACGCCGGGACGGGGATGGCTGTGAGGCTGGACGAGGTGCCATTGCGCGACCCGACCATGTCGGCGGCGGAAATCCTGATGAGCGAGTCGCAGGAACGCATGATGGCGGTCGTCAAGCCCGGCGACGTCAGCGAGTTCATGGCGATCTGTGAGCGCTGGGAGGTCCCGGCGACGGTGGTCGGCGAGGTGACGGGGACCGGCCGGCTGGAGGTGAGCTGGCACGGGGAGCAGGTGGTGGACATCGCTCCGGAGACGGCCGCCGACCAGGGGCCGGTGTACGAGCGGCCGGCCCGGCGCCCAGCGGGCCAGGACCGGCTGAACGGCGACGGGCCGCAGCACCTGACCCGCCCGGCCACGGGCGCCGAGCTGCGGGACACGCTGCTCGCCCTGCTCTCCTCACCGGAGCTGGCGGACCGGGCCTGGGTCACCGAGCAGTACGACTGTTACGTCCGTGGTGAGACCGTGCTCGCCGCTCCGCACGACGCTGGAGTGGTCCGCCTCCATGAGGACAGCGGCCTTGGCGTCGCACTGGCCACCGACGGCAACGGCCGCTACTGCCGTCTCGATCCCTACGCCGGCGCCCAGCTCGCCCTCGCCGAGGCTTACCGCAACGTCGCGGCGGCGGGCGCCCGGCCGCTGGCGGTCACCAACTGCCTCAATTTCGGCTCACCCGAGGACCCCTCGGTCATGTGGCAGTTCATCGAATCCGTCACCGGGCTCGCGGACGCGTGCGCCACCCTGGGCGTGCCGGTGACCGGCGGCAACGTCAGCTTCTACAACCAGACAGGCGAGCGCGCTATCCATCCCACCCCGGTGGTGGGAGTGCTCGGTGTGCTGGCCGATGTGCGGCGCGCCCTGCCGTCCCGCTTCACCCGGCCGGGGGCGGCGCTGGTGCTGCTCGGCTCGACGGCGCAGGAGTTCGGCGGCTCCGCCTGGGCACACATCGTCCACGGCCACCTGGGCGGCCATCCGCCCACGGTGCGCCTGGCGGCGGAACGGGCGCTTGCCCAAGTGCTCGGCTCCGCGGCGTGGGACGGCCTGCTCGAAGCGGCGCACGACCTGTCCGATGGCGGTCTGGCGGTGGCGCTCGCTGAGGCGTGCCTGGCCGGCGGCCAGGGCTGCCGGGTGAGTCTGCCGGGCGATCCGTTCACCCTGCTGTTCAGCGAGTCGGGTGCACGGATGCTGGTGGCGGTTGCGCCGGGGGCGGAGGGCGCTTTCGCGGCCCTGTGTGAGGCGGGCGGCGTGCCGGCCACCACCCTCGGGACGGTGGGCGGGCCCGGCATCGAGGTAACGGGGGAGTTCTCGGTCAGCCTGGGCGAGCTTGCCGAGGCCCACCGCGAGGTGCTGCCCGCCCTGTTCAGCGGCTGACGCGGCGGCCGCCGGTGGGGATGGGATAACGTCGCTGCGATATGCCACCCAGCCGGGCCGACCCGCAGCGCCTGATTGCCGCACTGGACGCGCAACGGGCGGGGGCGGGATTGCCCGCATGGGCCGGTGCCACGGACGTCCGGTCACTCGGCCGGGCCAGCGCCGAGGCGGCGGTGATCGCGGCCGAGCGAGGCGACGCGGCCTCACCTGAGGTGATGCGGGCCGCTGTCCGGTACCTGCTCGACCTGCTCGCGAGCCGGGCACCCGGCCGGGCCGTCGAGGTCCGGGTCCCGCCGTATGGCGCCGTCCAGTGCATCGCCGGGCCGCGCCACACCCGGGGCACGCCGTCCAACGTCGTCGAGACCGACCCTGCCACCTGGCTCGACCTGGCCACCGGGCGGATCACCTGGGCGCTGGCGCGCAGTGAGGGACGGGTGGATGCCAGCGGTCCACGGGCGGACCTGTCGGCCCACCTGCCCGTGCTCGGCTGAGCGGCCGAGCGGGCCTGCATGGGCAAGCATGCCGGTCCGGCAGGGCTGGGGGGTCACTACACTGACTGAGTGGTTCGAGCCGACGGCCGCCTAACCCTCGACACTGATCCCGACGACCGCCCCCCGCGTGACGCCTGTGGCGTCTTCGGCGTCTGGGCACCCGGCGAGGATGTCGCCAAGCTGGCCTACTTCGGCATGTATGCGCTGCAGCACCGGGGACAGGAATCGGCGGGGATCGCTGTCAGTGACGGCACGCGGATCGTCGTCTACAAGGACATGGGCCTGGTGGCACAGGTCTTCGACGAGTCAGCGCTCACCACCCTGCGCGGGCACATCGCGGTCGGCCACGTCCGTTACTCCACCAGTGGCGCATCGGTCTGGGAGAACGCCCAGCCCACCTTCCGCTCGACGCCGGCCGGCAGCCTCACGCTCGGGCACAACGGCAATCTGATCAACACCCTGGAACTGGCGGCACGTGCGCGGAAGGTGATGGGGAAGGGGGAACGCGCCGGCACATCCGACACCGACGTGCTGACCGCCCTGTTCGCGGACCCGCGCGCCACCAGTGTCGAGGAGGGCGCGCTGGCTGCCCTGCCCCATGTGCGCGGGGCGTTCTCGCTGGTCTTCATGGACGAGCGGACGCTGTTCGCGGCCCGCGACCCGCAAGGGTTCCGGCCGCTGGTGCTCGGCCGCCTCGGCCGCGGTCACGTGGTGGCCAGTGAGAGCGCGGCGCTGGACATCGTGGGTGCCGCGTTCGTGCGTGAGGTCGAGCCCGGCGAACTGGTGGCCATCGACGAGGGTGGGGTGCGGTCGGCGACGTTCGCGGCCCCGCGGCCCCGGGGCTGCCTGTTCGAGTACGTGTACCTGGCCCGGCCGGACACCTCCATCGCGGGCCGAAGTGTCCAGGCTACGAGGGTGGAGGTCGGCCGCCGACTGGCCGCCGAGCATCCAGCCGAGGCGGATCTGGTGATCCCGGTGCCCGAATCCGGCACCCCGGCGGCGATCGGGTATGCGCAGGCAAGCGGGATCCCTTACGGGCAGGGCCTGGTCAAGAACTCATACGTGGGCCGGACCTTCATCCAGCCGAGCCAGACCATCCGGCAACGGGGCATCCGGCTCAAGCTCAACCCGCTGCGGGAAGTGATCGCGGGCAAGCGGATCGTCGTGGTTGACGACTCGATCGTGCGCGGCAACACCCAGCGCGCCATCGTCACCATGCTACGTGAGGCCGGGGCGGCGCAGGTGCACGTCCGGATATCGAGCCCGCCGGTCGCCTGGCCGTGCTTCTACGGGATTGACTACGCCACGCGTGCGGAACTGAT
>DAHUZQ010000173.1 GCA_027306495.1 Actinomycetota bacterium | reverse complement strand
AGCGTTGCGTGCCCCGGCCACGGCGACGGTGGCCACCGGGATCCCGGCGGGCATGGACACGATCGACAGCAGTGAGTCCAGCCCATCCAGGTGCGCGAGTGGCACCGGAACCCCGATCACCGGCAGTGGGGTGACCGAGGCGAGCATGCCCGGCAGGTGGGCGGCCCCTCCGGCACCGGCGATGATCACTTGCAGGCCCCGGTCCGCGGCCTGAGCGCCATAGCGGATCATGTCCTGCGGCATGCGGTGGGCCGACACGACGTCCGCCTCGTACTCCACCCCGAACTCGGCCAGCACGGTCGCCGCGGCTTCCATGACCGGCCAGTCGGAATCGCTGCCCATGACCACCGCCACCAGTGGTCCGTCACTCATGTGCCCAGCCTCTCCCCGGCGGCGTGGTGCACGCCCCGGCTCACTCCCGGCCGCACGACAGGTACCGCGCCGCCCGGCCGGCCCGGTCGCGTGCCTGCTCCGCGTCATCAGCCAGCACGGTCACATGGCCCAGCTTGCGTCCCGGCCGGACCTGCTTGCCGTACAGGTGGACCTTGACGCCCGGGTCGGCGGCCATGACGTGGTGGTAGCGGGAGTAGAGGTCCGGGTCGTTCCCGCCGAAGACATTCGCCATGACGACGCTGCGGGCGAGCGCGCGGGTGTCCCCCAGCGGCAGGTCCAGCACTGCCCGCAGGTGCTGTTCGAACTGCGAGGTGACGCAACCGTCGATCGTCCAGTGACCGCTGTTATGAGGGCGCATGGCGAGTTCGTTCACCACCAGGCCGTCGGCGGTTTCGAACAACTCCACCGCGAGCATGCCGGTCACATCGAGTTCGGCCGCCAACCGCAGTGCGATCCGCTGCGCGGCGAACGCCCGTTCCTCGGGCAGGCCGGTCGCGGGCGCGATGACCTCATGACAGATCCCCTCCCGCTGCACGGTCTCCACCACCGGGTAGACGGCCGCCTGGCCATAGGGGGACCGGGCCACCTGTGCGGCGAGTTCGCGGGCGAAGGCGACGTGCTCCTCCACGAACACGCTCACCGGATGAGCGATGACCTCGGCCGCGTCCGGCAGGGTCCGGCACACCCAGACACCGCGGCCGTCATAGCCGCCGCTGACCGCCTTCAGGACCACCGGCCACCCGAAATCGGCGGCGAACGCCTCCACATCGGCCAGGGCCCGCACCGGCGCGTAGGCGGGAACGGGGATCGCCAGCCCGCGCAGGCGTTCCCGCATCGCGACCTTGTCCTGGGTGAAGCGCAGCGCGTGCGGGCCTGGACGGACCGGCCGCATCCTGGCCAGTCCGGTGAGGTGCCCGGCCGGAACATGCTCGTGATCGAAGGTGATCACATCGCATCCGGCGGCGAGATCCCGCAACGCGTCCCAGTTGGTGTGGTCACCGATCCGCACCCGGGCGCAGACCTGTGCCGCGCTGTCGGTGGGCGAAGCGGCCAGCACCTCGAAGCCCACACCGAGCGCGATGGCCGCCTGTGCGGTCATGCGGGCAAGCTGACCACCGCCGACCATCCCCACCACCGGCACCCGCCCGCCCGCTGCGGCCTGCCGGTCACTTCCCCGCGGTCCATCCACCACAGGGCGAGCCTAGCGGTGTCCCGGAACGGCCGGTGCGTACGCGCGTCGCGCCCACTTGTCCGCGACATGACGCCGCATTTAACCTCCAGGTAACAACTGGCGCATATGCCGTGATCTATCATCAGCGCGTCTGCGTGTGCAGCAGTTGCCGATGCCCGGCGGCTCCGCTCACCCGCCGGCACGGACCACCCCGATCGAGCGGCCCGAGGCCACAAGGAGCGCGCGAGCCGATGGCATCAAACACCGATCCCAGCAGCCCCGCCACGGCTACCACTGGCGGCGCTACCGGCACCCTGGTACGTGAGGGTGAGTACGGCGAGCGCGTCATCGCTGTCGAGCCCGGCGGCGCTGAGTTCATCCCCCTGAAGGAGCGGCACGGCCGTCCTCTCCAGCTCTTCTGGACATGGACATCGCCCAACCTCGAATTCGCGACGGTCTTCGTGGGCGTGCTGGCGGTCAGCGTTTTCGGCCTCGACTTCTGGCAGGCCGTGCTGGCGATCCTTTTGGGATCCGCCGCTGGCGGGCTGACCCAGGGGCTGCTCTCGGCTCGCGGGCCGTCCCATGGCGTGCCCCAGATGGTGCTCTCCCGGCTGGGGTTCGGCTACTGGGGCAACATCCTGCCGGCCGGCCTGAACTCGGTCACCGCGGGCATCGGATGGTTCGCCGTCAACAGCGTCAGCGGCGCCTTCGCGCTGAACACGCTGACCCATATGCCCACGGCCGCCTGCCTGGTCATCATCGTTGCGCTGCAGATCATCATCGCGTTTTTCGGATACAACCTCGTACACGCCTTCGAGCGTTATGCGTTTCCGGTGCTAGCGGTAATCTTTCTCATCACCACCGTCGTCATCCTGGCCAAGTCCAGTCCGGGCGAGGCGGTGGCAGCGCCGGCGGCCATCGGCGGCAAGCTGGGAGGCTTCCTGCTCACCACCGGTGCTGTTTTCGGGTACGCGGTCGGCTGGAACCCCTATGCCTCCGACTACACCCGCTACTTCCGGCCGCAGACGAGCAAGAAGGCAGTAGCCCTGTGGTCGGGGCTCGGGTTGTTCCTGTCGTGCGCGATATTGGAGACCGCCGGTGCCGCGTCGATCACCATCACCGGCGTCAACACCAGCCATCTCACCCCGACCGCTGCTTTCACCTCACACCTTCCGACAGCACTCGCGGATGCTACGTTGCTGGCGATCGCCCTCGGGGCTGTGGCGGCCAATGTTCTGAACATCTACTCGGGCGCGCTTTCCTTCACGGCGATGGGCATCAAGCTCCCAATGGCGCTGCGCCGGGCGATCGTGGCGCTGGTCTTCGGTGTGATCGGTTTCGTCTTCGCCCTGACGGCCATCCCGGACGCTGGCCAGCGGTACACGGAATTTCTCCTGGTCATCGCCTACTGGATCTCGCCATGGCTGGCGGTTTCCTTCTGCGATCAGTTGCTGCGGCGCGGCCGGGGCATCGACGCGCTGCTGTTCGACCGCCGCCACCACAATTGGGCGGGACCGGTGGCGATGGTGGTCGGCATGGTCGTCTCGATCTGGCTCTTCGCCAACCAGTACCCGCTGTACGTCGGCGTCGTCCCCAGCCACGTGCCCGCCGTGGGCGACCTCACCTTCGAGATCGGATTTGTGCTCACCGCCGGGATCTATCTCACCTGGCACCTGATCAGTGGGGACAGCCGCAGGCCGGCCGCGGTCCGTCCCTGATTCGGGGGCGGTGCCAGCTCAGGCCGGCCCGGTGACCACCGGCTGATCATCCTCGGCTGCGGGCAGACCACGCGGCAGGAAGACGGCGAAGACCGCTGGCTTTGGCCTGACCAGGACCACCTTGGCGCCGTCCGCCTCGGCGATGCTGCGGGCCAGCGCCAGGCCCAGCCCCGTGCCGCCGGGAGTCCCGCTGACGCTGCGCTCGAAGATCCTCGCCGCGAGCTCCGGTGGCACTCCGCTGCCCTCGTCACGCACCTCGATCACCGCGGACTTGGGCGTCTGCGAGGTCCGCAAGGTGACCGTACCCGCGCCATGGCTGAGCGCGTTGTCCAGCAGCGTCGCGATCACCTGGGCGAGCGCACCCGGGGTCGCAAAGGCAGCCAGGCCCTTGTCCCCCGTGACCTCGAGCTTGCGGTTCTCGCGGCGGAACGTCGGCTCCCACTCCACCACCTGCTGGGACACCACGTCGTCGACGGACACCCGCCCCGGTGGCTTGGCCGAAGCGCGGCGGTTGCGGCCCAGCAGTTGACCCACCACATCTGCCAGCCGTTCGGTCTGGACCAGGGCAGCGGCACCTTCCTCCCGGACCACCCACGGCTGGTCCGCCGAGGCAAGCATCTCCTCCAGTCGCATGGACAGAGCCGTCAACGGCGTCCGCAACTGATGGGAAGCATCAGATGCGAACTGACGCTCAGCGGCCAGCAGGTCACTGATCCGGCGGGAGGTGTCGTCCAGTCCCTCGGCGACCCGGTCCAGTTCGGGCACCCCGAACCGGCGCCCGAGCGGGCCACCGTCGCCGGACCCGAGCCGGTCCACGGCGCTCGCCAGTTCGAGCAGCGGGCGGGCCATCCGGCGGGCCTGGACGACCGCGAGCACGATGGCCACACCCACGGCCGGCAGGGCGAGCGAGCCGACGAGGGCCAGTGCCTCGGTCACCCCCGCGTACTGAACGGACCTCCTGGCCTCCACCGCCACCCGGAAGTCGGCCGTGTTGGCCTGGGCGGTGATCGCGCTGGCCGACGGCAGGCGATCGCCGAGCTGGAAGATGCGCTCGCCGTCGCGGCTGACACTGACGTAGGGGTCGGGCAGGGAACGCGCCAGGTTCCGGACGTCGGAGATATCGAAGGGAGTGTTGGAATCGAGCCGGTTCTGGAGCGTCTTGGCTACCGTGGTGGCATCTCGTTTGAGCTGGGCGCGGGCATTGCCGATCTCGAGCCTGGTGAGCGCGAACGCCAGCGGCAGGCCGAACAGCAGGATCGCCGTCAGCGCCACCGCCAGCGTCGAAACGAGTAGCCGGCGCCGCATGTCAGCCCGGGCTGCCCATCACAGCGGCCGGTCCACCCCGGGCCATCCACCACGCATCAGTCGCCCCGTTCGAAACGGAAACCCACGCCGCGCACGGTGGTGATGTAGCGGGGGTTCTGCGCGTCATCGCCGAGCTTGCGCCGCAGCCAGGAAATGTGCATATCGAGGGTCTTGGTCGAGCCCCACCACTTGCTGTCCCAGACCTCGCGCATGATCTGCTCCCTGGTGACCACCTTCCCGGCGTCGGTCACCAGGACATTCAGCAGGTCGAACTCCTTGGTGGTGAGGTCGAGTTCGGTCTCACCGATCCAGGCGCGGCGTGCCTCGGCGTCCACCCTGACCCCCTGCACCACGCTGGGCTCGGTGGTGCCCCGGCGGAGCAGCGCCCGCACCCGGGCCAGGAACTCGGCGAGCCGGAACGGCTTGGTCACATAGTCGTCGGCACCGGCGTCCAGGCCGATGACGGTGTCCACCTCGTCGGCCCGGGCGGTCAGGATGAGCACCGGCACTGTCTGGCCTTCCGAGCGCAGGCGCCGGCACACTTCCAGTCCGTCCAGGGTGGGGAGGCCTATGTCGAGCACGAGGAGGTCTATGCCACCTCCCAGGGCTGCTTCCAGGGTGCTCTGGCCGTCAGCTGAGACGTCGACGGTGTATCCCTCCCGCCGCAGTGCCCGGGCGAGCGGGTCGGAGATGGAGGCATCATCTTCTGCTAGCAAGACGCTGGTCATGCTCAGATGGTATTGCGCCTGGCTCGATGTCAAGTCTGCGCAGCGCCGAGCATCGCGCGTGGCCGGTCAGACCGGGGTCACGCCATGCCGGCGCCGCGAGAACGACCGGTCCTTGCCGGCCGCGGCGGCGAACCGGCGGATCAGCTCCTCCCGCAGCCGTGCCGGTTCCACCACGTCATCGACCACCAGTTCACTGGCCAGGCGCAGCACGTCGATGTCGCGGTCGTATTCGTCCCGCAGCCGGCGGGTCTCCTCCTCGCGCGCGGCGTCGTCGCTGATGGCGGCGAGCTTGTTGTAGTAGACAGCGTTGACAGCCGCTTCGGCTCCCATGACCGCGATCTTCGCCGTCGGCAGGGCGATGGTCGCATCCGGCTCGAAGCCCGGGCCCGCCATCGCGTACAGGCCGGCGCCGTAGGCCTTGCGGACCACGACACAGATCTTGGGCACGGTGGCCTGCGATACGGCGCTGATCATCTTGGCGCCATGCCGGATGATGCCCTGCTTTTCGACCGCTGTGCCGACCATGAACCCCGGCACGTCGGCGAGGAAGAGCAACGGGATATTGAAGGCGTCGCACATCTCGATGAACCGGGTTGCCTTGTCGGCGGAATCGACGAACAGCACGCCGCCTTTGAACATCGGGTTGTTGGCGACCACCCCGACCACCTGGCCCGCGAGCCGGGCCAGGCCGATGGTGAGTTCCCGCGCCCACAGCGCGTGGATCTCGAAGAACGAACCCTCGTCGACCAGTCCCCGGACATAGCGGCGCGCGTCGAAGGCCTGCCGTTCGCTGGCGGGGACCAGCGCGGCCAGATCGATGGTTTCCGGTTCGCGGGCCGGCGCACCCGGCGGCCGCCCCTGCCAGTTGGTGGGCAGGTAGGACAGGTACCGCCGGACCGCTGCCAGCGCCTCGCGCTCGTCGGCCGCCAGATGGTGCCCACAACCGGACACGGTGCAGTGCATCCGGGCGCCGCCCATGTCCTCGAGCGTGGTCTTCTCCCGCACCACCATCTCGACCATCCGCGGACTGCCCAGGTACATCGACGCGTTGCCCTCCACCATGGTCACGTAGTCGCAGAAGGCCGGGATGTAGGCGCCGCCCGCGGCTGACGGCCCGAACAGCGCGCACACCTGCGGAATCGACCCGGACGCGCGGACCTGGGTGTGGAAGATCTTGCCCGCTCCCCGCCGGCCCGGGAACATCTCGACCTGATCGGTGATCCGCGCACCCGCCGAGTCCACGAGGTAGATCATCGGAATGCCGGCCGTGTAGGCCTTCTCGATGACGCGGATGATCTTTTCCACGGTCCGGGCTCCCCAGGAGCCCGCTTTCACGGTGGAATCGTTGGCCATCAGCGCCACCGGCCGGCCATCCACGGTGGCGGTCCCCGTGACGACCCCGTCCGCGGGCAGGTCATCCGCCAGCACGTTCGCGTACCGGCCATCCTCGGTGAAGCTGCCTTCGTCGGTCAGGATGGCGATCCGCTCACGGGCGAACAGCTTGCCGGCGGCGGCGGCGGCCTGGTGGTACTTGGCCGCTCCGCCCCGCTCGATCCGTTCGGCCACCTGCGCCAGATCAGAGTGCTCAGCCACGTCTGGGACTGTACCTGCCGGCCGCTCCGAACGCCCGCGCTGGAACCGGGTCTCAGGCCGGGATGGTGCGCGTGCGCGGTCCGGCCCGCAGCACACCGGAGGGCAGCACCCGGCCGACGATCCGTTCGGCGTAGGCGGCCGCGTCGATCATCGCCGCCAGGTCTACGCCGGTGCGCACGCCCATGTCCTCGACCATGTGGACCAGTTCCTCGGTGGCGATGTTGCCGGTCGCGCCGGGAGCGTACGGGCAGCCGCCGAGCCCGCCGACCGACGCGTCGAAGTCATCCACCCCCATCTCCAGCGCGGCCAGCACGTTGGCCAGGCCCGTGCCCCGGGTGTTGTGGAAGTGGAGATTGAGCGGAACCTCGGGGTGCGCGGACCGGAACGCGCCCACCAGCGCGGTGACCCGGCCGGGAGTCGCCATCCCGGTCGTATCCCCGAACGACACCGAGTCGGCCCCGTCCGCCACCGCCCGGCCCGCCACGGCCACGACGCGCTCCACCGGGACGTCGCCCTCATACGGGCAGCCCCAGGCAGTCGAGACGATCACCTGGCAGCTCGCCCCCCGCTGATGCGCCTCGTCGATGATGACGGCGATGTCGTCGAGCGACTGCGCGGTGCTCCGGTTGACGTTCTTGCGGTTGTGGGTATCCGACGCCGAGACCACCACCTCGACCTCGGTGAAGCCCGCGTCCAGCGCCCGCCGCGCCCCGCGCAGGTTCGGGGCGAGCGCGCTGTAGCGCACCGGAGCCGCCCGGTCCACCCCAGCCCAC
The DNA here is from genome assembly GCA_027306495.1 of Actinomycetota bacterium. Lineage (GTDB taxonomy): Bacteria > Actinomycetota > Actinomycetes > Streptosporangiales > Streptosporangiaceae > DAHUZQ01. The sequence continues at coordinate 5,610 of DAHUZQ010000173.1, read as the reverse complement.
ACCTCGTCGGCGTCCGCCATCTGCGGGATAGCCTCCGGCCGCACGAACGACACGGCCTCGATCCGGCTGACCCCCGTGTGCGAAAGCCGTTCGATCAGGCCGATCTTGGCAGCGGCCGGCACCGGGTCCTCGTTCTGCAACCCGTCCCTCGGGCCGACCTCGCGCACCGAGATGTGCCCGGGCAGATCTGTCACGGTCCCCTCCTCACTCACTCATTCGCCCGGCCAGGCCGGGGACCGCTTGTCGTTGAAGGCGGCAATCCCCTCCCGCCGGTCCGCTGACAGCGCCGCCGTCCGCCACGCCGCATCCTCCACGTCCAGTGCGGCCGCGAGCCCCAGCCCCCCGCCGCCCCGGATTGCTCTTTTCGCAGCACGAACGGCTACCGGGGAGTTGGCCGCGATCCGGAACGCCAGGTCGAGCGCGCAGGAGACCGCCTGGCCGGCCGGCACGAGCCGGTCGGCCAGGCCGATCCGGGCGGCCTCACCCCCATCGACACGCCGACCCGTCAGGATCAGGTCCGCGGCCCGGCCGGGGCCGAGCCGCCGGGCAGCGAGCTGGGTCCCCCCACCCCCCGGGACCAGTCCAACCGTGGTTTCCGGCAGGCCGAACACGGCAGTCTCGTCGGCCACGATCAGGTCGCACGACAGTGCCAGTTCGCACCCCCCGCCCAGCGCGCAGCCGTGCACCGCCGCGATCACCGGCTGTGGCAGATCCAGCAGGGCGCCGAAGGCCGCCCGGAACACCGGCCGCTGCCGCAGGAAGGCGGCGTCGTCCATGGAGTTGCGTTCCTTCAGGTCGGCGCCGGCGCAGAAGGCGCGCTCCCCCGCCGCCGATAGGACCACGGCCCGGACCTGCAGGTCCGCCGCCACCTGCCCACACACCCGGGTGAACGACTCCGCCAGGGCTGTGCTGATGGCATTCATCGCATCCGGCCGGTCCAGCATGATCTCGGCCACGACGCCAGGGGCTGGGGCCGTGGTCCCGGGAATGCGATCATGCCTGCGCACCGCCACACCGTCAGCACCGTCCACGCAGACCAGGCTAACGCGGGCCAAGCGCACAGCCCACAACGATGACTTCGGCCCGGTGCCCACCGCCCCGCAGCGTTCCGTCGCAGCTCATCAAGGGGGCCGCCAAGGGTTTCCACCAGGCCGCGTACAGCGCATCGAAGGCCGTCATGGCATGCCGGAGTTCCCATGCCCGCGCAATGAACGGCGCCCAGGTGGCGGCGCGACGGCAGCATCGCATAATCGGCCAGCGCCTGCACCGCGATGGACTCGCTGATCGAGCCGCCGGGCCGCAGGCCACGGACAGTGCTGAGCACCTCGGCGCAGCCGTGCTCGGGCACGTGCAGTTCGTGGCCGGACAGCCCGCGACCGAACTCATCACGGGTTTCCTGGCTCCTGCCCTCGATCAGCGGACCAGGGCGGAGGCGTCAACGATCCGGAGACAGGGAGCAGCCCAAGCGGCCCGGAGCCGCAAGGGCCCGAGTCCAGTGGGACCGTGGAACCCCACAGGGACGGCGGCGGCACGGGGGAGTGATTTCCTGCCGGGCCATGTCCGGCCCGCCTTCCCTTGGATTGTGCATAGCAATCCAATTCTTTCGGGAGGCTGTGGTGGGGTGCTCGCGTTCAGGCGGCGTGGGGGGCGATTTGGAGGATGAGGTCGGCGTCGAGGGCGGTGGTGATGCGTTCGAGGAGGGGGATGGTGGGGATGACGCCGCCTGCCTCCAGGCGGGAGAGGGCGGGCTGGGTCATGCCGGCACGTGCGGCGAGTTCGGTCTGGGACAGGCCGAGGGCCAGGCGGCGTTCGCGGATGGCCTGGCCGATCAGGTACGCGCGGTGGGCTTCGGTGTGGCCTTGCCGGTACTGGGCGCTGCCGCGGCGCTGTCGGGCGAGTTCCTTATAGGAGGAGTGGGGCGTGCTCATGTCAGTTCACTTCCCGGTCGAACATGTGGTGGGCTTGCCCGTGTTCGGCTTCGCAGATCTTCTGGGCGTGCTGGGCGCGGGCGACTTCGGCGGTCTCGGAGTTGCGGGTCTTGTGGAAGACGGTCAGCAAGATCACTCTCCGGCTGGGGGCCAGCCAGTAGGTGACCCGGGTTTGCTGGCGTAACAGGTGGAACCGCAGTTCCCGGACCTTCCCGCCGAGGTGACGGGTGTACGGTTCCCCGAGATCCTCCGCGCGTTCGGCGAGCAGGCCAACCATGAAATCCACGCGGCGAAGTCACGGTCGGTCAGCCCGGACAGCCAGTCGCGCACTTCCGGTTCGATCTCCACCTCATACAGCCCGGCCATGTATCTGATGCTATATGTATCTGATGCTATGACCAAGTCCCGGGCAGGCTAGGTGCCCGATCCCCATGCATGCGGTGAGGATGCGATTGGGGTGACGGCCGGGCCTCCGCCATGACTCCTCCATCCTCCTCCGGTCATCACCGTGCGTTGGACTTCCCCTTGCGCTGTGGAGAGATCCTCTAAGAGGAGGAGCTTTCCGATGGCAGAGACACGCAGGAAGTTCGACGCGGACTTCAAGGAGGGGGCGGTCCGGCTGGTCCGCGATACCGGCAAGCCGATCGCGCAGGTGGCCAGGGATCTGGGGATCAACGCGGGGACGCTGGGGAACTGGGTGGAGGTGGACCGGCGCCCGCGGGGGGCGGGGCAGGGTGCGCTGAGCGAGGACGAGCGGGCGGAGCTGGTGCGGCTGCGCCGGGAGAACGCCGAGCTTGCTGTGAGGTGTGATGTCCTCAAACGCTCGACAGCCCGTTGGGTGAGCGAGGCGATGGGCCGGTAGCCGTGGCCGGCTTCATCGCCTCCCAAAGGGCCCAGCACGGCGTGCCGCACGCGACCTCCTGCCGGGCGCTGGGGGTGTCGCAGTCCTGGTTCTACAAGTGGGCCGGGCCCGCCGGGCGGAGCTGGCCGCCGAGGTCGCCCGGCTGTTTGCGGCGCACAAAGGCAAACGTGGCTCTCCGATGATCACCGCGGACCTGCGGGAGGCCGGGATTGGCGCTCGGCGCCGCCCCAGCACGCGCACGCATGCCGGTCACCACCACCCGGGGCGCCCTGACCCTCGGCGGCCTCGCCTCTTCAGCCCGCGTGTGCCGGTGAAGCCGGCCCACCCGCTGCAACAGCAGGTCAATAGGGGCGATATCGGTCAGCAGAAGATCAACATCCACATCGAACGACTGCTCCGCCAGTTGGGTGGCGACCACAATCAGCCGGCCCGGCCGGGCAGACTCCCCGGGCAGGCCGAGAAGGCCCAGCACGCGGAACGCGAGGGCGCCATCAGCGACGACCGGATCGAGACCCTGCTGCGGGAGGCGATCGCAACTGTCGCTCCCAGCACACCAGAACTGCGAGTCGAACCCAGGGTCGAGGCGTCTACTGACCTACCGGACAACCAGCAACTCATGCTCGGCATCCTCGACTTCAGTCTCCGCGTCGGCGGAGAATCCTCCAGTGCGACGACCGTGGCAGCCAGGGAGATCCTGGAGCATCGCGGAGGCAGCTGGCGCTCCAATAAGAACGCTGCCATGCTCATCGCCGCCGACGCCCCCGCGATCGCCAAGGCGAGGGCCACAGCGCGGACCCTCGCCGCGCTGCGCGACCTGAGAGACGACCGCCACAGGCTTGGTCGTTTCAACGCTGAGCAGCGCGAACAACTCGCCAAGCGGCTTGCGGGAGCTGAGGAACGCCTTCCCCAGCAGATGACCATGGCGTACCGGCATCTCCTGCTGCTAGGTGAGGGTAACGGCGGCGGCCCCAAGCTCGACCACGTCGACCTTGGGCCGGCCAGAGTGGATGCCACGATCGGTGGAAGGGTGGTGGAGTACCTCCGCTCCGCAGACCGGCTAGTTGAGACAAGCCTTGCGCCCGCTGCGCTTCTCGCTGCCCGTTTCGGGCTGCTACCCGAGGGCAGCGATGCGGTGGAGCTGGACACGCTCCTCAGCTACTTTTACCGGCTGCCACGCCTGCCCAAGCTTGCCAGCCCCCAGGTGCTGCGCCAGGCCCTCGCTGAGGGCGTGCAGAAAGGTCTGTTCGGCCTGGCGAGCGGGGCGGCGTGGGATGCCGAGGACTCCGTCCTGCGGTTCGGCGACTTTGTCGACCCTAGCGAAATCCAGTTCCAGCCCGGGACCTGGCTCGTGCGGGCCGCGGTCATCAGGGACCTCCTCGCAACCCGCAAGCCACCCCAGCCATCAACCCCAGGCGCGGGTGGACCGCCAGGCCCAGACGCAGTAACGCTGCCGGGGGAAGAAGAGCTGGTCCCTGTCGGCGGGACTGCTGGCCCGAAGGAGCGTCCCACACCACCGGCCGCGACGCTTCCAGGTGTGACACTGCACATCCGCGGCGTCCCCGGCAGCAAGGTCCGGGACGCAATCAAAGTCGCGGTGCTCCCGCTCAGTGCGGCCAGCCCAGCGGTGACCGTCGAGCTGGTCATCCGGGCAGAAGGCGGGATGGCCGGCATCCCCCGGGAGACCCTCAACCTCGTCGTTCTCGAAGGCTTGCGGCAGCTTGGCCTGCACGACGTGGACGTGAACGTCCACGAGTAGGGAGATCCGCTTCCCTCTATGCGGCTGCATGACTCGGAGTTACCTTCCAGTCATGAGGAGCCTGCTGCGTTACTGGGGATATCTGTCGTTAGCTCTCGCCATTGCGGGCTGGGTGGTGCATCTCTTCACGCTCACCGTCGTCCTGATCTTGTCCGTCGCCGCCGTCGGCTACTTCACGCTCCAGGCTCCGGTGTGGTGCGGGGCCGTCACGAGGACTGGGCAGCTCTGCCGTAACAACTCCATGGGGCTCCTGCTCGGGTGCCATCTCCGCGAGCACAAGTGGCAGAAGCTCACGATGGCGTTCGTTCCCAAGAAATGGCGGGACATCAACCGCGGCCTGTGGACGTCGCCCCGCGAGGGAATGGCGACTCTCTCGGGCATCGCAGCGGCGGTTTCTGCTGTGGCGGCGGTCGCCGCGATTGCCCTCCACTGACGCCGGGCATGCGAGGCGAGAGTCACTGGCCGGCCTCCAAGTCGGGAGAACGGGAGGGATGCCGGGGCCTGTTACGCTCGGCGTGCTGCCAGCGACCAGGGCCTGGATGACCAGGCGAAGTTCTTCGGGCTGACTTGTCTCGGCCGGGGAGTTCCTGCCCTGTCATGGCGCGCGAGCGGAAGTCCGTTGCAGTGGTCTGCGGACTCCCCGGGCGGGCATGTGTCTGCGGCTCCTCGGGTGAGGGCGAACGTGAAGCCTCGGTGGTTTGTGTGGCGGGCTGCGGCGGCTCAGCCATCCTCTGCAGTTGTTCGTCGACTTCGCGGGCACGATCCCGGGCCTGGGCGAGTTCAGGCGCGCGAGAGAAGGGCTGGCCGAGGGTCTCGCTGGCGTGGGTGACCTCGCGGTGGGCGTGGTCCCCGTCCGCCCCAGCGCTGGCTTTGTGTTCTTCGAGTCGGGTCGTCGGTTCTCAAGCCGTGTGACCAGGCCGAGGGGGTCGGCGGTTGGCAGTTTGCAGGACCTGCACCTGGCCGAATCCGGGCACGTGACCCTCACCGGCAAGGGGAACAAGACCCGCGTCGTGCCACTGACCGGCAAGACGATCAGCCACCTGCGGGTCTACCTCACCGAGTTC
>DAHUZQ010000171.1 GCA_027306495.1 Actinomycetota bacterium | reverse complement strand
GGGCAACTCGTCCACCGCAGCCGCGACGTCGTCGAATGTGCCGGGCCAGCCGCCACCTGGCTGTCCGTTCCTGCGGAACTCGGGTACGCACACAACGAATCCCCCGCTCGCCAAAGCCCGCGCCAGCGGACGCGTGTGCGTGCGGTCGTATTCGGCACGCCAGAACCCGCCATGCAAGAACACGACCAGCGGGCGGCTCCCGCTCCCAGTGCGTGCCGTCGGCACGCCGGAAGAAGCCGGGCCCGCGGACGGCGAGGCGGGGGACGCCGCGCCCGCGGACGACCAGGCGGGGGACGCCGCGCTCGCGGATGGCACGCCCGAGGAACCCGTGCCCGCTGATTGCATGCCCCAGGAGGGCAGCCAGACATCGGCGACCTGCTCGTCTCCTGACCCATACCGGACCACCAGGTCCGGCGGAGGCGCCGGTCGGGTGAGTACGTCGGACGGCATGCCTGCCTCCCCTACTCCGCCTGCGTGCCAGATACTTCCCAGGCGACCAGTAACGTGTCAATCTGGACCGAGGTCAGCTAGCCCACGAGAATGGCAAGGTGCCGCTGTTATGCCCACGGCCGCACCACTCATCAGCTTTTGGGGCAAGGTGTCGATCGATGTCAGCGGGGAATGGTCTCACCGGTAACGACGTGGCGCCTCCTCGCCGATCCAGGCAAGGGGACGGCCCGGCGTACGGCAGTGACCCGGCGTACGGCAGTGACCCGGCGCGACGGCACGACCGCCGGACGCTGCCCAGCACTGGCCGGGCGGCACCAGAGCACAGCCACAACGGCGAGGTCGAGGTGGGGCAGCTAGCGAAATCACAGCAGCCGGGCGCGCCGGCGGGCTGGTCATGAGCGGCCGGTCCCCCCGTAATGGCGGGTTCAGTCAGCCAGCCGCCCGGCCGCCCCGTCACTCCCGGCCCCCCAGGAACAGCGCCAGTCGTCTCGCCCGGAGCGAACGGTTCCCCCGGGGGGCCAGGTCACGGCAGTACACGCTGGGCGCTGTCGCAGGCCTGGCCGTGTTCTCGTCCGGCATCATGGGCATGATCGCCACCGGTCACCCGCAGATTCAGGTGATAAACCCCTGCGCTGTCCAGCCAGCATCCGCGTCAGCGGGCGCGAGGGCCGCGGGCGGGAACGCCCTTCAGGCGATCCGGGCAGCACCCGCGGGCCACCGTGCGGCCCCCCTCCCAGCCTCGCATCCGCGCTCCGCCACCACTGGGAAGGCCGCCCGCTCCGCCGCCGCGCACCCGACCCGCTCCGTCACCGGGCACGCCGCCCGCTCCGGTACGGCCACAGCCACACCCACCCCAACCAAGACGCCCACTCACCCGGCCACCCCGACCGCGTCCCCCACCACCACTACTCCAAGCCCCAGCCCCTCCAGTTCGGCTTCCCCGAGCCAGCAGCCCACCCCTACACCGCACGTCCGCCCGACCACCGGTCCGGGGCGCCTGGGCAGCCTGTGCATCCAAGTCAGCACGACATCCCGCGGGCCGTTCAGTCCGCGCGAGGCCGTCGGCTACCGGGTCGATGTCTGGTTCGCCGCCAGCCCGATCCGCCGCAAGCCGGGAACCGAGCGGGTAACCCTGGTGATCTCCGCCGTGCCGCGGTCGCTGTCTCCCCGCTTCACCGCCTGCCACCTGCACGGGCGGCAGATCTGCCAGCGGCGCAGCCGGACCAGGTACACCGTGGCCGGGATGACCCCGGGCCGGGTGGCTTCCCTGTCCGCGGTGCTCACCTTGCCCAGGCACAGCCTGGGCAAGCGGGTGACCCTCCGGGTCATGGCGAGAGCCTCCACTCAACGAGGCACGGGCGCCGACAGCTTCGTGATCCACAAGGCCCAGCCCTCGCCCTCGCCAAGCCCAACGCCGAGTTCCACACCCACGCTGCCCCCGCTGCCGTCGGGTTCGAACGCGCCGAACGCGCTGCCCACCCTGCCCAGCGCCTTTAACCCGGCCTCGGCCTTCCCGGCGATCTCACCTGGCTCGGTGTCCCTGCCGCCCGGACGTCACGTGCGGCTGGTCAACGCCTCGGCGACCCTCCCGCTCGACTCGCGCCTCATCGGCGGACAGGTCGCGGCGCTCGCCCTGCTTGCCGCGGCGGTCACGATCGCGGTCGCGCGGCTGACCCTGCGCCAGCCGGCCGCGCAGCGCAAGGAACCACCGGACGCTACTTGACGCGCCGTTCCACGCCGGGCCTGATCGTGCGCATCTGCACGGCTAGCTGCGCCGCGCTCATCGTGGGAGAAGCCACCACGCCGAACGTGTCGTTATCCGCCCAGGTGCACAGCGCCACACCGCCGGTCCCGGCCTGGGCGCTGACGCACGCGGCGCTGCCACCCATGCTGCCCGCGCTGGTCGGGTGCGCGCCCTTGAACTGCTGGGTGAAGCTCGTCAGGAAGCCGCTGGCGGTGACTCCCGAGAGGTTCCCGCCGATGAACAGGATGATCTGCGGGCTCCCGCCACTGGACACGCTCGCCGCGTCCTCGTAAACCGCGTACACCACATGGCTCGCCTGGCCGGCTCCCCGGGCGATCACCTGCTGCTGGAGCCGTTTGGCGTCCATGCTGGCCGCGAGTTGCGGGCGCTGCACGTAGGGCCCAATCCGCGCCGGCGCCACCACCACATGCGCCGGGCCGGACCCTTGGGTCAGCAGGAACGATGCGACGACCGCCGCTGCCGTGGCGGCCACCGCGGCGAGGGCGGCGCCGATCCAGATCCGGGCGTGCGAGCGGCGGCGGCCGGTTCGCTTGGGGCGCTGGCCCCGGCCCGTCCCGGCGCGCCCGCGGGAGGAGCGCTCCACCGCCTCATCCGCCGGGTCACCGTCCTTCGGCGACCTGCCGGACACGCGCACCGGTCCGGCCCCGGGCGGCTCCCCGGCGCCTGGTACCGGGCGCTGTGGCCCGGTCGCCCTGGTGTCCGTGCGGGGACGGGGGTCCCCGGCCCGCAGGTCGGTCCGCTCACCCGCGTCTGGCCGCGAACGCCCCTCCACCAACCGCGGGTCGGCACGCCCCACCGGATCCATGCGGGAACGAACGTCCATCAGGTGCGGATCCGTGCCCTCGCGCAGGCCCGTCGCGGTGCGGGCCTCCTCGGCCATGCGTGGTTCCCGGCCGGCGCGCGTGCCGTTCCACGGCCGGTCGGCACGCCGGGGCAACCCGCCACCACTCCCCTCCCGCTCCGCCGGACGGCGCTCGCCACCGTAGCCGTCCACCTGGCGCTCGGGGCGACCACCGCGCCATGTGCCATCGGCGGGCCGCTGCGCCGGCCGGCCTGTTTCAGATACGGAACGGCTACCCGGGCCGGGGGCCTCCCGTGACCCTGGATGTGATCGGTCGGTGACGCCGAATCGGCGATCGGCACGCGGCCCATCCGGGGGCGCCTCAGCTGAGCGCCCGTCGGTGGCCGGACGCGACCGGGGCCCGGACCACGGACGCGGCCCGAACCGCTCCGGTGCGCCAGTCTCCGGCCCAGGGCCTTCCGGGCGGCGCAGCAGAGGTCCGGTGGCCTCACGGGAACCACGTTCCGGGCGCTGGACGGGCCGCGGGCCCGTGCTGTGCCCGGTACGCGGGCGGGCCTCGGCGTCAGGAGCCCAGCGGCCGGAATTGTCGTCCTCTGGATCCGGCCCCTGCCTGGGCCGGCCGCCCGAGTGCCGTCCGGAGTGACGTTCGCGATCGGCACCCGGGGGCGGGGCACCGCGACGGGGGCGCTCAGGCTCCCGCCGGGAAGCGTCTCGCATGATCAACCTCCCACGGCGCGCAGGTCCCCGCCCACATCCGCAATCGTCAAATTCACTACATCATGCGGCACCCCGGCAGTGCCCGCCACCTGGTCTGCGACCTCGGCGCGCCGCGACGGCGTTTTGACCGGAAAGGGCTGCCGCCCGGCGGGCCAGCTATCACCCCACCCCGGAACGACCAACAGGACGGTCAGGCGCCCGCCGCCGGGGGCCGGCGAGTGGCACTCATCCGGGCGCCAAGCTCACCGTGCATAGCCGGGCCGGCACGGTCGGCCGGCGGGTACCGCGGCGCGGACCGCTGGCCTCGTCTAGCCTTCGTCTGGGGGGAAACGCGGTCCCCGGACCGCTCCGCCGCAGCCCGCAGGAGGATCCATGGCGCAGCGCCCGCGCGGCGAGCGGCCCGCTCAGCGCAAGGTCGCGCAAATGCGACAGCGGGAGCACGCTCGCCAGGTGCGGTTCCGCATCCTTTCCGGGATTGTCCTGCTCGCGGGGGTCGCCGTGCTGGCTGTGGTGCTGGCCTCGGTGATCGGCAACCGGACTCAGACCGTCCGCGGCACGGTGCGCGGCATGGCGCAGGGTGCCACCGTCGACGGGATCGCGTGCAGTGCCGGCGAGCAGGTGGCCTACCACATCCACGCGCACCTTGCGATCTTCGTGAACGGCCACACCGAGGTGGTGCCGCGCGGGATCGGCATTCCCGGTCCTGAGCAGGTCCAGTCGGGCTTCGTGGTGGGCGGGAAGTGCTTCTACTGGCTGCACACCCACGACAACACCGGCATCATCCATATCGAGTCACCGACCAAGCGTCTCTATACGCTCGGCCAGTTCTTCGACATCTGGGGCCAGCCGCTGAGCAACCATCAGGTCGGCAGCGCGACAGGCGTGGTGACCGTGTTCGTGAACGGCCACCGCTACTCCGGTGATCCCCGGTCCATCACACTGACCCCGCACGAGGTCATCCAGCTTGACGTCGGCACCGTCGTGCCGCCGAGACCGTTCACTTTCCCGCCCGGATATTAGGCCCGGCCCCGGGTGGCCAGATCGTGCTCTGACGGGTGGCCGCCGCGGAGGGGTGCGAGGGCCGCGGTGACCGGCGGGGCGGGAGCGGACAGACCGGGCGCAGACGGGGCGGGCGCGGACAGGAGACGGGTGGCCGTGGACAGGCCGGACAGCACAGGCCCGGCCCAGGTGGTGGCTACCGTTCCCCCGGGCAAATGGGACACCATAACGCCATGACACATGACGTGCGGGGCGTAATCGCCCGAGCCAAGGGAGCACCGGCCGAACTCACCAGGGTTCTCGTCCCCGACCCCGGGCCCGGCGAGGCGCTGGTGGCGATCCAGGCGTGTGGGGTGTGCCATACCGACCTGCATTACCGCGAGGCAGGCATCGGCGAGGACTTCCCCTACCTGCTCGGGCACGAGGCGGCGGGCGTGGTGGAAGCGGTGGGTGAGGGCGTGACCGGCGTCGCGCCCGGCGACTTCGTGGTGCTGAACTGGCGCGCCGTGTGCGGCGAGTGCCGCGCCTGCCGGCGTGGCCGCCCCTGGTACTGCTTCGCCACCCACAATGCCTCCCAGAAGATGACGCTGGCGGACGGCACGCCGCTCTCACCCGCCCTCGGCATCGGCGCGTTCGTGGACAAGACCCTCGTCGCGGCCGGCCAGTGCACCAAGGTCGACCCGGCCGCGCCGGCGGAGGTGGCCGGCCTGCTCGGCTGCGGGGTCATGGCCGGGCTCGGTGCCGCCCTCAACACCGCGCCGGTCGTGCGTGGCGACACGGTGGCGGTGATCGGCTGCGGCGGAGTGGGCGACGCCGCCATCCTGGGCGCCCAGCTCGCCGGTGCGCGGACGATCATCGGCGTGGACGTCGACCCCCGCAAGCTGGAGTGGGCGCGCCAGTTCGGGGCGACCCACGTCATCAACTCGCGCGAGACCGACCCGGTGGAGCGCATCCGTGAGCTGACCGGCGGGTTCGGCGCCGACGTCGTGATCGAGGCGATCGGCCGCCCGGAGACCTACGAGCAGGCGTTCTACGCCCGGGACCTGGCCGGGACGGTCGTGCTGGTGGGGGTGCCGACCCCGCGGATGCGCCTCGACATGCCGCTGCTCGACTTCTTCGGCCGGGGCGGTGCCCTGAAGTCCTCCTGGTACGGCGACTGCCTGCCCGAGCGCGACTTCCCGATGCTGACCGACCTGTACCTGCAGGGGCGGCTGCCGCTGGACAAGTTCGTCACCGAGACGATCGGCCTCGACGACGTGGAGGAGGCTTTCGCCAAGATGGAGCGAGGCGAGGTGCTCCGTTCGGTGGTGAAGCTCTGAGCGAGCAACCCGTCCGGATCGCCATGTGGTCCGGCCCGAGGACGGTCTCCACCGCGCTCATGCGGGCCTGGGAGAACCGCCCGGACACCGCCGTGGTGGACGAGCCGCTCTACGCCTTCTACCTGGCGCGCACCGGGATCGACCATCCCGGCCGCGCGGAAGTGCTGGCCAGCCAGCCCAATGACTGGCGGGAGGTGATCGCCGGCCTGACCGGCGGGCCCGTTCCTGACGGGAAACGGCTGTTCTACGGCAAGCACATGACGCACCATCTGCTGCCGGAGGTGGACCGGGCGGCGCTCGCGCCGCTGCGCCACGCCTACCTGATCCGTGATCCGGCCGGGTTGCTCGCGTCCTATGCGAAGGTCCGGTCGGCGCCGACGCTGTCCGATCTCGGGCTGCCGCAGCAGGTGGACATCTTCGAACGGGTCCCGGGGCCGGTCGTGGACTCGGCGGACCTGCTGGCCGACCCGCAAGCCATGCTGCGGGCGCTGTGCGGAGCGCTGGACGTGCCGTTCGACGCGGCGATGCTGTCCTGGCCGGCGGGCCCCCGGCCCTCGGACGGCGTCTGGGGGCGCTACTGGTATGCGAGCGTGTGGCGTTCCACGGGATTCGGGGCGGCCCGTCCTCCGGCCGGGCCGCTGCCCGATCACCTCCGCCCCCTCGCCGCCTCCTGCCGCCCGTACTACGACCTGCTCCGCTCACACCGGCTGCGTCCGGGGTAGCGAGCCGGCGTTACCGGGACCGGCCGGACCACGAAGGGAGCCAGCAGTGCTGCAGCGGTTCGATGAGCGCAACCGCGACATCATCGTCAGCGTGGGTGGTCGGCTGACCCACCGCGACCGGGCCGCGATCAGCCCGTTCGACTCAGCGGTACAGGGCGGCGACGCGGTATGGGAAGGGCTGCGCCTCTACCGGGGCCGTATCTTCGCCCTGGCTGAGCACCTGGCCCGGCTGCGCCGGTCGGCGAAGGCGCTCGCCTTCGAGTCGATACCGACCGACGAGGAGATCACGGAACAGATCCGGGAGACGTTGCTGGCCAATTCGATGACCGACAACGTCCACATCCGGCTGACCCTCACCCGGGGCGTGAAATTCACCAGCGGGATGGACCCCCGGCTCAACACCAGCGGCCCCACCCTGATCGTGCTGGCCGAGCACAAGCCGCCGGTCTACGACCAGGCCGGGATCGCTCTCATCACCGCCAGCGTGCGCCGGCCGCCACCGGACTGCCTCGACCCCAAGATCCACCACAACAACCTGCTCCCCTCCATCCTGGCCAAGATCGAGGCGAACGTCGCGGGCGCGGACGACGCGATCATGCTGGACCACCGCGGGTTCGTGGCCGAGACGAACGCGACCCACCTGTTCTGCGTCCGCGAGGGCCGGCTGGGCACCCCCTCGACCGCCGCGTGCCCGGAAGGGATCACCCGCGCCACGGTGCTCGGCCTCGCGGTCGCCGACGGGATCGGCTGCGACGTCGGCGACTTCAGCCTGGCCCAGTTCCACGCGGCGCAGGAGGTCTTCGTCACCGGCACGATGGGCGGGCTGACACCGGTCGTCATGATCGACGGCCGGATGATTGGCGACGGATCGCCGGGCCCCCTCACCAGGCGGCTCACGGAATTGTTCGACGCCGAAACGGCCAGCGGCGGCACCGTGGTCATTCCAGCGGGCAGACTTCCGCTATGACGACGAGCATCCCCATGGTCACGCTGCCGGGCGGTGTCGCCATGCCAGTGGTCGGATTCGGCACCTGGCGGCTGCGCGGCCGGGAGGGATATCAGGCCCTGAGCGCCGCCCTCGACGCCGGTTACCGCCATATCGACACTGCCACGATGTACGGGAACGAGTCCGTGGTCGGCCAGGCGCTCGCGGACAGCGGCATCCCCCGCGACGAGGTGTTCCTCACCACCAAGCTCCCCTCCGGCAAGGCCGGGCAGGAGCGGGCGACCCTGGCGCAGAGCCTGCGCGCGCTCGGCACCGACCACGTGGACCTGTGGCTGGTGCACTGGCCCCCGTCCGGCCGCAAGCTCGCCTCCGTCTGGCGGGAATTCCTGGCCGCGCGCGATGAGGGCAGGGCCCGCGCGGTGGGCGTGAGCAACTACTCGCTGGAGCAGATCGACCGGCTGACCGAGGCGACCGGTCAGGCCCCGGCCGTCAACCAGATCCCCTGGAGCCCGTCCCGCCACGATCCCGCGCTGCTCGCCGGCCACCGGGAACGGGGCGTCACGGTGGAGGGCTACAGCCCGCTCAAGGGGACGAACCTGAGCCACCCCGTGCTCACCGAACTCGCCCGGGCCCACGACGTGACCCCCGCCCAGGTGGTGCTGCGCTGGCATATCGAGCACTCGATCGTGGTCATCCCGAAGTCGTCGCACGAGGACCGGATCAGGTCCAACATCGAGGTGTCCGGGTTCACGCTCGCTCGCGATGAGGTCGCCCGCATCGAGGGCATGTCCCGGCGCTGAGCACACCCGGGCGGGACGGATCGGGCGGGACGGGAACAGGGAGGCAGCGATGTACCGGCATCCACTCGCCGGATATTTGGTCTGGGCGGTGCTGTTCGGCGCGATGTTCGCCTGGGAAGGGCTCGGGCTCGCCCGGGTCAGCGCGGCCCCGACGTTGAGCGATGTGTTCCGGCTGATCATGCGTTACCCGGTTGGCCGGTGGGCGCTGTTCGCCCTGTGGCTGTGGGTGGGCTGGCACTTGTTCATCAGGGGCTGGCACTTCCTGCTGCAGTCCTGACGCCATGACGGCCCTGGACAAGGCCGGTGTGGTCGCGGCCGCTTCGGTGATCAGGCAGTCCCTGATCCCGATGATCGCGTTCTACCTGATCCTGATGGTGCCGCTCGGGCTCGGGCTGCGGTGGGTGTACCGCGCGCGCGCGTCGGCGGCGGGCTCGCGGGCCGGCGGGCCGGACGGCGATGCTTCCACCGAGCGGGGGGCCGGGCCCGCCGGGCATCCCCTGCCGGACGGCGGCACTTCCGGACCGGCGCGCGGGGGTCCGCTTCCCGAGGTCGGCACAGCCACGGAACCGGCGCACGGCCGTCCCCCGCCGGGCGACGGCACAGCCACGGAACGGGCAGCCAGGCCGGGCGATCGTCCCGGGGCTCCCGGCGGCACCCTCACCCGCCGGGGCGGCTGGCTGGCCTTCCTGCGCCACGTGGCCGGCACCGCGGCCGGCGGCTATTTCCTGCTCATGGTGGTGGCGTTCGGCTACTACTATGCCGTGGCCCGGGTGGGCGGCAATTTCCTGTCGAGCGCGGTGAGCGGCCCCGCGCTGCTGCTGGCCCTGGCGCTGCCGCTGTATGTCGCCATCGCCTGGCTGCTCGCCTGGCGAGCGCGCCGTTCCCGGTCGCGCGGCGGCACCGGCCGCTGATCCCGGCGCGCGCCGGGGGTGGGCTATCCCGTGGCGTCGCCCGGCACCCGGGCACCGGCCCGCACTGGCGCCCGGCCGGGCCGCGCCCGCAGCGGCCCGCGGGGCCGG
>DAHUZQ010000168.1 GCA_027306495.1 Actinomycetota bacterium | reverse complement strand
CACATCGCGTCACTGCGCCGCAAGCTTGGAGTGCCCGGCCTGATCGAGACGGTCTACGGCAAGGGTTTCCGCCTCGGCGAGGTCTGATGGCCCGGCGGATCGTTGTCACAGTCCTGGCACTCATAGGTGCCCTGCTGGTGACGACTGTGATACCGCTCGGGGTGCTCGCCACGGCGCGGGAGACGCAGTCATTCCAGCAGGACACCCTGCTTTCCGCGCGGGCACTCGCCGCGGTGGCTGAGGAGGGCATGGTCGACCACCGTGCGAATCCGGCGCTGGCCCTCTCCCTCTCGCAAGCCCGGCGGGCAGGCGAATCCATCTGGGTCTACTACGGCAGCGGCGAGCTGGCGGACGGGACGGGTGGCCGTGCCCCATCCGGCGCATCAGCCCGCCTGGCCCAGATGCTGCAGGGCGCTCGCACCGCCATGTGGCAGTCTGACGACCGGCTGATGGTGGCGGTCAGCCTCCGGGAGGTCCTGGGGAACGGGCCGACCGGGGCGGTCGTGGTCTCGCGGTCCGTGGGAGAGCTTGACGAACAGGTCCGGGTGCTGTGGACCTGGCTGGCCGTGGTGGCCGCGGCCGGGTTGCTGGCCGGGGCGGGCCTGGCGATCGGAATAGCCCGCTGGGTCGGGCGGCCGCTGACAGCGCTGGACCTGGCGGCCCAGCGGCTCGGTGGTGGGGCGCTCGACGCGCGGTCGGCAACCGGCGAGGGTCCGCCGGAAGTCCGGCGGCTGGCGGCCAACTTCAACACGATGGCAGGCAGGCTCGAGTTGCTGGTGCACGGGCACCGAGCCACCATGGCCGACGTATCACATCAGCTCCGGACCCCGCTGGCAGCGCTGCGGCTCCGGCTGGACCTGCTGATCCAGGACGCCGACGAGGGGACTGCGGCGGAACTCGCGGACGCGCAGGACGAGATCGCCCGGCTGTCGCGGCTGGTGGATGGTCTGCTGGCAGTGGCACGCGCGGAGAACGTGGTGGTCGAGCCCGTGCTGGTGGCCATCCCGGAGGTGATCCGTGACAGGGCGGCTGCGTGGCGCCCAGTGGCCGAGGAGCGCGGCATTACGCTCCGCACCGACTGCCCGGCCCAGCTCGACGCCACGCTCGGTGAGGGCCACCTGGAACAGATCCTCGACAACCTGCTGGCGAACGCGCTGGACGCGCTGGACCGGGGCGGCGAGGTGCGGGTGAGCGCGCAGACGAGCGGGGCTGGTGTGCGGGTGAGTGTCGCTGACAACGGTCCGGGCATGAGCGCGGAGCGCCGCGAATCGGCCTTCCGCAGGTTCGCCAGCAGCACGGGTGGCGGTGCCGGTCTGGGCCTGGCCATCGTCCACCGGCTGACGACTTCCAACGGTGGGACGGCGGAGCTGTCTGCGACGCCCGGCGGCGGCTTGACCGTTACCCTGAACCTGCCGGGAAACGGGCCGGACCGGTCCGAGCGTGCCCGCCGGGTGGCGGGCGGACCCATCGCGAAGACGAGCATTCCTTACCAGCTCTGAACTTTCCCTGAACCGGTTGCTGGGAATCGGTCACGCAGGCTGGAAGGTGACGGGGGTCTTCGCGGGGTTCTGCCTTGCGGACCGGGAGATACCGAACGTAAGGAGCCTGTCGGTATGCCATCGCCTGGCGACCATGCCCGCGGCGGTCCTGCCCGCTCATCCGGTGGTGATCCGTACGGGGACCGCCGGTCGCGTCGGCCAGCGGGCGGCTCGTGGCCAGCGGATAGCAGAGGCGGGGTGCCGGAGGGGCGGCGGGGCGGTGCTTACGGGGGCGCCCCCCAGCGGCGCGCGCGGCGGGACGAGGCATACCAGGAGGACCGGCGCCGCGAGCCCGGCCGCCAGGCGCGCGGAGCGGACCCACAGTGGGACACCCGCCGCGGCGAGGAGCACCGGGGCGACCGGGGCTGGGAACGGGGCCGTGGAGATGCCCGCGTGCTGGCTGATGAGCCGTGGGGGCGGGGCCGCGACAGGTCCTACGGGCGCGCTGAACCCTGGGACCGGGGCCCCGCTGAGGCGTACCGGCTTGATGAGCCATGGGATCTGGAGGACTGGTACCGTCCGCGCGTCCCGCCGGGGCCGCGCGGTGACCGCGGGACATCTGTCGCGGCACGGGGGGGCCGGGAGCAGTGGACGGGTGGCTCACGGAGCCGCGATGCCACCGGCGGAGCAGAAGGCAATGAACGGCTGACCGGCCTGGCCGGAGCGGTACTGCTGCTGTTGTTCGCCGCGGAGGGTGTGACGATCGTGGCGATCCGCCAGTTGCTCACGCTGCACTTCTTCATCGGGATGCTGCTCATCGGGCCGGTGATCCTGAAGGTCGGCTCGACCCTGTACCGGTTCTTCCGTTACTACACAGGTGCTGCGGAATACCGGCGCAAGGGCCCCCCGGCGCCGCTGCTGCGGCTGCTGGGACCGTTCGTCATGCTGCTCTCGGTGACGGTGGTCGGAAGCGGGGTGATGCTGGCCCTCAGCGGGCCCACCTCCTTCGGGGTCTGGCTGTTCGTGCACAAGGCGTCGTTCGTGCTCTGGTTCCTCGCGATGACGGTCCATGTGCTGACGTACGTCTGGCGATTGCCCCGGCTCATCAGCGCCGATATGGCCAGTGGTGTGAGCCGGCGCGCTAGTGCGGTGCTGGCGGGTCGGCCCGCCCGGTGGCTGCTGCTGGCCGCCTCGATTCTCACCGGGCTGGCGCTGGCGCTGCCGGTCTATCACCGGGCGGACCTGTGGACGGCGTTCTTCAGCGGCCGCTGACACGCCGCGCCGGCCCCCCGCATCGCGACGGGCTTGGCCGCCGGCTGATCAGCCGGTGCTCTGCCCGTCGGCTGGGCCGCGGATGACTACGACCGGGCATGGCGAGTGGTGGACACAGTGCTGACTGACCGAGCCCAGCAGGGCACCAACGAATCCGCCGTGTCCACGGCTGCCAACCACGAGCAGATCCGCTCCCGCGGCCTCGTCGATGAGGGCCTGCGCGGGGTTCTGCTCGATGATGCGCGCCCGGATCGTGACGTCCGGCGCCAGCGGCTGTACCCGGCTGACGGCATCGGCCAGCACTTTGCCCGCGAGTTCCTTCAGGCCCGGGTCTTCCTGTGTCACCACCCACCCGTAACTGACGGGATAGTGCCACGCCAGAACGGCCTCCACGGCGGCGCCCGTGCAATGTGCCTGCCGGACGGCCCACTCCAGCGCCTCCTGCGATGATTGCGACCCGTCGACGCCGACGACGATCCGGCTGCCGTCCTGCCCAGTCACCTCGACCTCCCTCACTCTCGCAGCGGCCTCTTGGCGCTGCCTTCCCGGCGCTGGCCTGACAGCGCCGCCCTGTCAGCGGCTGCGGTCCGCCGCTCCGTCCGCCGCTCCGGCGGCCGGGATCTCCCGCACCGGTGGCTCGCGCAGTTGTTCGCGGGCGATCACCTGGCGGAGGTTGCTCACCGTGACCAGCCCGATGATCCGGCCTTCCTCCAGCACGACCGCCGCCAGTTCCCGGGCCAGTGGCGGCCTGGTCAGCACCGGCGCGGCCGGGTCGTCCGGAGCGGCCCGATATGCCGGCGGGACGCCGATCGCGATCTGCCGCAGTTCGGTCAGCGGGCGGGACTGCGGCGGGACGCGCCCGAGCGCCGCGAGTTCCACGACCCCCAAGAGAGCGCCGTCGATGCCGACGACCGGAAAGATGTTCTGCGTGGAAGGCAACGCGACCCGGTCGATGAAGTCGCTGACGCTCATCCACCCGGCACCGATGGCCGGCCGGGCTGTCATGACATCACGCACCCGCAGCCGGCCGAGGGCGGTGGCGGCGGTCTGGGCCATCAGTTCGCTGCTGGCGGCGCTCATCAGGAACAGCCCGATCAGCATCAGCCACAGCCCGCCCACCTCACGCCAGCCGATCAATTCGAACAGCCCGAACATGATGATCGCGACAGCCAGCACCCGTCCCGCGCGCGCCGCCGTACGGGCGGCACGGACGCGATCACCGTGCCGCATCCACAGCAGTGCCCGCAGCACCCGGCCACCGTCCAGGGGAGCGCCCGGCAGCAGGTTGAAAACCGCGAGCAGCACGTTCATGACGGCGAGCCAGTACAACAGGGCGAAGGCCAGGAGGGCTGCCGCCGGGGCATGAGGGCCCCACGTCACGCGGACGGCTGCGGCCGCAGCCGTGAACACCGCGCCCGCCGCGAGACTGGTCGCTGGGCCCGCGATGGCTATGAGCAGGTCGGCCCGGGCGTTCGGCGGTTCGCCGCCCAGTTCGGACACTCCCCCGAGCGCCCAGAGCGTGATGGAATTGACGGGAACGCCCTTCCGGCGGGCGACGAAGGAGTGGGCGAGTTCGTGAGCGAGCAGGGCCGCGACGAATAGCAGTGCCCCGGGCACGGCTGTCAGCCAGTAGGCCACGGTCGGCGTGCCGGGGACCATGGCAGGCATGATCTGGGCCCCGAGCAGCCACGCGATCAACGCGACCATGGCGACGACGCTCCAGTGGATGCCCACCGGGATGCCCGCGATCCGGCCCAGCCGCAGGCTTTGCCTCATGTCCATCGCCACCCTCCTCCGGCCGGGGCGCAACCCCGGCCGGGCGTTTCACCGACCGGGCCGCGCGGTCCGGGTAGCCCGTCGGATCCACCCATCATCCATCGTGTTCCTTCGCCGGGTGCGGGCAGCAGGGCCGTGGGTCATCGGCGGACGGGCCCTTTAGCAGGCGCTCTCTTCGGCCTGTTCCGGGCGTCAGCCATCGCCGGGACAGTGCTGCGTGATTGCCCCGGGACCAGAGGGGTATTGGGGCGGTTGAGCACGAGGAGGGTTCATGGCAAACGAACCGGCGGGTGAGCGCCCCGAGGTCATGGGCGGGCCCGAGCCGGCTGAGCAGGAAACCGACATCATGGGCCGTGGTGAGCCGGCCGAGCAGGAAACGGACGTGATGGGCGGCGGTGAGCCGGCTGAGCAGGAAACGGATGTGATGGGCGGCGGTGAGCCGGCTGAGCAGGAAACGGATGTGATGGGCCGTGGTGAGCCGGCTGAGCAGGAAACCGACATCATGGGCGGCGCCGAACACTGAGGCGAAAGCCCGTCGCTCGCGGGCGTGAGCGTCAACCCTGGCGCCGCGGGACTGGCCTGATGACCACGCAGCATCGGCTACCCGCCGGGTTCAACTCGGCCGTAGCCGCCGCGCGCAGTTCATTCAGCATCGCCCGCAGCATCTCCAGGTTGAGACCACAGATCAGCGCCTTGTGCCGGACCGCCAGCTCGTGAAATGGGCAGTTGGCCAGCAGGATCGTCCCATCCGCGGCGTTGTGCGGCTCGAACCCCGCGCGTGTCAGCACCTCGGCGAAGTCGCCGCCCGCCGATGCGAGCCGCTGCCCGGCTGACCTGGCGGCATCGGTGAGAGCGCCGCCGATCGGCTCAGATGCGGACTGTGCTTTCTCGATCGCCTCAGCCAGGATGTCACCCGCGAACTGGTACTGCCGCGTGGGCAGCGAGACCGAGAACCGGCGGCGGGCGCGTGTGTAGAGCTTGGCCGTCCGGCCCGCTCCTGGGCCGGTGCGGCCGGAGAGCCGGGCGTAACCGGCTTCGAGCAGGCCTTCCCCGACCAGGCGTTCCAGGTGGAACGCGGCGGTCGGGCGCTTGATGCCGGTGGCATCTGCTGCCTGGTCCCGTGACACGGGTCCGTCCTGGCCAGCTACGTACTCGTAGAGTGCGCGCCGGGCCGGCTCCGCGAGCGTAGCGAGCGCGTCAAGGTCGTCGTCCCCGGCCGCCGTTGGCAGGTGGGGCAGGCCCAGCACTCTCGCCTGGCCGGCGTGGCCGGCGTGGCCGGGTGTGCCGGGCTGGCGACGGCCGGTGGGCTCTGGCGGGAAGTCCCCCGACTTTGCTGGCCGGCCTGCGGGAGGGCCGGTGGTGGCCATGTCAGTCATGCTAGGGCGGCGATCACGGCGTTATCCGTGGCAACGGACCAGGTCTAGAAATTCCTCACGGGTACGGGGGTCCGTGCGGACCTCACCGCGGAGCGCGCTGGTGATCGTGCGCGCCCCGCGAGCCTGCACGCCGCGCAGGGTCATGCACAGGTGCTCGGCCTCGATCACCACGCCCACCCCCCGTGCCTGGAGGTGATCCGACAGCCAGTCCGCCACCTGCTGGGTAAGCCGTTCCTGCACCTGCAGGCCCGCCGCGAAGTGGCCGACGACGCGGGCGAGCTTGGAAAGCCCAAGGATGCGGTCACCCGGCAGGTAACCCACCGAGGCCGTTCCGTGGAAGGGCAGCAGATGGTGCTCGCACAGGGACCGGAACGGCACGCTGCGGGCGACCACGAGTTCGTCGTAGCCGGCCTCGTTCGCAAACGTCGTGGGCAGGAAGGCGGTCGGTGTCACCAGTTCGGCCAGTGCGCGGGCGACGCGGGCCGGCGTCGCGGCCAGGTGCTCTCCCTGCACCGGATAGCCGAGCGCGGCGAGGAGTTCCCCTACGGCCCGCTCAGCCCTGCGGTGGTCAACCAGGGGGACCGTGCGGAACGGGGTGGCAGGCTCGACCGTCACGAGGGCACACTCCTTGACCGCGGTGGACCGGCGCAGTGCCCGGCCGGCGGGCCATCGCCGGGCAATCGTGCTGATTCTATAACCAACCGTCATTGATGATAGAGCTAAACGGCTCACTGGGCTGTGACGGGCCGGCGGTGGCGACGCCACCACAGGTAGGCGCCCGCCCCGGCGGGCAGTGGCAGCAGGAAGGTGACCGCGCGGTAGAGCAGTACGGCGCCGGCCACGCGGGCGGCGAGCGCGGGGCCGAGGCCCGCAGCCAGTGACCCCGTCAGGCCGAGTTCGATCACGCCGAGTCCGCCCGGAGTGATGGGGACCACCGACAGCAACCGGACAAAGGCGAACGCCGCGAGTGAAGCGGGCCAGGAGACCACCGCCTGGGTCAGCCCGCTCGCACGCAGGCAGGCCAGCAGAACCAGCCACAAGGTGAGGTGACTGGCCAGCGTCGCGGCCGTGATCCGCGGCCAGCGCCGGGCCAGCAGTTCGGTGGTGCCGGCGCGCCAGCGCAGGACCATGCCCGTCCGCCCAGCCGGCCGCCCGCGCCTGACCAGCCCGGAAACCAGCGACAGCCCCCGGTGCAGTGCCCGGTCCGCGCGGGAGGCCACGGACTCGCTGCGCAGCAGCGCCGTAAGCGCGGCGACGATGATGACCAGCGCCGCGGCGCCGAGGCCGGCGCCGGCCAGCCAGGCCGTGCTGGCATGTCCGCTCATCGCGACGATCGCCAGCGCGGCCACCGGCAATCCCAGCCGGGCGAAGACATTCCACAGCCCGGAGACCAGCGTGTACTGGACGTACTGGCTGCCGGTCACGGCCCAGCCCGACATCATCGCCCAACTCACGCCCATGGCGAGTGCCCCGCCCGCCGGGACGGTGTTCGCGACCGCGCTTGAGGCCAGGTTGACCGCGGCCGCCTGCTTCATCCGCAGCGGCGGCAGTACAGAGGTGATCATCCACCAGGTGGTGAACTGGCTGGCCACGACAGCGGCGCCGATCGCCGCGAGCCCGGGCCATTGGATGGCCGACAGGCTTGCCCAGACCGCCCCGTACGAAGCGTACCGGGGCAACCCGAAGCCGAACACGGCGGCTATGACGAGCAGCGAGATGAATCCCGCCAGGATCCGGCGGCGGCGGTGGCGCACCGCCCGCGCGCGCCCGTCGGTGGCAGGTGGGCTGGCCGGAGGTTCGTGTGTCCCGGTGGCTGGCGTGGCAGCCGGCGGCACAGGCCGGTTATCCCGCACCGCCCAGGCTGGCTCCGTCGGATCGGCCGGGCGCGGCTCCGGCGGGATGTCCGGCGCGTCGGGTAGCGCGCTCAAAAGGTGACGGAGGGGGAGAAGGCGTCAGGGACGCGGGCAGCGGGTGTCGTCGGGTACGGCATGGGGGGCCTTCCTGCTACGCACTGGCCCGCCAGATCGTGCTTGACCGTACCCGGCCGGGAGGTAGCGATGGGTGTGCGGGGCGGTCCGCGAAGGGCGGTCCTTGTACGGTAACCGGAAATCCGATCCGGGTCGATGGTGGTATCCGGCGGGTGCCGGGCCACCGTCCCAGCATCAGGGAAAGCGGGCCGGGGGCGGTGGCCCCGACAAGCCGTGCCCACAGTATGCAGTTGTCAGTGAGGTGCTTGATACGGAACGTGTCTACCGTGGCCACTGGGGAGTATCTATGCGGTTGAACCAGCCCATGACCGGTGAACCGGTTGCGGGTCGCCGGCCTGGCCCTTCCGCCCGGGGCCACGCGAGAGTCCGGTCGCAGCCCCGGAGCCTGGCCGCGCGCAGCCATGCCCCGGGCCTGCGGGAACCATCAGGACAATCGCCCCAGCGGCGGGCCTGTCAGGGTTCGGCGTTCAAACCGTGCCAGGCGGGGACCTGGACCGTTCGGTGGCCCCCATATCCGCCCAGGATGACCTTGCGGAGCGAGATGTCGTTGCGGGTGTTGGTCTCGTACAGGATGTGCTCGGGATTGGCGATGACCTCGATGTAGTAGACGCCGTTCGGGAGGTTGGTGATGTTGAACGACTGGCCCGCCAGCGACTGCACGTAGGTGTCCCCCCACCCGACCGGCAGTCTCTCGCGGACCCAGAGTGCTGACGGCACCCCGCACTGACCCTCCAGGCCGACGAACGAGGGCTGCCAGGTCGCCCGGTGGATCAGCAGGTCGACCGGATTGGTGGGCGCGATGCAGAAGCCGACCTTATGACTGCGGACAGCCACCGCCCGCGCGGAGTTGAGCAACTGATAGCGCGCGAACTGCTGGAAGTGCCAGTGGTTGTGGCCGTGCTGGGAGTCGAAGCCCATCGTCCCCGCGCGGGCCCGGCCGATCAGCCGCCCGTTCCGCCAGAAGTACTGGTACGCCTTCATGATCGGTGAGGTGCCCGAACGGAAGCCCTCCACGTCCAGCGGTGAGTTGCCGCCGATCCACACCGTGGCACCGAAGTCGAGGTAGCTGCGGCCGGGGCGGGTGTTCTGGACGGAGATGCCCCAGGACGGCAGCGGGATCAGGTCGGGCCGGGCGTCGAGGGGCGGATCGGACAGCAGCGGAACGCGTGGCAGCGACGGCAGTGGCCCTGCCGCGGCACGGCTGCCTTGCCCGGCCGACTTGCGGATCTTCACGACCTTGATCTTGACGTGGGCGGCGCCGTCCGCCTTCGTGATCCCGAGCAGGGCCCGGTAGCGGGGCCCGATCTTGACGGTGACCTGGTAGATCCCGGCGCCCAGCCGGATGGGCTGGTAGGGCTGCTCGAAGGGGTCGACGGCCCAGCCCCGTTGCACCCCCCAGACCATGCCCTTGGGGAACGGCTCGTACGGGCTGCATTGGTAGGGGTAGGGGGATCCCATCGGGCCACCCGGGCTGACCCTGGACGGGTCGTAGGAGTCCGGGCAGAAGTTGAGCCCTTCGCGCCGGATGACCTGACCGGCACTGGTGCGGATGGTCACATGCAGGAAATGGCGCAGGCCGTTCCAGCCCGCCAGCATCCAGTTGGGCAATGGCCTGCTCGTGGTGCCGGCCGCGCTGTGGATCACCTGGCTGATAGTGACGGGCTTGGTATAGCTCGGCCGGCCGACGTCAAACTGCAGAGCCGCATCGAGGGACGCGATATACACGGCGGGATCGAAGAAGACCTGGCCCCTGAAGGAGTACAGCTTCACCTCGCGCTGTGTCGCAATCAGCTTGACCGTCGGCACCCCGGTGGGCGAGGCAGGGGTTGCCGCCGCGGCGGACAGGGTCGGCAGCGCGGTCGTGACCGCGATGAGGCCGGCAGCGGTAGCCAGCGCAAGCCATGGGTTCGTCCGTGTGCCTTTCATTGAACCTCCTGCGTAGGTCCCGTGCCATTCGGTCGCACCTTGGACGTCGCAGGCGAGCCATTCGTTGCGGCGTGTGCATAAAGTTCGCGTCCGTGCCCGCGCCTATGTCGTTCAGCGGACCCCGCCTGGTTTGTGGGGAACGCGGTTGCGCCCGCGCCGCGTCCGTGCCCGTGCCTATGTCGTTCAGCGGACCCGGCAAGCTTCCGCCTGGGGAACGCGGTTGCGCCCGCGCTCGGCACGCCACGCTGCGGGCCGGCCTGCAGGTCACCGCCCGGGGCTGGCCTTCGTTGCGTATCAAGGCTAAATTTTCACATTGATACGTACTCGCGGTGGAGGATGCCTGTGGCTGACGAGCTGGGAGCCGCACCAGCGGCGGCGGGCCTGACAGCTCCTGGGGACAGCGCTGTGCTCGCTGACCGGCTCCGGCTGGCGCTGGTCCGGCTGAGCCGTGAACTGCGCCGCCAGGACCCACCGGGGCTGAGTG
>DAHUZQ010000164.1 GCA_027306495.1 Actinomycetota bacterium | reverse complement strand
TTGATAAGGCGGCATTTTTCCTACCCAATCAACCACGATCATGGAAAGGTGGCCGGAACCAGCTGGGCTGTGATCTGGGCGGGCTGCGATCTGGGTGGGCTGCGGCTAGCGTTCCCCCGACGAGGTCAGCGGGTGCGTCCCGAAAGGGGCGATCCGGACAGCACCACCCGGGAGGGGAGCGGCATGGACGACGCCGACCGCACGGAACGGGGCATGCGAGTACGCCGGGAGGTGCTCGGCGACGCCCACGTGGACCGGGCCGTCGCCGGCACGACCGAGTTCACGGCGGACTTCCAGGACTTCATCACCCGCTACGCCTGGGGCGAAGTCTGGTCCCGGCCCGGCTTGAGCCGAGCGGAGCGCAGCATGGTGACGCTGACGGCACTGATGGTGCTCCGCCAGGAGCAGGAACTGGCGATGCATGTGCGGGCCGCGCTCCGCAACGGCCTGACTCCCGACCAGATCAAAGAAGTGCTGCTGCACGCCTGCGTCTACGCGGGGGTGCCCGCAGCCAACCGGGCGTATGCCATCGCGGCGAAGGTGCTGTCCGAGGGTCAGTGAGGACCACGCGGCACCCTTTCACCGGCCGTGGCGCGGCACCGGGGGCGGGGCGTGGCGCGGCACCGGGGGCGGGGTGTGGCGCGGGTTCGGGGGCGGGGCGTGGCACCGGCTGCAGGCCGGGCGCGGCCCGGTTCGCGGGCGGGGCGGGGTCGCGGCGGGCGGCCGGGCGTGGTCACGGTCGCGCCCCCGGCTAAAGTGTCCGTATCCCGAACGACTGTGCTGATTGCGTTCATGCCATGAACACGGTCATGATGCTGGTGGTTTCGTCGCGGGCAGGACGCTGGGCAGGAGAGGCATGGCAGAGTTCGTGTCACTGGCCGACGCCATCGCGGCCAGTGTCTTCGACGGGGACGCGGTCGCGATGGAGGGGTTCACCCACCTCATCCCCTTCGCGGCCGGGCATGAGGTGATCCGGCAGGAGCGCCGCGACCTGACCTTGATAAGGATGACCCCGGATGTCATCTATGACCAGCTCATCGGTGCGGGCTGCGCGAGTCGCCTGATCTTCTCCTGGGGTGGCAACCCCGGCGTCGGGTCCCTGCACCGGTTCCGCGACGCGGTGGAGAACGGCTGGCCCAGCCCGCTCCTGCTCGAAGAGCACCGCCACGCCGGCATGGCGAACCGTTACGTCGCGGGCGCGTCCGGGGTCCCATTCGCCGTCCTGCGGGGATACCGGGGGACTGGTCTGGAGAACCTGCCGGGCCTGGACGGCCAGCCCACAGTCAAGCCCATCACCTGCCCGTTCACAGGCGAGACGCTTACCGCGGTCGCCGCGCTGCGCCCGGATGTGACGATCATTCACGCCCAGCAAGCCGACCGGGCCGGGAACGTCCAGTTGTGGGGGATTGTTGGCGTCCAAAAGGAAGCCGTGCTAGCAGCCAGCCGTGCCGTGGTGACCGTGGAGGAGATCGTGGACAGGCTGACGCCACAGCCGGGCGCGGTGGTTTTGCCGGCCTGGACCGTGGACTATATCGCGTGCGTGCCCGGCGGATCCCATCCTTCATACGCGCTCGGCTACTCCCAGCGGGACAACGACTTCTACGTGGCATGGGATGCGATCAGCCGGGACCGGGAGCGGTTCGGGCAGTGGCTGAAAAGCGACGTGCAGGGGCCCGCCCGGCCGGCGGCGGACGCCGGAGCGGTGCTGACCGGCGCCGGGAATGCCGTGGGAGCAAGTAGCCGATCCGCCGGGGACGCATGGGGCGGAACCGCATGACGGGTACCCCGCGGCAGGTCAGCAGCCTGGTTCCCGATGACACGCAGGACACCGCATACACCAGCGACGAGATGATGACGGTCTGCGCTTCGCGGGCGTTGCGCGACGGCATGACCTGTTTCGTGGGCATCGGGCTGCCGTCGACCGCGGCGAACCTCGCCCGCGCGACCCACGCCCCCAACCTGGTCCTCATCTACGAATCGGGGACGATTGGCGCCAAGCCGGCCTGGCTCCCGCTTTCGATCGGCGATGGGGTGCTCGCGGAGACAGCCGACGCCGTGGTGAGCGTGCCGGAGATCTTCAACTACTGGCTTCAGCCCGGCCGGATCGATGTCGGTTTCCTCGGCGCCGCGCAACTGGACCGGTTCGGCAACATCAACACCACCGTCATCGGCCCGTCATACGACCAGCCCAAGGTGCGGTTGCCGGGCGCGGGCGGCGCCCCGGAGATCGCCGCCTCGTGCCGCGAGGTGATCATCGTGATCCGGCAATCCACCCGCTCCCTGGTCGAACGGGTCGATTTCATCACGTCCGTCGGCTACGGCGACGGCGCCGGATACCGGGAACGGCTGGGGCTCACCGGGGCAGGTCCCCGCAAGGTCATCACCGATCTCGGGGTCATGGAGCCCGACCCGGTGAGCCGGGAACTCACGCTGACCGGGATCTTTCCCGGTGTCGCCGTCGCTGACGTGGCGGCGAGGACCGGATGGGACCTCGCCGTGTCCGCTCACCTTCAGGTGCTCACACCCCCATCGGACGCCGAACTGGCAGCCGTGCGTGCGCTGCAGGCGAGGATCCCCGAAGGAGCAGGTTCATGACCGTTCACCAGCCCACCGCCCCCGCTGCGTTCTCCCTGCCTGAATATGAACGGCCTGCTGGGGTGCACCCGCCGCTGAACTCGCCGGCGTACCGCTCGACGGCGCTGCGGGCACCGGGTCAACCGCCGGTGCTGCTGCCCCAGCACCTGACGGAGATCACCGGCCCGTTGCTGGGTGAGGGCCGGGTAACCGCAACGGACGCGGATCTGACCACCGGGCACGGCGGAGAACCACTGGGGGAACGGATCATCGTGACCGGCCGGGTGCTGGACAGCGACGGGCGCCCGGTCCCGGACACGCTGGTGGAGATCTGGCAGGCGAACGCGTCGGGCCGCTACCACCATGCGGTGGACGAACATCCCGCACCGCTCGACCCGAACTTCAGCGGTGTGGGGCGCTGCGTCACCGACTCCTCGGGCCGCTACCGGTTCGTCACGATCAAGCCCGGTGCCTACCCCTGGCGCAACCACCCGAACGCCTGGCGTCCCGCGCACATCCATTTTTCGCTGTTCGGCAGGGCCTTCACCCAGCGCCTGGTCACCCAGATGTTCTTCCCCGGCGACCCGTTGTATTTCCAGGACCCGATCTTCAACTCGGTGCCGCAGGCCGCGCGGGAACGGCTGATCTGCCGCTTCGACCTCGACCTGACCGAACCGGAGTGGGCGCTCGGATTCGGCTGGGACATCGTGCTGCGTGGCCAGCGCGCGACCGTTTTCGAGAACGAGGGGGACGCGTGACCGGCCCCGGGCTGACGCCCTCGCAGACCGTTGGCCCGTACCTGGGTATGGGGCTGCCCTGGACCGACGGGCCGTTCGTGGTCCCCGAGGGCACGCCCGGCGCCATCACGATCACCGGGGTGGTCCGTGACGGCGCGGGTGCTCCGGTCCCGGACGCGCTGGTGGAAACCTGGCAGGCCGATCCCGATGGCCGGTTCGGCCACCCGGATGACCCACGCGGCGCCGCCGAGCCGAAGGTCGCCGGTTTCCGCGGGTTCGGCCGCTGCCCGACCGACGCGGACGGGTCGTACCGGATCGTCACCCTGCGGCCGGGTGCGCTGCCGTGCCCGGACGGCGGGACCGAAGCCCCGCACATCGATGTCAGCCTGTTCTCGCGGGGGCTGCTCGACCGGGTCGTGACCAGGATCTACTTCGGCGATGAGCAGGAGGCCAACGCGGCCGACCCGGTGCTTCGCGAGGTGGACCCGGACCGCGCCGGCACGCTCATCGCCAAGGCCGATCCTGCCGTGCCCGGGCTGTTCCGATTCGACATCACGATGCGCGGCGACGGCGAGACGGTCTTCTTCGATGTCTGACCGGGACGCGGTCCGCCTGGCCGCCACCTGGGACGGCCCGCCGGATGCGCCCGTGCTGGTCCTCGGGAACTCGCTCGGCACCACCGGCGAGGTCTGGGCGCCGCAGGTCCCGGTGCTGGCGCACCACTTCCGGGTGCTCCGCTACGAGCACCGGGGCCATGGCGGCTCGCCGGCCCCACCCGGCGCCTACCGCATCGCGGACCTAGGCGCCGACGTGCTCGGCCTGCTCGACGCGGCGGGGGTGGCAAGAGCCGCCTATTGCGGCATTTCGCTCGGCGGCATGGTCGGCATGTGGCTGGCCGCGCACGCTCCGGAAAGGATCACCGCGCTGGGGCTCTGCTGCACGTCCGCCTATCTGCCTCCGGAACGGCTCTGGCTCGACCGGGCGGCATCCGTGCGGGCGGACGGCATGGGCGCGATCGCGGAGGCCGTCGTGGCGCGCTGGTTCACTCCCGCCTTCACCGGCCGGAAGCCTGCCGTCGTCGCGGGCTTCACCGGCACGCTGCGGACAGTCACCCCGGAAGGCTACGCGGGGTGTTGCGAGGCCATCGCCGCGATGGACCTGCGCCCGGTCCTGCGCAGCGTCTCGGCCCCGACACTGGTCGTCGCTGGCGCCGATGACCCCGCGACCCCGCCCTGGCACGGAGCGGTCATATCCCGCGGTATCCGCGGCGCGAGGCTGCGGGTGATCCGGGGCGGAGCCCATCTGGCCAACGTCTCACACGCCGCCGAGGTCACCACCGCACTGCTCGGGCACCTGACCGCGACGGTAGGCCTCTAGCACCACAGGGCGAGTTCGAGTACTAGGGGGCCGGCGGGGGGCGGTTGGGCCGGCGGCCACGGGCGGGATCGCGGACGACGGCGTCGGCGCCCATCGCGGGCCCGCCGGGCCGGGGCCGCCCACGTGCTCCTGGCTCAGCGCCGGCGGGCCGTCCTGCTGCCACGTCCCTGCCGCCCGCCCGGCCGCCGAGCAGCACCCGCGTCAGGTCCTGGCGCGAGTCCATGAGCTGATCCAGTGCGGCGTTCAGGTGCTCATCGGTCACCCGCAGCGGGGCCACCGTGTCATCCGCACGCGCCTCGGCGTCCTCGGCCGCCTGCAGGGCGGCACGGCGCAGCAGCTCCTTCATGAAGGAGGCGGTGACCCCCTCCGTCCGGGAGATCACCCGGCCGGGTTCCGAAAGATCGAGCACCAGGCTGCCCTGATACAGGCGGAGCAGCCGCTCGCGGGCATCGGCGTCGGGCATCGGCAGCAGCGCCGCGTGATCGACCCGGCCCGGCCGGGCGGCGAGGGCGGGCTCCAGCAGGTCCGGCCGGTTGGTGGTGAGCAGGAAGGTCACGTTCAGGTCCTCGCCGAGGCCGTCCATCTCGTTGAGAAGTTCGAAGAGCAGCGGATGCTGCCCAGCGCCCATCTCACGATGCTCGGCGATCAGGTCCACGTCCTCCACCACGATGAGCGCGGGCGCGAGGGCACGGGCGACCGAGCAGGCATCCCCGATCAGGCGCAGCGCGGGGCCCGACAGCAGGACCACGGTGACATCGGTCAGCCGACTGAGCAGATAACGGATGGTGTGGGTCTTGCCCGTGCCAGGCGGTCCGTGCAGCAGCACCCCCCGCTTGAGATGCTGGCCGCTGGCGCTGAGCCGGGCGGAGTGACGGGCGATGCCCAGGACCTGCCGTTCGATCCCTTCCAGCACGTCGCTGGGGAGGATCACCTGGTCGCGGATGACCTCTGGCCGGTCCACGAAGCTGAGCAGCGCGCGGTCGCCGCGGCCGAACAGTGCGGCGCCGAACTCGATGATGTGCCCCCGGTAGACGTTGCGTTCGAGGGCGAGGCGGCGGATCCCGTCCACTGCCCGCTGCGCGCGCGCCGGCTCCTGGGCGGCGACCTCGACCACCACCCGGTCCGCGGGACCATCGTCGTCGGGGCCGCGCATCAGCAGCGCCATCGGGCCGTCTTCCTCGGTCACCAGGTACACCGCGCCCTGCACACACGGTCGGGTGAGGCCACCCGGCCCGGCCGGCAGCGCCGTGGTGGTCACGCTGCCCACCGCGATGCCGCGGGTGAACGGCCCGGGCCGGAGGAGATCCGACAGCCCGGCCATGCGTGGATGGAACCGGAACCCGGTCAGCCCGGCGACCCGGTGCTCGCGGCTGTCCGCAGACAGCCATTCGTCGAGGCCGGCCTGCACGTTCACGTGGTCGTATCGCGGCCAGGAGGCGCTGACCACCGAGACCGTGTCGGCGCCCGGTCCGAGGTGCGAAGCCAGCAGGTTGGCGACTGATGCCTCGTCGGCCCGTGCCACACGGACCACCTGCCGGACCGCCCGCCGGGCGAGCCTGCCCAGATCCGCGAGTTCCGGCCCGCGGGCAGCGGTTTCCGCGATATCCGCGTGAGGGCGACCGCTAAGCGGTGCGTAACCGGTCCATCCACGGGCGGTGCGCATGCCAGCAGCATAGGTGGCTGGGGCAAGGACCCGGCCGGCGCATCCGCCCCGTGCCTGCCTCCTGTGCGCCAACTGCGGGCGCTGCGCTCATGATCACGGAGTCCTGTCAGCTCTATTGACTGATGGGATTCCGTGATCATGAAACCCGGTGGGCGGACCGCTTCCCGGCGGCGGCAACGCTCTTCGCAGCAGGGCACGGGCGGATTCCGCGATCGAGTGCTCGGACAACAGCACCTCGCTAGCCGCGTCGCCGAGCGGGATGAAGCTGTCCTGGCTGGTCACGCGCATCACCCTGCCATCGAATCGGGCGTCGGCGAGTGCCGCCAGCACACCTTCGGCGACCCCGCCGCTGTGGCGGGTCTCATCGGCCACCAGCACCCGGCCGGTGGCACGCGCCTCGCGCAGGATGTCGTCCACCGGCAGGGGAGCGAGCCAGCGAAGGTCCAGCACCCGGACACCGATCCGGGCGGCGCGCAACCTTTCGGCGGCACACAGGCTCAGCCGGAGCCCGTTCCCGAACGTGACGATGGCCAGGTCGGTGCCGTCGCCATGGGTGCGTGCCCGGCCGACCGGGACGTGGCCATCGGGCCAGGCGGCGGGGGGCAGATAGGGGGCGCGCCATCCACCGTCCCCCGGTTCACACATGTCCCGCTGGTGGTACAAGGCGATCGGCTCGAGGAAGACGCAGACGCTGCCGTCCACCCGTGCCGCCGCCAGGCAGGTGCGCAGCATCGGGGCGGCATCCTCCGGCCGGGCGGGAACGGCGATGATCAGCCCCGGGATGTCCCGGAGCGCGCCGACGGCGTTGTCGTTGTGGAAGTGCCCACCGAACCCCTCCTGGTACGCGAGGCCGGCGATGCGCACCACCAGCGGATTGCGGTACTGAGCCTGGGAGAAGAAGGACAGTGTGGCGGCCTCACCGCGGATCTGGTCGGCCGCGTTGTGGAGGTAGGCGAGGTATTGAATTTCGGGAACGGGCAGCATGCCGGCCAGGCCCGCTCCCAGCGCCAGGCCCAGGATGGACTGCTCATCCAGCAGCGTGTCGAAGACCCGGCCGGCGCCGAACCGGGCCAGCAGGCCCCTCGTGACGCCGTATACGCCGCCCTTGCGGGCCACGTCCTCGCCGAAGACCCACACCCGGGGATCGGCTGCCATCGCGTCCGTGAGAGCCGCGTTGATCTGCTGGGCGAGGGTGAGCGGGCCCGCCGCCTCGGGGAGACGGCCCGCGAATGCGGCCTCCCGCCGGTCGGCGGGGGCTGGCCGGGTGGCGGCGGCCCGCACCTGGCCGGGCCGCCGGGGCGCGAGTGGGGCCATCACCTGTGCGGCGCTGGCGATCCGTGGCGCTCCGGCGACCTCGCTCGCCCGGGCGAGCACTTCCTCCCGCGATAGTTCGTAGCGGCCGATCACCTGGGCCGGGGTCAGCAGCCCCGCCTCCACCAGCAGGCGCGCGGTCCCGACCAGTGGGTCGCGGGCCAGGTCGGCGGTGATCTCCGCGAAGTCCCGATAGCCGGTCTCGGTGTCGGAGCCCGCGTGACCGCCCAGGCGCACCACCGACAGGTGCAGGAACGCGGGGGAGCGGCGTTCCCGCACCCAGGCCGCGGCGGCCAGGGCGGTGTCGTACACCTGCGCCAGATCGGACCCGTCTGCGTGGAAGTACTGGATACCGGGCCGGCCCGCGGCCGCCTCGGCTACCCATCCCGCGGCGGTGCGCACGCTGATGCCCAATCCGTTGTCCTCGCAGACCGCCAGCAACGGCACGGGCAGGCGCTGGTAGTGGCAGTACGCGGCGGTGTTGAGTGCGCCGGTGGCGGTCGAATGGTTGACCGAGGCGTCGCCGAAGCTCGCCACGACGATGGCGTCCTCCGGCCATGGTGTGGGCAGGCCCAGCCGCTGTGCCCGGCCGAGAGTGAGGGCCAGGCCCACCGCGCGCGGCAGGTGGGAGGCGATCGTGGAGGTCTGCGGGATGACGTGCAGGGCGGCGTTCCCGAACACCTTGTGCCGGCCACCTGCGATCGGCTCGGTGGCCGCGGCGGTCAAGCCGAGCAGCACGTCGTGGACCCCGTCGTGGGGCGGGCCGGCCTGGGCTGCGCGGGCCAGGTAGAAGGCACCCGAGCGGTAGTGCAGCAGTGCCGGGTCGCTGCACCGCAGCGCGGCAGCCACCCCGGCGTTGCCCTCGTGCCCGGCGGAGCCGATCGTGTAGAAGCCGGCCCGGCGCTCACGGAGCCAGCGGGCCGCCAGGTCGAGGTGCCGGCTCGCCAGTTGAGCGCCGAACAGTTCCAGGCAGCGTTCGCCGGTCAATGCCGATCCCTCGCGGACCGGGCGCCCGGGCGCGCCCGGTGCCGGGCTGGCGGTCATTGCCAGGACGGCACCGGCGAAATTCTTCTCGGCCGCCTCGCGGCTGTCCTGCCCGGTCATGCGCTCCACCGTAGATCCCCGGTGCCGGCGCGAAAAGCGGAACCGGGCGCAGCGCCAGTGCGGGCCGGCGCGTCTGGGAGAGTGGTCATCTGCACACCATTGGAAGGAGGGGCCCATGCTGCCCTGGTCCGCCGACCTGGCCGGCCACATCGAGGAGCGGGTCATCGTCAGCGAACTGCTCCGGGGCAACCCGCTCGGCGACCCCCATGAGCGGCCGATCTGGGTCTACCTGCCGCCCGGGTACGCCGATGATCCCACCCGCCGCTACCCGTCCGTGTACGTGATCCAGGGCTACACCGGTCACCTGGTCATGTGGGCCAACCGGTCGGCCTACCGGCAGCCGTTCACCGAGACGGCCGACGCCGTCTTCGCGGCGGGCGCGGCGCCGCCCGCCATCGTGGTGTACGTGGACGCGTGGACCGCCTACGGGGGGAGCCAGTTCGTGGACTCGCCGGGCACCGGGCGCTACCACTCCTACCTCTGCGATGAGGTGGTGCCGTGGGTGGATGCCCGGTACCGGACCATCCCGGCCGCCGGACAGCGGGCGATCATGGGCAAGTCGAGCGGCGGGTTCGGCGCCATGATCACGCCGATGCTGCGCCCGGACCTGTTCGGCGCGCTCGCCACCCACGCCGGGGATTCGCTGTATGAACTGAGCTACATCCCCGAGTTCGGCAAGAGCGTGCGGCACCTGCGCGCCTATGACGGTGACATCTGGCGCTGGTGGGCCGACTTCCGGTCGCGGACGTCGTTCACCAAGGCGGCCGATCACGAACTGCTGATGCTGCTCGGCGTGTCGGCGTGCTTCTCGGCGCGTCCCGACGGCACGGTGGACCTGCCCTTCGACCCCGGGACCGGCGTGCTGCGGCCCGAGGTCTGGCAGCGCTGGCTGGACTGGGATCCGGTGCGGATGGTTCCACGCTACGCCGAGCAGTTGCGTGGGCTGACGGCGATCTGGATCGACGCGGGCACCCGTGACGAGTGGTACCTCGATATCGGGGCGCAAGCTTTCCGGGGTGCGCTGGCCCAGGCCGGCGTGCCGGATGAGGTGATCCATTTCGAGCTCTTCGATGCCACCCACATGGCCATCGACTACCGCTATCCGCTGTCCCTGGCCTGGCTGTGCCAGCGGATCGCGCCCTGATCGCCCGGCCCCGCTCCGTGCGTCCCTGCCGGCCCCGGCAGGCAACCGAAGATTTGAGTGAACGGTTAGCTTCCCGGCTACGTGTCAACAGAGGAAGACCCGGCTCTGAGAGTGGGGATTGGAGACTTGCGATGCGATACCGACAGTTGGTACCGGTAGGCGTGCTTGCCATCGGGCTGCTCGTGGCCGCGTGCGGCAACAGCCCGAGTAGCACAAGTGGCGCGGGCACCACTTCGAGCCCCACGCAGAGTGCGGCGGCCTCGGGGGCCAAGACGGCCACGCTCAAGACTGAGAGCACCAGCCTCGGCACGGTGCTGGCCAACTCGGCCGGGCACACGCTGTACTACCTCTCGATCGATACGACCAGCGCCTCCAAGTGCACGAGTTCGTGCCTGACCATATGGCCGCTGGTCGCCGGGAAGCCGCAGGCTGCCTCGGGGATGACCATCAGTGGGACGCTGAGTTCGTTCACGCGTACGGACGGGGCCGTGCAGGCCACCTGGAACGGCCACCCCCTGTACACCTATTCGGGCGACACCGCGGCCGGCCAGACGAACGGGAATGGCCTCAACTCCTTCGGCGGCTTGTGGCACGCGGTGGTACTGTCCGCCGCGCACGGGAAGCCGACCCCGGCGCCGACCTCAAGTAGCAGTGGGGGCGGCGGCTACGGTGGCTACGGCGGTTAGTTAGCATCAGCGTCGCGCCGGGCGGCGGGCCAGCCGCCGCCCGGCGCGGCAAGTCCTGCATGCGGATGTCAGCACCGGTTGGCCGGCGCGGCAAGTCCTGCGTCGGGATGGCTCCGGGGTGGCTCTGGGGTGACAGCCGCCCGGCGCGGCAAGGGACCCCTGGCTGGCGTGCGCCTCAGTCTGTCGCGCCGAGCAGCGCGCTGCCCACCCTGGACAGGTGCGCGCGCATCGCCTCGGCCGCACGGTCGGCATCTCGCACCCGCAGCGCTGACACCAGTTCGCGGTGATCGGCCTGGTAGAGCTGCTGGCGTTCGGGTGAGGTGGTGCGCCGTTTCAGATCGCCCCAGAACCTGCCGTGCCGGGCGTCTTCGATGACCCCGTACAGCCTGGTCAGCAACGGGCTGTGGGCAGCCGCCACGATGGCACGGTGCAGGGCCAGATCCCACAGCTCGAAATCGTCGTAGCGGGCTGCCTGTTCACAGCCCGCCAGGCAGCGGTCGATCTCCCGGAAGTCCGCCGCGCTCGCCCAGGCCACGACCAGTCTCATGGCGGGCGGTTCGACCAGCCGGCGGATCGCCATCACGTCGGCGGGCGCGAAACCGCCCGCCATGGTGGACTCGCCGTCGTCGGAAGCCGGGCCGAGGATGCCCGGGCCGATCGCGTGCGGATCCCGCAGGAACGTCCCCCGGCCGACCTCCCGGGAGATGTGTCCCCCCGCTTCGAGCACGTCCAGTGCCCGGCGCACGGAGGTGCGGCTGACCCCAAAGTCTTCGGCAAGCTGGCGTTCGGTGGGGAGGCGTCCGCCGGCGTCCAGGCCCGCGCGGCGGGTCTCGGCGAGGATCACCTCGGCGAGGGTGCGGCCCCGGTCGGCAACTGGGGCGGGGGTCTCTGCGGCTGCGCCGTTCATGCAGGCTCCACCTTGCTCAAGCCGGGCCCGCGCGGCCCCCTGGTGGCGGTCAGCTCAACCAATCATACCATTCGAGATCATACTGTAACCGGTCTGCATCGGTACTCTCACTGGTCACACCCTTGACCCTTGAATCGGTCCAGACCTATGCTCAACCAATCCGATTGGCACAACCAATCGCGTTCCCGCGCTGGCCGCCCACCCCCAGCGAGCGCGGCGCCCGCTTCAGCCGGTCCTGCGGCGGGTTACCGGGAGGCCCCCCGGCAGCCCGGATAGCGCGCTGTGCTCGGCCCGC
Organism: Actinomycetota bacterium; assembly: GCA_027306495.1. Lineage (GTDB taxonomy): Bacteria > Actinomycetota > Actinomycetes > Streptosporangiales > Streptosporangiaceae > DAHUZQ01. Next base: position 3,974 of record DAHUZQ010000164.1, on the reverse strand, counting down.
GACTTCTGACCAGCAACTTCCGACCTGCAAGACCAAGGAGACCGGCTCGTGAGGCTTGCCACCATAGCCACCCCCGAGGGACTGCGCCTGCACGTCAAGGCGCGCTCCGGCTACGTCGATGTCGCGGAGGCGACCGGAGACCCCCGGATGTCGTCGCTCCACCACGTGCTCTGCTCAGGGGACGCCGCCCTGGACGCTATCCGGGGCCTGCAGGACCGGGATGGGCGGGAGGTGAGCCTGGCCGACTTCGGTCCGGCCGTGCCAACCCCGCCACGCATCCTGTGCCTGGGGCTGAACTACAGCGAGCATGCGCTGGAAGGGGGCCGTGCGGTCCCGACCTGGCCGGACGCGTTCGTCCGGGGTTCGGACAGTGTGCTCGGGCCCTACGACGACCTCGTAAAGCCCGCGCTGACCGACAAGTACGACTACGAGGCCGAACTCGGCATCGTGATCGGCAGGGGAGGCCGCTATATCCGTGCGGAGGACGCCCTGGCGGCGATCGCCGGGTTCGTGGTGCTCAACGACGCATCGTGCCGGGACTGGCAGCGGGCGGGCAGCCAGTGGACGGCCGGCAAGAACTTCGTGGGAAGCATGCCGATCGGTCCGGAGGTCGTGACGACCGACGAGATCGACGTCAGCGACCTGGCGATCTCCTCGACCCTCAACGGCACGGTGATGCAGTCAGCACGCACCTCGCAGATGCTCGTCAGCGTGCCGGCCACGGTCGAGTTCTTTTCATCCTTCACCTACCTGGCTCCCGGTGACGTGATCGCCACCGGGACTCCCGGCGGGGTCGGCTTTGCCCGTACCCCGCCGGTCTGGATGGAGCCCGGCGACGAGATAGAGGTGACCGTCGAGGGTGTGGGCACCATCCGCAACCGTGTCATCGCCGAGAAGGGCGCGCCCAGCGATTGGCGCTGGCGGCCCACCGATACCAAGGCCGCCGGGCTCTGAGCCCGTCCGGCATGGTCCCCCCGTTCCCTCTACCGGTTGGCTAGTCCCCCACCAGCGCATTTCGGAGGATCCATGAAGTCCTTCACTCTCGGCCCCGCGGCTGCGGCCGCAGGCGCCAGACGCCCTATGGGCGGGCGCCCGGTTCGGCTCGCGGCCGCGGCCGTCGCAGCCACTGCCTCACTCGTACTGGCCGCCTGCGGCAGTTCGGGTGGTGGCTCGGGCAGCAGCCCGAGTCCGAGCACGAGCGCGTCGTCCGGCGCGCTGACCGTCGCCGACGTCGCCCCCTTCAGCGGGCCCGACGCCGCGCTCGGCCCGACATACCTCGCGTCCTGCTACGGCGCGACCAGTGTCATCAATGCCCACGGAGGCGTGGACGGGCACTCGCTCAACTGCAAGAGCGTGGACACCCGGGGCGACCCCGCTGACGCGGTGCCCGCCGTCAACCAGCTGTACGCCTCCACGCCGAACCTGGCGCTGGTCATCGGCTGCACCTCGGACGAGGCGGCCTCGGTCGTGCCCATCATCAACGCCCACAAGACGGCCATGTTCTGCATGACCGGGCAGTCCGAGTTCGACCATGTCCACTTCCCGTACTTCTACCGGCTGGTCCCCCCAGACCTGGAAGAGGCCTACGCACTGGTGGCGATCGCCCAGAAGCTGGGCTACAAGCGCATCGCCCTGGCCTTCGGCAACGACATCGGGTCGCAGGCCTTCGTGGGTCCGGCTATCGCCGCCCTGAAGAAGGCCGGGATCACCATGACCACCAACCAGACCCTGGACGAGTCGGCCAACACCTTCCGCACTGAGGCCGAGGCGATCGTGTCCTCGCACCCGCAGGCGGTCATGACCGAAGCGCTCGGGACCGCCGACCCGACCCTGCTGTCCGAGATCAAGCAGCTCAACGGCGGCAAGATGATCCCGGTGATCGGCACCTCGGCGCTGATCTCCCCGGCGTTCTTCAAGGCAGCGGCGGCGGCGGTGGGCGCACCCACCCTGGCTGCCAACTTCCACGCCGACAACCTGGTGACCGAGACGAGCGGTCCCGCCTACAACGCGTTCAAGTCCGCGCTGCTGTCGCAGCAGGGGAAGGTGCCCGGCGTCACAGGCAACTTCACCACGTACCTGAGCGCCCCTGGCGGTGTGCACCTCTACGACGGCATCAACCTGGCCGCACTGGCCATGCTCATGTCCAAGAGCACGACGCCTAGCGTGTACGCGCCTGACATCATCAAGATCGGTGATGGCGTGCCCGGCGCGACGGTGTGCCCGTCCTTCGTGGCCTGCGCTGCGCTCCTCAAGCAGGGCAAGGCTATCCGTTACGAGGGTCCCGGTGGCCCAACCAGTTTCGACGCCTATCACGACTCCACCGGCCTGTTCCAGATCGACACCTACAGTGCTTCTGGAGCGGTGAACGTGGTCGGCAACATCACCACCGCCCAGCTCAGGGCGCTGTCCGGATGATGCTGCCGTCATCGGTCCGCCCGGTCCGGGCTTCCATCAGGAAGCCCGGACCGGGCGGGCGGGCCCACGAGCGGAGGGCGGGCGCGCGGTGAGCCTAGCTGTTTCCGCGTTCGGGTTCGGGCTGGTGACCGCCGCGGTGCTGGCCATTGCGTCGGTCGGCTTCACGCTGCAGTTCGGGGTCACCGACGTGCTCAACCTGGCTTTCGGCGCGGTCATGATTTTCGGCGCCTTCGTCGCCTACCTTGTGAATGTCCAGGGCATCTCGGTGTGGATCGGCATGCTGGCCGCGATGGCGGCCGGGGCGGTACTGTCGGTGCTGCTCAACGCCGGGGTGTACGCGCCATTCCAGCGACGCCGTGCCTCGCCCATCACGATGGTGATCGTCTCGCTGGGGCTGACCCTGATCATCGAGTTCGGTGTGCAGGCACTGGCCGGCGGGGTGGCGGTGTCCTACAACGTGAACCAGGGCCGCACGTTCGACGCCGGGGGCCTGCTCCTCAACGCGGTGGAACTGGTCATCATGGCGCTGGCCGTGGTGGTCATGCTGGCGACCCATGCCCTGCTCCGCTACACCAGGCTTGGCAAGGCGATGCGCGCCACGGCCGCCAACCGGGCACTCGCCCGCAACTGCGGCATCCGGGCCAGCCGGGTCATCACCATCACCTGGGCGGTCACGGGGGCCATGGCCGGGATGGCGGGCACCGTGCTCGCGATCGACCTGGGCAGTTTCGACGCCACCAGCACCGACCTGTTCCTGATCATGATCCTGGCCGCGGTATTCCTGGGCGGTCCCGGCCAGCCCTACGGCGCCATGCTCGGGGCGGTCATCATCGGGATCTCGACCGAAGTCAGCGCGGCGTTCATCCCGGCCGATTACAAGTACGTGATCGCCTTCCTGGTGCTGCTGATCATGCTCGGCGTGCGCCCGTCCGGGCTGCTGGGCGAACGGACATGACCAAGCGAGCGGATGTCTGATGAACGCCTATTACATAATCAACCTGGCGATCTACGCCGCCGTTGACGCGATGGCCTGCCTGGGTTTGTCCCAGCAGTTCGGGATGGCGGGCGTCACGAACTTCGGCTTCATCATCTTCCAGGCGGCCGGGGCGTACACGGCCGGCGTGCTGGCCCTGCCGGCGGACACGGCGAACGGTGGCTTCCAGACCTATATCGGCGGCTGGAACCTGCCGTTCCCAATCCCGTGGATCGGCGCCGCGCTCGTGGGAGGGCTGATCGCGCTGCCGTTCACCTTCCTGGTCGGCAGGCGACTGCGCGGGGACTTCGCCGCGATCGGCCTGCTCGTCACCGCTGTGTTGCTGAACCTGGTGGCGACCAACTACAAGCCTGTGCTGAACGGCGACGCGGGGCTGTCCCTGATTCCGCCTCCGCTGACCTCCGGGGTGGTCGCGACCGAGGGCTTCTCGATCCAGCCCTTGAGCTACCAGTGGATTTTCACCGGGGGCGCGATCGTGCTCTGCGCGGCCGTGTTCTGGTTCGTCCGCAGGCTCAGCCTTTCCCCCTACGGCCGGTCGCTGCGGGCCATGCGGGACAACGACGTG
>DAHUZQ010000163.1 GCA_027306495.1 Actinomycetota bacterium | reverse complement strand
CCTTCGCCCGGTAGGTGTCCACGAACCCGGCCTGGGCGCGCTCGGCAGCCGCGGCGTCGGGGAGCACGGGGATGAGCGGGGGCTCATGGGCCACCAGCGTGGTCACATCGCCCAGGTGGGCCGCCACGAGCGCGAGCGCGGTCACCGCGCCGCCACTGCTCGCGAACATCTCCACCGGGCCGGCACCCAGTGCCGCGATGACGGCGTGCACATCACCGGCCTGGACCGTGGGCACATGGTCGGCCCGGCCGTCTTTGCGGACACTGCGGCGGATGCCGCGCGGGTCATAGGTGACGACTGTTCGGTCGGGAAAGTGCGATGCCAACGTCGCGAAGCCGCTGGCGTCCATGGGCTGGCCGATCATGAACAGCGGGGGCCGCCCGTCGGCGGTGGGCAGCGGGCCGTGGATGTCGTAGGCGATGTCCGACTCGGCCGTTTCAAGAATGTGCGTCGTCGTCATGTCAGGGTCGACCTCTCCCGCACTGAGAACTCATCGGGGAAATCAGGAGGCTGATCGTATGCCGGCGATGAGTTCGTCGGCGGCTGTGTAGGGGTCAAGCTGGCCGGCCGCGACGCGGCCGGCCAGCTCACCGAGCCGGTCGTCACCCGGCAGTGCCCCCAACCGCCGCCGCAGTTCCGCCAGCGCGATGGCGGCGATCTCCTCGCGGGCGCGCTCCCGCCGCCGGCGGTCCCGCTCGCCGCAGGAATCGAGCCAGGCCCCGTGGGCGTCCAGGCGCCTGGTCAGCTCGTCCACGCCCTCGCCGGTCATGGCGGTCGTTGTCACGATCGGGGGCTTCCAGTCATTCTCGCCGCGCTGCGCCATCGCGATCATGGTCCGCAGATCCCGGACGGTCTCCTGGACACCCGGCCTATCGGCCTTGTTGACCACGTAGATGTCGGCGACCTCGAGGATGCCCGCTTTGGCCGCCTGGATGGAATCACCCATGCCGGGCGCGACCAGCACCAACGTGGTGTCGGCCAGCGAGGCGACCTCCACTTCCGCCTGGCCCACCCCCACCGTCTCGATGAGCACCACGTCGAACCCGGCGGCGTCCAGCACCCGCAGCGCCTGCGGCGTGGCGGCCGACAGCCCGCCCAGGTGGCCACGGCTGGCCATGGACCGGATGAATACCCCCGTATCGGTCGCGTGATCCTGCATCCGGACCCGGTCCCCGAGCAGCGCTCCCCCGCTGAACGGCGAGGTCGGGTCCACGGCCAGCACGCCGACCCGCAGGCCCCGGTCCCGGTAGGCACGCACGAGCGCGCCGGTCACCGTGGACTTGCCGACTCCCGGCGCGCCGGTCAGGCCCACCACCCGGGCCCGGCCGGTGAGCGGAGCCAGTGCCTTCATCACCGGCCTCAGCTGGGCGTTGCCGTTCTCGACCAGGGAGACCAGGCGGGCCAGGGCACGCGCATCACCGCCACGCGCCCGTTCGATACCATCCTCGATCCGCGTGCCCGGGCCGTCACTGCCACTGCGGCCGTCACCGGCACCCGGCGCGGGCGCCTCCATTCCGGCGGATCGGGTTGAGGCCACGGCCGTGGTCAGTCACGCGCCGGCACGCGCAGCAGCAGGGCGCTGCCCTGCCCACCACCGCCGCACAGGCCCGCCGCGCCGAGGCCGCCGCCCCGGCGGCGCAGTTCGTGCACCAGGTGCAGCGCGATACGGGCGCCGGAGGCGCCGATCGGGTGGCCCATCGCGATCGCCCCACCGTTGACGTTGACCTTGCCGGGTCCCACACCCAGGTCGCGCATGGATTGCAGCACCACCGAGGCGAAGGCCTCGTTGATCTCGAGCAGATCCAGGTCGGCCACGCTCAGCCCCGCCTTGGCCAGGGCCTGCCCGATCGCCCGCGACGGCTGGGACTGCAGCGAGTTGTCCGGCCCGGCAACATTGCCGTGCGCGCCGACCGAGGCGAGAACGGGCAGTCCGCGCGCCGCCGCCACCTCGGCGGAGGCGACGACAACGGCGGCCGCGCCGTCGGAGATCTGGGACGCGGACCCGGCGGTGATCGTGCCGTCCGGCCCGAATGCCGGGCGCAGCTTGGCCAGCGACTGCGCGGTCGTGTCGGCCCGGACCCCCTCGTCGGTGTCGAACAGGACTGGGTCTCCCCGCCGCTGCGGGACCGGCACTGGCACGATCTCGCCGGCGAACAGCCCGTCCTTGATCGCGGTAGCCGCGCGCTGATGCGAGAGCGCCGCGAACTCGTCCTGCTCGGCCCGGCCGATACCGAGTTGGGCGTTGCGCTTGTCGGTCAGTTCGCCCATCGGGATGTGATCGAAGGGGTCGGTGAGACCGTCGTGGGCCATGGCGTCCAGCATCTGCACCGCGCCGTACTTGTGGCCCGCGCGCAGGCTCGGGAGCAGGTGCGGGGCCCCGGTCATCGATTCCATGCCGCCGGCCACCACGATGTCGAACTCGCCCGCCCTGATGAGCGTCGCGGCGAGCGCGATCGCTTCCAGGCCGGACAGGCACACCTTGTTGATGGTGATCGAGGGAACGGTCATCGGGATCCCGGCCGCTACCGCCGCCTGGCGGGACGGGATCTGGCCGGCCCCCGCCTGGAGCACCTGGCCCATGATGACGTAGCCGACATCGTGCCCGGCCAGGCCCGAGCGCTCCAGCGCCGCCTTGATCGCGATACCGCCGAGGTCAGCCGCGGAGAAGTCCTTGAGCGAGCCGAGCAGGCGGCCCACCGCCGTCCGCGCGCCGCCGGTGATGACCGCTTCCGCCATGGTCGCCTCCGCTGCCAGCCGCCCGGATGTTGCCCGGGCGGGCCGCTGTGGCCCGGCCGCCGATCGGGGCCGGACATCTGCCACGATACCGAGAGAGTGCCCGGGAAGCCGAGGTAAGCCGGTGCTACCGGGCGGTCATGATCACGCGGAGGAAGGCAGCGATGCTGGACCGGATCGATCACGTGGGGATCGCCTGCCGTGACCTGGATGCCACGATCGCCTTCTACGAGTCGGTGTTCGACCTGCGGGTGTTCAGCCGGGAGGTGGTCCAGGAGCAAGGCGTGCGGGAGGCCATGCTGGCTGTGAGCCAGGCGCCCGGCGGCGCGTCCTGGATCCAGTTGCTCGAGCCACTGCATGCCGACACGCCGGTCGGGAAGTTCCTCGCCCGCCGGGGTGAGGGCATTCACCACATCGGCTACGGGGTGAGCGACATCGCCGGAGAACTCGCCCGGATCGCCGGTCAGGGAGTCCGGCTCATCGACGCCCGGCCCCGGCACGGTTCGATGGGAGCTTCGGTGGCCTTCCTCCACCCGGCCGATCTCGGCGGAGTGCTCACCGAACTCGTGCAGGTACCCCGCGCCTGACCTGGGCGGCGACAGCGCCCGCACGTCCCCGCCCAGCCCGGCCGGCGGGCGCGAGGCGCGCTTCCCATTGGCCCGGCTGGCACCGATCGCAGTGCATTCATGGGTATCTGGGCCACTCTCAACCCTGAAGCACCATCGCGGGCGGGCCGGGGAGAGTACGCTGCCAGGCACCGGGCGAGCGGCTGAACCGTGCTCCCCCAGGCAACCGTCGCCGGGTGAGGCGGCTAGTCCGGGGGACCGTACGTGGGCGCTTGCCCGAATCCCCCGCACATCCCCGTCTACCAGGATTAAGCCAACATGCAGCCTGAAATCGACGCACAGCTCAGCAACTTCTTCGAAGACGCGCCTACCCGTGACTTCGCCAGGGTGATGCGCGGGTACGACCAGCATCAGGTGGACGTGGTACTGAAGCAACTCGACGACGAGGTCCGCCAGTACCGCGACACACTGCAGGCCAGGGAACTCGAACTGACCGAGGCCCACCGTCAGCTTCGCGAGCAGGAACGCCCCACCTACGCCGGGCTGGGTTCCCGGATCGAGCAGTTGCTGCGCCTCGCCGAGGAGCAGGCCACGGAGATCGTGCAGGAGTCCCGGTCCGCGGCCAACGAACTGCACGCCGCAGCGAAGGTGGAGGCCGCCGAACTGCGCGCCGCCGCCGAGAACGAGGCGGCCGAACTGCGGGTCACCGCCAAGCGGGAGACCGACGACCAGCGTTCGTCCGCCGAGCGGGAGGCGGACTCCATCCGGACCTCCGCCCGGCGCGAGTCCGACGAGCTGACCTCCACCACCGAGCGTGAGGTCGCCAAGCTCCGCGCCATGGCCGATCACGAGGTTGCGGAGAAGCGCGCCGCGGCGGAACGGGAGATCGCCAAGCTCCGTACCACCACCGAGCGCGAAGTGGCCCAGCTCAAGGCTTCCGCCAAGCGCGAGCGGGATGAGATCCTCACCACCTCCAAGCGCCAGGCCGACGAGATGCGCAGCCAGGCTCAGCGCATCTACGAGGAGAGCGAGGCGCAGCGCGCACAGGCCGAGGCGGAGTTCGAGATCCAGATCGCCTCCCGCCGCGAAGAGGCCGAGCGCCAGGAAGCTGAACGGCTGGCGGCGGCCCAGGCGGCCACCCAGAAGCTGGTCACCGAAGCGGAGCAGCGGGCCGCCACGGCCGAGCAGCGGGCCAGCAAGGCCAGCGCCCAGGCTGAGCAGACCCGCCGCGACGCCGACCAGCACGCCAAGCAGACGGTCGCCAGTGCCAAGAAGAGCGCCGATCAGCTCGTCACCCAGGCGAAGGCGCAGTCGGACCAGCTTCTGTCGGACGCCAAGAGCGAGATCGAGCGTCACCGGGCCGCCGCTCAGCGCGAAGTCGACGACCTGACCAAGCAGAAGGAGAGCATCTCCAGCCACTTGGCCCAGATCAGCCAGTTGCTCGGCACGTCCATGCCGGGCCTGGCCGACGCGCTCAAGCCGGGCGGGGGCCGGCCAGCCGTCGGGATCGGGCCGCGCGCGGTCACCGCGGCGCCCTCACCGGTGCCCCCGCCCGCGCCGGCCCCGCAGTCGGAGTCGCGGCCAGCGCCCGCGCCGGCCCCGTCCGCCGCGCCCGCGTCAGCGGGTGCGAAGGGTACGGTCCCGGCCAAGACCTCGGCCAACGGCAACGACGAGGACTGGTGGACTGAGTAGGACGCTTCGGATGTGGGTGGGGGCCGGCGCGCTTCGCGCCGGCCCCCACCCACATCCGAGCCAGATCAGCCGCCCGTGGTCTGGCCTCCGTCGATGACCAGCGCCTGCCCGGTGATGTAGGAAGCGGCGTCGCTGGCCAGGAATACAGCCGGCCCGGCCATCTCCTCCGGCCGGCCCCAGCGGCGCATGGGCACGTTGGCGATCGTCGCCTTGCTGGCGGCTTCGTCCTCCCACAAGTTGCGGTTGAGATCGGTCGCGGTCCAACCGGGGCACAGCGCGTTCACCCGGATGCCGTGCGGCGCCCACTCCACCGCGAGTGTCTTGGTCAGTGAGATGAGGCCCGCCTTGGCAGCCCCGTACGGAGCCAGGAACGGCGAGGAGATCAGGCCCGCCACCGACGCCACGTTGATGACCGAGCCCTGGCCCCGCTCGATCAGGTGCTGGCCGAACGCCTGGCACACGTAGACGGCCGAGGTCAGGTTGAGCCGCAGCAGTTTGTCCCAGCCGCTCATCCGCAGGTCCATCACGGCGGCGATGAAGTTCGAGCCGCCGGCGTTGTTGACCACGATGTCCACATGCCCGAGGCGGTCGATCGCCCCGGCTGCGGCCACCGCGACCGCGTCCTGGTCGGTCACATCCGCCGGGATCACGAAGGCCTCCCGGCCGCAGGCCAGCACCGCGTGCTCGGTCGCGGCCAGGCCCTCGGCCGTGCGCGCCACGAGGGCGACGTCCGCACCCGCCTGCGCCATGGCCACGGCGATCTCCCGCCCGATGCCGCGCGAGGCGCCCGTGATGAAAGCCTTGCGGCCGGTGAGGTCGAAGACAGTCACTGTCAGTCCTTCCATTCGGTCGGGAGCGGCCACGCGCCGGGGTTGAGGCGCCGGACGATCTCGTTCAGCACGATACGGACATAGGGCTCCCCGACCCACAGGTGCTTGGCCCGGTCCACGGCGATCAGTTCGGCCTGCGGCACCTGCGCAAACCGGGTGCGCGCCTGCTCCGGGCGCAGGTAGTCATCGAGTTCGGGCACCAGCACGACCAGCGGCTTACCGGAGGAGGCCCAGGCGCCGAGATCGGCGTCCCCAGCGCGGCGCAATGGCGGTGAGAGCAGGATCGCCCCTGTCACGGCCGGGTCGTTACCCCAGCGCAGGGCCAGTTCGGTCCCGAACGACCAGCCCAGCAGCCACAGCTTCGGCAGCCCCGCCGTCACCGCCCAGGAGATCGCCGCGGCTACGTCCAAGCGCTCGGACTCGCCTTCGCCGAACTCGCCCTCGCTTCGGCCCCGCTCCGACCGCGTGCCGCGGGTGTTGAAGCGCAGCACCGCCAGATCGGCCATCGCCGGAAGCCGGTAGGCCGCCTTGCGCAGTAGGTGGCTGTCCATCATCCCGCCGTGGGTGGGCAGCGGGTGCAAGCAGACCAGGGTCGCCACCGGCGGCCGTTCGGCGGGAACGGCGATCTCCCCGACCAGTGACAGGCCGTCAGCGGTCACCAGCGTTACCGGCTCACGCCGGGCCGGCAGCACCGTGGCCGCCCTGATCTCCGCCACTGTCCCTCGCCTGATCCGCCACCGCGTGGGCCGCGCCCAGCGTGGTCGCCACCGTATCGTCTACCGGCGGCGGCCGGAGGGCCGCAGCCGCCTGGCCCAGCACCCCGTGTGCCAGTGCCGCCGCCCGGCCGCGTCGGCTGTGCCCGCCCGCCACGTCACCACATGCGCGATGCCGGGCGGGATCTCTTGGTCACAGCCCGGGCACCGGTAGGTCTTCACACTCGCGGCGCCCGGTACGGGCCGGACCACCCAGTCCTGCCCGTCCGGTCCCTGCTCGATCCGCTCCGGGCCGAGCCGCGGGGCCGCGCCATCCTCGTCGTTCCCGCCCTCCGCACCCGGCCGCTGGGGCGGCACTCCCCCACGGGGCCGCCGCGGCATCCCGGGCGGCAGCCGCCGGGCTCGGCGAGGACTCACGCCCGTACTGTAGGCCATCTCGTCCCGGTCTCAGGCTGCCTTGAGCGGTCCGTTCCACTCAAGGCACGGGCTGGGCGGCAGGCGGCGGCCCTGGGCGCCCACCGCCCATCTACTCCCGTGGTTTCCTTCGGGCCCGCCGGACCGCTGCTCGTCAGGGCCCTTCACGCGGTGGGCTCAGGGTCAGGCCCGCGCTGGCGCAGTCGCGCAGCAGTTGGGCGGGGACGAAGGAGGGGTCGCCGGTCTGCTCATACATGCTGGCGAGCACCGCGCACAACTGCTGAGCACCTATCTCGTCGGCCATCCGCAACGGCCCTCGTGGGTACCCGCACCCGAGCGTCATGGCGGTATCGATGTCAACCGCGCTGGCATATCCCTGCTGGAGCATCCAGACGGCATCGTTCAGGTGCGGGTAGAGCAGCGCCGAGACGAGCAGCCCCGCCCGGTCCGGTGAGCGGACCGGGGTCAGCCCCGCCCGGCGGACGAGGGCGACGGCCTGCTCGGCGGCTCGCGGCGGCGTGGCCGCGGTCACCACCACCTCGGCGAGTGTGCCGGTCAGGTGGAGGCCGGCCGCAGCGGGCGTGCCCGCGGCAAGTGCGGCGCGCAGCACGCTCCCCCCGGGGCGGGCCAGGATGAGCGCCAGGGCCTCTCCCCCGGCAGTGCCCGGCCCGCCCGGGGCCGGTGCGCTACCGGCCCGGTCAGCCACGGCAGGCTCGTTCCCATCAAAACTGGCCACAGGGCGGACGGTGACCCCGGCCTTCGCCAGCAGTTCCGCCAGTTCGGGCGCACGGCCCGCTTCGGTCCCGGCCAGCACCACCGAGCCAGGGGCGGTCCCGGCTGGAGCCTGCTCGGCCGGCGGTGCCGGGTAGTCGTAGAAGCCGCGCCCGCTCTTGCGGCCGGTCAGCCCGGCGTCGGCGAGGCGCCGCAGCAGGGGCGCGGGCGTGCGGCGGGTGCCGCCGAACTCGGCGGCCAGCACCTCCAGGATCGACACGCAGGTGTCCAGGCCGATCAGATCCGCCAGCGTGAGCGGCCCCATCGGCAGGCCGGCGCCAACCTTCATCGCGGTGTCGATGTCCTCGCGGGTCGCGTAATGGTCGCTTAGGAGCGCGGCGGCGTGGTTGAGATAGGGCAGCAAGAGGGCGTTCGCGACGAATCCCGCGCGGTCGGGCACGGCGACCGGCCGCTTTCCCAGCCGCTGCGCCAGCGCGGTGACCGCGGCCGCGGCTGGGGTGGCGGTCAGCACGGTCGTCACCACCTCGACCAGCCGCATCAGCGGAGCGGGATTGAAGAAGTGCATCCCGAGGACGCGCTCCGGATGAGCCGTGCCTGCTGCGATCGCGGTCACCGAGAGCGAAGAGGTGTTCGTCGCGAGGATGGCGTCAGGGCGGCAGACACGGTCCAGTTCGGCGAAGACCTCCCGCTTGATCTCCATCCGCTCGGGCACGACTTCGACCACCAGGTCGGCGTTCGCCAGGTCGGCGACCGACCCCGCCGGGGTGACCCGGGCGCTGATCTCACGCCGGTCCGCGTCGGGCAGTCGGCCGCGGCCGACCGCGCGATCCAGCGAACCGGCCAGCGTCCGCATGCCGCGCTCCAGTGCCTGCGGATCGGCCTCCACGGCGGTCACTGTGAGTCCGGCGCGCGCGACGACCTCGGCGATGCCGGCCCCCATCGTTCCGAGGCCGATCACACCCACCTCGCGAATATCCATGGCCGCGACCCTATAGCCCGGCTCCACCGGTGGGCCGCTTCGCCGTCGCGGGCACCGGGCCCAGCCAGGACGCCGTGATCCTCCGAATCCGCTTCCACTACACCTGACGGGGCCGTCTTCAAGAACGCCCCCAGCCGCTAGGGTCGGGGCGTGCGTCTAGTGATCGCCCGGTGCAGCGCGGATTACGTGGGACGGCTGAGCGCCCATCTGCCGAGCGCGCTGCGGTTGCTCATCGTGAAGGCCGACGGGTCGGTGCTCATCCACAGCGATGGCGGCAGCTACAAGCCGCTGAACTGGATGTCGCCGCCGTGCCGGCTCGAAGAATCCCCGGGTGCCTGGCGGGTCATCGGCAAAACGGGTGAGGAGCTTCGCATCACCCTGGAGGAGATACTCCACGACTCAAGCCATGACCTCGGTGTCGATCCCGGCCTGGTCAAGGATGGCGTCGAGGCACACCTCCAGGAACTGCTGGCCGGGCAGGTGCATCTGCTCGGCCAGGGCTGGCGGCTGGTCAGGCGCGAATTCCCCACCGCGATCGGCCCGGTTGACCTGATGTGCCGGGACGGCGCCGGGGTCAGTGTGGAGGTCGGCCAGGAAGGCACCGATGCAGTCGGCGATGACCCGCCGGCCCAGGGTCCCGGTACCCCGGGCCCCCGCGCGGCCCACGTCGCGGTCGAGATCAAGCGGGTGGCCGGGATAGACGCGGTGGAGCAGCTGACCCGCTACCTGGAACTGCTGAACCGGGACCCGTTGCTGGCCCCGGTGCATGGTGTGCTCGCCGCCCAGTCGTTCCGGCCACAGGCACGCACGCTCGCCGAGGATCGTGGCATCCGGTGCGTGGTCCTCGATTACGACGCGATGCGCGGGCTGCCGCGTGACGAACTGACCCTCTTCTGAACCCCAGCCGGGCGGGCTCGCGCCGGGCGGGCTCGCGCCGGGCGGGCCGTCACGGTCGTGCGGTCCAGCGTCGATCGACGGCCGCCGCGGACCAGCGGTCGCGGTCCCGCAGGTACCGGAGGGCCACGGCCCTGTTCCCGTCGTTGCCCACGGCTTCACAGGCAGCCGGGGCCGGGCAGGCCACACCTGCGAGCATGACGCCGGGAAGTTTCCGGGACGCCTGGCTGCACTCGCCGGAATTCTTGCAGGATCACGGTGATGGGGGCTCTTGTGCCGGCTTTTGGACACGAAACTGTGGCAGTCATATGCGTTGTTCCTGCATATGACTGCGCGCCTGGTTAGGATGCCCTCCTATGGGTGCTGTCGACGAGTCCCCCCCGGTGCTGCCGGTCCGCAGGTCCCGCTATCAGCGCACCGGACGCCACTCCAGCCCGCATCAGCTGTCGCTGCCGCCGGAGGCGCCTGCCCTGGTCATGGCCGTTCCCGGGGAAGCCAGCGCGGCGAGTGCCGCGGTCGTGGAGGCCATCGCGGACAGTGCCGCGGCCTCCTGCCCCGGCATCGGCGTCCACGCGGGTTACCTGGCGGGAACGTCGCAGCCACTGACCGAGGTCCTGGAGGACCTGGCCAGGCAGCCAGGCATGGCCTGGGCCGTGGTGGTCCCACTGCTGACCGCGCCTCACCCGCAGGTGGACGCGGAACTGGCCAAGGTCGCATCGGTGGCTCCGGTGGAGGCGCTCATCGCGAGCCATCTGGGCCCCCACCCCATGCTCGCCGAGGCACTTCATGTTCGCCTGGCCGAAGCCGGCCTGGCCCGCAGCGCGCGGGTTGGCAGGCTCAGCATCGTCAGCGAGGCGGACGGCTTCATCGTCGCCGCCTCGGGCGGAGCGGAGGCGGTGCAGGCCGCCGGGGTGGCCGCGGTCCTGCTGGCTTCCCGGCTGGCGCTGCCCGTCGCCCAGGCATGCCTCGATGACCCGGCGAGCGTGGCCGAGGCCGCCGACCGGTTGCGGGCGGCGCGGGTCCGGCGGGTGGCACTCGCCCCGTGCATCATCGGCCCGGAGTTCCCGGCGCAGGCGCTGGAAGCGGTCGCTGCTGAGGTCGGCGCCGTGTGCGCCGCGCCGCTGGGCGGACACCCCACGATTGGGCGCCTGGTGGCCATGCGCTACGGGGCGGCGCTGGAGGATCCAAGGCTGGCGGAGCTAGCCCGCTGACGGCCCGTCAGTGCCGCTCAGCACGTCAGCGTTCACGGCACGCGCCTGCGCCGCGAGGTCCGGCACCTCGATCACGCTGATGCCCGCCTCCCGCAGCAGTGCGGCCCCGCCCCCGGGAGCGAACACCGGCGGTTCGAGCCAGGCGATCACCACCCGGCGTATCCCGGCGTCCAGGATCAGTTGTGCGCACGGCGTGGGGCGCGATGCACGCGACCGGCACGGCTCCAGCGAACTGTAGACAGTAGCCGCCGCCAGCCGCGGGTCACACGCGGGGAGCTTGCCGAGGGCCGCCTCTTCAGCGTGGTCATGCGGGCTTGTTTCGCGTGAATAGCCGGTCGCCAGCGCCACTCCGTCATCGGCGACGACGACCGCGCCGACGGAGAAGGCGGTCCGGGAGGGTGGGCACCGGCGGGACAGGCCGATGGTGAACTCCAGCCAGCGCCGGTCCGCCGTGGTCGACAGTTCCCTCGCCCGGCACACCCAGCCGGGGTGCGGCCGGCTCACCACCCGATTCAGGCACCGCCGCCACCACTGAACAGGTAGCGCAGCAGCACCACTTCGCCCAGTCGCCGGACCTCGGCCAAAGTCATCGGCCGGTGCGGACCGTTCGGGTAGCGAGCGGGTGGCGCGAACCGGGGCGCAGCCGGGTCCCCCACAAAGAACGGCGCGATCACCAGGTGCAACTCATCGACCAGTCCGCCGGTCAAAAATTCCCCGCCGAGGTTCGCGCCGCCTTCCACCAGGAGGCGCGCGATCCCGCGAGCAGCCAGATCGGCAAGGACCGAATCGAGCCGCAGCGGCTCCGGCAGCCCGGTGACCAGAGCCAGCCCAGCCAGCCGCGAGGCCAGCCGGGGCGCCACCCGAGCGGGGCAGTAGACGTAACGCCGCAGGCCGCCCTCCGCCGCCGGCGGCCGGTCCGGGGCAGCCCGCCCCGGCCCTGCCGGTGCCCGCCCCCCCGGCTCACCCCGGGGGGGCTCCGCTGGCTCTCCCGGCCCGGGCTCCGCTGGCCCTCCCGGCCCGGGCTCCGCTGGCCCGGACTCCCCCGCCTCCTCCGGCCCGGGGGCGAAGAACCGGGCACCCGCATCGAGGTCACCGCTGGCGGTCAGGGTCACCCGCGCCGGGTGCGGGCACAGACCCCGGGCCGCCCGCGCCGCGCGCAGCGCGGGAGACCGGACCAGCAGCCCCGGATCGTCGCGCCGGATCGTCCCGGCTCCGACCATGACCGCATCCGCGGCGGCCCGTTCTCCGTCCACCCGGTCCAGGTCCTGGCCGCTGGACAGCACGAGCCTGCTCGGCCCCGGCGCGTCCAGGCACCCGTCCACCGATACAGCGCAACTGAGCAGCACATATGGTCGTTCCGGCACTTCGCGGCTCCGCTGACCGGAACGCCGGCACCTCCGGCGGTTCCGTCCGGCCCCAACGCTATCGGGGGTGAGCCTGTCGGTGGTTTACTGACTCGGGGGCGCGCCTGGATACCACGGCAGGGTGAGGATCATGAACACGGTGTGGGCTCAGGGCCAGGCCCTGGCGGAGACGTTCGAGTCGCTCAATCCGGCGACCGGTGAGCCGATCGGCACGTTCCCGGTCAACAGCAGGGCCGACGTCGACGCGGCCGTGGCGCGTGCCCGCGAGGCCGCGGCGTGGTGGGGCGGCCTGGGCTGGAAAGAACGGCAGCGGCGGTTGCTGGCCTGGAAATCACACATCATCCGCTACATCGGCCGCCTGGCCGAACTGGTCCACATCGAGACCGGCAAGCCACTCGCGGATGCCAAGCTGGAGATCTTCCTCGCCGTGGTGCACATCGACTGGGCTGCCCGCCACGCCCGGAAGATACTCGAGCCGCGCCGGGTGCGCAGCGGCCTGGTCGCCGTGAACCAGGCGTCCTGGCGCGAGTACGCCCCGCTCGGGGTGGTTGGGGTGATCGGCCCATGGAACTACCCCGTGTTCACACCGATAGGATCCATCTCCTACGCGCTGGCGGCCGGCAACGCGGTGGTCTTCAAGCCGAGTGAGTTCACCCCCGCCGTCGGCGGCTGGCTGGTCAGTGCGTTCGCCGACATCGTCCCCGAGCACCCGGTGCTGCAACTGGTGACCGGGCTGGGGCCGACGGGTGAGGCGCTCGCCCGCAGCACCGTGGACAAGATCGCTTTTACAGGTTCGAGCGCGACCGCACGCAAAGTGATGGCCGCCTGCGCCGACAACCTGACACCGCTCATCGCCGAATGCGGTGGGAAGGACGCATTCCTGGTGGCGGCCGACGCGGACCTCGACGCCGCGGCAGATGCCGCAGCCTGGGG
Organism: Actinomycetota bacterium; assembly: GCA_027306495.1. Lineage (GTDB taxonomy): Bacteria > Actinomycetota > Actinomycetes > Streptosporangiales > Streptosporangiaceae > DAHUZQ01. The sequence continues at coordinate 23,816 of DAHUZQ010000163.1, read as the reverse complement.
TGCGGCATCCAACGCCGGGCAGACCTGCATCGGCGTCGAACGCGTCTACGTGGTCCAGGATGTCTACCACTCGTTCCTGGAGAAGCTGTCGGAGCGGATGAGCCAACTGCGGGCTGGCGACGACCGTGAGGCGCACTACGGTCCGATGACGATGACAAGCCAGGTGGACATCGTCGAGGACCACATCGCGGACGCTTTGGCCCGCGGCGGGCGGGCGGTGCTGGGAGGCATGCAGAGTGTCCGGCGGCCATACGTCGATCCGGTCATCCTGACGGACGTGCCCGAGACCAGCATGGCGGTGCAGGATGAAACGTTCGGCCCAATCCTGACCGTGACCAAGGTGGCCGATCTGGAAGAGGGCATCGCCCTGGCGAACGCCAGCAGGTATGCGCTGGGCTCGGCTGTCTTCTCGGGCAGCAAAAAGACGGCGATGGCCGCCGCCCGCCAGATGCGCGCCGGGATGACCGCCATCAACTCGGTCATCGGCTTCGCCTCGGTGCCGGCGCTCCCCTTCGGCGGCGCCGGGGACTCGGGGTTCGGCCGGATCCATGGCCCGGATGGGCTGCGCGAGTTCACCATGGCCAAGGCCATCACCCGCCAGCGGATGCGGCCGCTGATGAACATGACGACCTTCAACCGGACCGACAAGGACGTCTCCAAGCTACTTGCGCTCGGCACGCTCATCCACGGCAGGCGCTACCGTCGCTGACGGCCCGCCGCGCGGCCCACGGCCGCCGGGTCAGGTCATTTCGGCCGGCAGGATCGAGTCGCTGGCCAGCACCGGGTCGATCGGCGCGAGCGGCGCACGGCCGATGATGATGTCCGCGGCGCGTTCCGCGATAGCGATGGTCGGCGCGTTGGTATTGCCCCGCGGGACGGTCGGCATGACGGAGGCATCGACGACCCGCAAGCCCTCCACGCCCCGCACACGCAGGTCCGGGTCCACGACACTGGTGAGCTTGCTGGCCGCCAGTTTCGAGTTACCGCCCATCGCGCACGTGCCGACCGGGTGGAACAGCGTCCCGATGTCGCGCCGGATGAACGACCGCACCTCGGCGTCCGAGCGGACCTGTGGCCCGGGAGACAATTCACCCTCACACAGCTTGCTCAGCGGCCCGACACCGGTGAATTCCCGGGCAATCCGGACCCCCTCGACCATCGGTTCGATGTCGGTCGGATCGCTGAGGTAGGCCGGGTCGATGGCGGGCTTGTGCCGGGGGTCTGCACTGCGGAGCCAGATCTGGCCCCGGCTGCCCACATCCACCAACGTGACGAAGAGCGAGAACGCGCGAACGCCCGGGTCCCCGAGTCCCTGCGCCTGGTACGGGGTCGCGAGCGCGTGCCATTGCAGGTCGGGTGCCGGCAGGGAGGGCCGGGTCCGGCTGAAGCCGCCGGCCTCGGCGACGTTCGACGTCATCGGCCCGGAATGCCGGTACCGCCACCGCATGAGGTTCTTCGCCCCGGCCTCCTCCCACAGCCCGCGAGTGCGTGGTGTGTGCCACATGACGGTCACGAAGGGGTGGTCGGACAGGTTGGCACCGACGCCTGGACTGTCCACGCGCACCGCGATCCCGTGCTCCCGGAGATGGTCAGCGGGCCCGACCCCCGACAGCATCAGCAGGTGCGGGCTGCCGACGGCTCCAGCGGACAGGATGATCTCACCATCGGACCGGGCGAGTTCCTCGGTTCCGCGCTGCAGATAGCGGACGCCCCTGGCCCGGCCACCTTCCACGACGATCTGGGTGACGAGGGCATCGGTCACCACAGTCAGGTTCGGCCGGCCCAGCACCGGGCGCAGGTAGGCATCCGCCGTGGAGCACCGTGCCCCGTTCCGCTGTGTGACCTGGTAGAAGCCACTGCCATCCTGGCTCGCACCGTTGAAGTCCGCGTTCGCGGGCAGCCCCCACTCCTGAGCCGACGCCACGAACGCCCTGGTCAGCGCGGACCGGTAGGACAGATCGGAAACCGAGAGCGGCCCTCCCGCGCCGTGGTAGGGGGACGCGCCCCGGCTGTTGTCCTCCGCCCGCAGGAAGTAGGGCATCAGGTCGTTGTAGCCCCATCCGGCGCACCCGTATTCATCCCGCCAGGTGTCATAGTCGTGACGGGCGCCACGGATATAGATCATCGCGTTGATGGAGGAGGAACCGCCGAGCAGGCGCCCGCGCGGCCAGTAGATCGTCCGGCCGTCCGCGCGCTCTTGCGGGACCGTCTGGAAGTTCCAGTCATAGGTGCTCTGGAACATCATGTTCAGTGCCGCGGGGATGTGGATCTCGTCCGCGTCATCGGGCGGCCCGGCCTCCAGCAGCAGCACTCTGGTGGACGGGTTCTCAGTAAGGCGCGCAGCCAGCACGCACCCGGCGCTGCCGGCGCCGATGATGACATAGTCGTACACGGGCACCTCAAGGACCACGGAGCGGGCGTAGGCGACAACCATACCGGCTCAATGCGTCTTGCGCCGGCCTTGAGCCGTCGCCCACGCCGGCACGACTCGATCACCCCGGCCCAGACGTGACGTGCGCCCCCCGGCTATCGCCGGGGGGCGCACCCGCCACGCTGTCCCTCACCCGGTCCCGGCGGGCCCCCGATACCGCCGGTCACCCGGTGCGAGGGCCGGGGAAACAGGCAGCTACGCTCCGTAGTCCCACTATGTCACACCGTGGTGATTATCTGGGTACCCGCAGGTCGGCCCACTAATCCCCAAACGCCGCGAATATCTATCCCGTCTCACCAGCAACAGGCGCAACTCCCGGCCAGACTCAGCCGGGCGCGCCCCCGCAAGCGCGCGCGGGCCGGCGCGCTAGCCTGATCCCCATGCCACACGACCGCAGGGAGAAGCCAGTCGTCCTCTCGCGGATCTATACCCGCACGGGCGATGACGGGACGACCGCGCTGGGGGACATGAGCAGGGTCGACAAGACCGACCCGCGCCTGTCCGCCTACGCCGACGTGGACGAGGCGAATTGCGCTATCGGCATGGCACTGGCACTCGGCGGCCTGGCCCCGGACATCGGCACGCTGCTGACCCGGATCCAGAACGAACTCTTCGACGTGGGCGCCGACCTGTGCAATCCGGTCCGCGAGGACCCGCCCTACCCACCGCTGCGGATAACGCACGAATACGTGGCCGCGCTGGAACGGGACTGCGACGAGCAGAACGCGGACCTGGCCACGCTCCGCAGCTTCGTCCTCCCCGGCGGCGCACCCGGGTCAGCCCTGCTGCACAACGCCCGCGCGATCGCCCGGCGTGCCGAGCGCACCGCCTGGTCCGCGCTGGCGGCATACCCGGACTCGATCAACCCTGTCACGGTGCGCTACCTGAACCGGCTCTCGGATCTGCTGTTCATCCTCGCGCGGCGGGCCAACGCGGATCACGGTGAGGTGCTCTGGCGGCCGGGCGGTGAGCGCTGACCCTCAGCCGGTCTCAGCCGCCGCGGCCGTAGTACAGCGCTGGCCCTCGGCGAGCCTCAGCCGGCCCAGCCGTAGTAGGCGCCCGGCGGGGCGGCTTCCAGCCACGCGAGGAAGCCGGTGAGAGCCGCTTCACCCATCGCCAGCTCCACCGTGTCGTGATCCTCGCCGTGCCGGCAGGTGACGATCAGCATCCCCCGCCCCAGCCGTGCCTCCTCGGCCGGTTCGGCCTTGCGCCGCGATGTCACAGAGAGCGAGCGGCGCTGCAGGACCTCCTCCGGCGTCAGCAGCACTCCGACCGCGTTATACCAGCGCAGTTGGTCAGAGCCGTAGGCGGCCACGCCCAGCCGCCAGGCGTCACCGGGGCGCCGCAGGCCGCATTCGACGGTGCCACCGCCCCGGTCGAGCAACATCCGCCGCACCGCGATACCACCAGCAGCGAAGACGACGATGACCAGGAACCCAGCGAATACCCAGGCCGCGTCGAACGCCAGCCTCGCGCCCATCCCTGGCCCGGCCGGCCCTCGTCAGGACCGGTCGCCCGCGGCACGCAGCAGCGCCCGTGAGTACCTCACCTCGGCAGACTCCGGCTCTCCGGGGGCCTGTGCCGATTCCAGCGCGGCGTTCAGGTCAGCGCGTACCGCCGAGGCATCGACGCTGGAACCAAGCTGTGCCTGCCGGGCCAGGATCGATACCCGGTCGTCCCGAACGGCGAGGAAGCCGGCGCTGATGGCGGCGACGACCTCCCGTCCAGCATCCTGTTCCGGGGCGGACTCCGGATCGATGATCCGGACCAGGCTCCCCTCGGCGATGATGGCAAGCACCGGCTGGTGCCCGGTCAGGATGCCCAGGTCCCCGTCGAGGGTCTTGGCGTTCACCATCCGGGCGCGACCGGACCAGACTTCGCCGTCCGGAACCACCAACTCAACCCGCAGCGTCACCGCGTCACCCCGCTCACCGGCGTTCCAGTTCCGCGGCTTTGCGCTCGACGTCCTCGATCCCGCCGCACATGAAGAACGCCTGCTCGGGGATCTGGTCGTACTTGCCCTCGCAGATCGCCTTGAAGGAGGCGACGGTTTCCGACAGCGGCACGAACACTCCGGGCTGACCGGTGAACTGCTGCGCGACGAACATCGGATGGGACAGGAACCGCTCGATCCGCCGTGCCCGCTTGACGGTGACCTGGTCCTCCTCGGACAGCTCGTCGATGCCGAGGATGGCGATGATGTCCTGAAGTTCCTTGTAGCGCTGCAGAATGCGCTGGGTCTCCCGGGCAACATCGTAGTGCTCCTGGCCGATGTACTTCGCGTCCAGGATCCGGGACGTGGAATCGAGCGGGTCCACCGCCGGGAAGATGCCCTTCTCGGTGATGGCCCGCGAGAGCGCCGTGGTGGCGTCGAGGTGGGCGAAGGTGGTGGCCGGCGCCGGGTCGGTGTAGTCGTCCGCGGGCACGTAGATCGCCTGCATGGAGGTGATGGAGTGACCGCGCGTGGAAGTGATCCGCTCCTGGAGCTGGCCCATCTCATCGGCGAGGGTCGGCTGGTACCCCACGGCCGAGGGCATGCGGCCGAGCAGGGTGGACACCTCCGAGCCGGCCTGAGTGAACCGGAAGATGTTGTCGATGAACAGCAGCACGTCCTGCTGCTGCACGTCCCGGAAGTACTCGGCCATCGTCAGCGCCGCCAGCCCGACCCGCAGCCGGGTGCCCGGCGGCTCGTCCATCTGGCCGAACACCAGGGCGGTGTCCTTGATGACGCCCGACTCCGACATCTCGACGAACAGGTCGTTGCCCTCGCGGGTACGCTCCCCCACGCCGGCGAACACCGAAACACCACCGAAGTTCTTGGCCACGCGGTGGATCATTTCCTGGATCAGTACCGTCTTGCCGACGCCCGCGCCGCCGAACAGGCCGATCTTGCCCCCCTTGACGTACGGGGTCAGCAGGTCGAGAACCTTGATCCCGGTCTCCAGGATCTCCGTCCGGGGCTCCAGCGCGTCGAACGGCGGGGGATCACGGTGGATGGACCACCGCTCCTTGACTTCAAGCGAGGCGACCGGCACGTCCAGCGACTCACCGAGCACGTTGAACACGTGGCCCTTGGTGACATCGCCGACCGGCACAGAGATAGCGATGCCGGTGTCGGTCACCTCGGCTCCCCGCACCAAGCCGTCCGTCGGCTGCATCGAGATGGCGCGCACCATGTTCTCACCGATGTGCTGGGCGACTTCCAGGGTCAGCATCCTGGCCTGCTCGCCTACTTTCACCTCGACATGCAGCGCGTTGTAGATCTCAGGCATCTGCTCGGCGGTGAACTCGACGTCCACCACGGGGCCGATGATCCGGGCCACCCGACCGGTCTGGCCGACAGTGGTCTCCCCAGCCCCGGCTGCGGCGTTTTCCAAGGTTGCGGTCATGATGACCCTCACTCGCTCCCTGCGATCGATTCGGCCAGCGCGTTCGCACCACCGACGATCTCGCTGATTTCCTGGGTAATCTCGGCCTGACGGGCCTTGTTCGCGTCACGGGTGAACTGCTCGAGCAGTTCGTTGGCGTTGTCGGTGGCCGACTTCATTGCCCGGCGGCGCTCGGCGATCTCCGAAGCCGCCGACTCCAGCATGGCGTGGTAGATCCGGTTCTCCACATACCACGGGAGAAGGGCGTCCAGCACGACAGGAGCGGACGGCTCGAACTCATACAGCGGAACTGGTCCGCTGACAGGCTCGCCTTCGACTTCCTCGATCTCCAGTGGCAGGATCCTGCGCACCACCGGGCGCTGGGTGAGCATGCTCACGAACTCGGTGTACACCAGATGGATCTCGTCCACCCCACCTTCGGCGGTGGTCCGCGCGAAGGTATCCAGCAACGCGGCGGTGATCTCCCGCGCGCGGGAGAGTGTCGGGCTGTCCGACGACCCGGCCCACTCCCCCGCCAGGTCCCGCGCCCGGAACCGGTGCCAGGCGATGCCCTTGGCGCCGCATGCGTAGGCCACCACCTCGACCCCGCGCTCGCCGAGCAGCGTGCGCAGGCGCTGTGCCTCCCGCAGCACGTTGGCGTTGTAGCCCCCGCAGAAGCCCCGGTCGCTGGTGAGGATCAGCACCGCCGCCCGCTGGCTGCTCGTGGGTTCACGGACCAGTGGGTGATCGACCGGGCCCGACCGGCTGACGACGGCTTCGACCGCCTGCAGGATCTCACGGGCGTACGGGCCCGAGGCGCGCACCCGCTGCTGCGCCTTGACGATCCGTGACGCCGCGATGAGTTCCTGGGCACGGGTGATCTTGGCAGTGGACTGGATGGACCTGATCCGCTGCCTCACCGCGCGAAGCTGTGCTCCCATGCTCTCTCGTCTCCAGCCCTGCCCGGACCGCTACACGTACCGGGTGACCTTCTCGTGACCGACCTGCTCCTCGGGTATCGCCTCGGCTTGCTCCTCCGGCACCAGCATCTGGCCACCACCGAGGTCGAAGTCCCGGCGGAACTTCCCGACCGCGTCCTTGAGGGCCGAGGCCGTGTCGTCCGACAGCACGCCGGTTTCCCGGATCGCCGCGTAGATGCCCGCGTTGTCACGGCCGAGAGTGTCGAGGAAGTCCCGCTCGAACCGCCCAATGTGATCGACAGGGACGTCGTCGAGGTAGCCATTGGTGCCCACCCAGACGCTGACCACCTGCCGCTCCACCGCCATCGGGCTGTACTGCGGCTGCTTGAGCAGCTCCACCAGCCGTGCCCCACGGTCGAGCTGGGCCCGCGATGCCGCGTCCAGGTCGGAGGCGAACGCCGCGAAAGCCTCCAGGTCCCGGTACTGGGACAGCGCCAGTTTGAGGCCACCCGCGACCGTCTTCATCGCCTTGATCTGGGCATCGCCGCCCACCCGGGACACCGACCGGCCGACGTTGATGGCCGGGCGCACACCGGAGTTGAACAGGTCCGTTTCCAGGAAGATCTGCCCGTCGGTGATGGAAATGACGTTGGTCGGGATGTAGGCCGAGATGTCGTTGGCCTTGGTCTCGATGACTGGCAGCCCCGTCAGCGATCCTCCGCCCATGTCCTTGGACAGCTTCGCGCACCGCTCCAGCAGCCGGGAGTGCAGGTAGAACACATCACCCGGGTAGGCTTCGCGGCCCGGCGGCCGGCGGAGCAGCAGCGAGATCGCCCGGTATGCCTCGGCCTGCTTGGACAGGTCATCGAACACGATCAGCACGTGCTGGCCCTGGTACATCCAGTGCTGGCCGATCGCCGAGCCGGTGTAGGGGGCGACGTACTTGTAGCCGGCCGGATCGGAGGCGGGCGCGGCGACGATCGTCGTGTACTCCATGGCGCCGGCGTCCTCAAGAGCCTGGCGCACCTGCGCCGTCGTCGAGCCCTTCTGGCCCACGGCCACATAGATGCACTTGACCTGACGCTCCGGATCGCCGGAAACCCAGTTGTCCCGCTGGTTGATGATCGTGTCGATGGCGATGGCGGTCTTGCCGGTCTGACGGTCGCCGATGATCAGCTCACGCTGGCCCCGCCCGATCGGCGTCATCGCGTCGATGGCCTTGATCCCGGTCTGGAGCGGCTGGTTCACCTTGCTGCGCTGCACCACCGAGGGTGCCTGCAGTTCCAGTGCCCGCAATTGGGTGCCCTCGATCTCGCCCTTGCCATCCAGTGGCACGCCGAGCGGGTTGACCACCCGGCCGAGGAAGCCGTCGCCGACTGGCACCGACAGCACTTCGCCCGAACGACGGACCTGCATGCCTTCTTCGATCTTGCTGAAATCGCCCAGGATGACAACGCCGATCTCGCGCACATCCAGGTTGAGCGCAAGACCCCGGATGCCGCCGGGGAACTCCAGCAGCTCGTTCGCCATCGCCGAGGGCAGGCCCTCGACCCGGGCGATGCCGTCGCCACACTCGGCAACGGTGCCGACCTCTTGCCTGGCGGCCCCGTCCGGCTCGTACGCCTGGACGAAGCTCGCCAGCGCGTCCCGGATCTCCTCGGGCCGTATCGTCAGCTCCGCCATGGTCCTCGCGTCTTTCTCGTCGGGATGCTTGGATCAATCATCGGTTGTGCCCCCGCGGGGGCCCACCCCCTCGTCACGCCGCCAGCTTCCGGCGCAGCACAGCCAGACGGCTCGCCACGCTCCCGTCGATGAACTCGTCCCCGACCTGGACGGACAGGCCGCCCACCACCTCGGGATCGAGCATCACGTTGAGATGGATGTCATGGCCATATGTGGCGGCGAGCGCGGTGGCCAACCGCGCCCGCTGGCCCGCTGTCAGTTCTGTGGCGACCCGCACCAGCGCGATCAGGCGTTCGCGCCAGCCGGCCACGAGCCCCGCGTATTCATCCAGGCTTTCGTCCAGGCTACGTCCTCGCGGATGGGCAGCGGCTTGGCTGATCAGCCGCAACGCCTCCGGGGTCACCCGGCCGGAGAGCAGCGCGTCCAGCAGGGCGCGCTTGCGCTCAGCCGCAAGCCGTGGGTTGGACAGCGCAGCCCGCAGTTCCGGCGAGCCGCTCACGATCCGCCCGAACCGGAAGAGCTCGTCTTCGAGGTCGTCGAGCCGCCGTCCAGCCTCCGCCGCCGCGGCGGTGGCCATGACAGCCAGGCGCTCGGAGGCGTCCGCCAGATCACGCGGAGCGGACCAGCGGCTGGCGCTCATGCCGGCGACCAGTTCCAGGGTCTGCGCCGAGACGTGCTCGCTGAGCAGGCCACGGACCAGTCCCTGGCGGGCCGCCACCGGCCCGCTCGCGTCGGTCAGCGCCCTCCGCAGGCCCGGCTCGCGGTCGAGCAGTCCGGTCACGGCGAACAGTTCCTCACCGATGCCCGGGGCGGCACCAGGACTGCCGACGATCTCCGAGAGCGCCTGCCGCGCATCCGCCATCGCCGTCCGGCTAGCACCGCGCATGGCTACCTCCAGCGAGGACGTCCCGCCACGGCGACGCGGTGCACGATGTCGCGATGCTGATCACCGGGCCGCGCTTCCCGCCTGCTGCTCGAGCTCAGCCAGGAACCGGTCGACAATCCGTCGCTGGCGGGCTTCGTCCGCCAGCGACTCCCCGACCACCCGGCCGGCCAGGTCCACCGCAAGCGCTCCGACCTCAGCCCGCAGGGTCTGCAACGCCTGCGCGCGGTCGGCGTCGATCTGCGCGTGCGCCGCGTCGACGAGGCGCCGCGCCTCGGCGCTGGCCTGCTCGCGCATCTCCGCGATGATGTGGGCTCCCTGCTCGCGAGCCTCCTCGCGCAGCCGGGCCGCCTCATGCCGGGCCTCGGCAAGTTGCGCCCGGTACTGCTCCAGCAATTCCTTGGCCTGTTCCTGCGCCTCGTCGGCGCGCTGCAGGCCACCCTCGATCGCGTCGGTGCGCTCCTCCAGGGTCTTCTGGATCCTCGGCAGCAGGACCTTGCCCAGCAATCCGAAGACGATGAAGAACGCGACCGCGCCGAAGATCAGTTCGATGGTGGTCGGCAGGAGCGGGTTCTCCGCCGCTAGGTACCTCATGGCGCTCAACCCCGGATTGTCAGTGGGTGAAGATGAACGGGACCACGAGGCCGATCAGTGCGAGCGCCTCGGCCAGGGCGAAGCCGACCCACATGTTCGCGCGGATCATGCCGGCGGCTTCCGGCTGGCGGGCCATGGCCTCGGTGGCGTGGCCGAAGATCAGTCCGATCCCTACGCCCGGGCCGATCGCGGCCAGGCCGTAGGCGACGGCGCCCAGCCGTCCGGCGATGGTCACGGTTGCGGTCCCGACCCCGGGCGTCTGCGCGAGCACGTGGGGTGCCATTTCGAGCATCTTTGGATTCCTTCGTCCGGACCGGCGGGGGAATCCGCCGGTGGGTTTCTTACCGGGTCAGTGCGCGCCCTCGAGTGAGCCCGCGATGTAGGTGGCGGTCAGGCTCGTGAAGATGAATGCCTGCAGGAACTGGATCAGCAGCTCGAAACCGGTGACGATCAGCACCATCACGAATGATCCCGCGGCGTAAACAGCGCCGATGCCGATCCCGGCCAGGTACCAGGTGGCCGAGTAGAAGACCAACAGCAGCAGGTGGCCGGCGAACATGTTGGCGAACAACCGGACGCCGAGGGTGAACGGGCGTAGGAGGATGTTGGAAGCAAGCTCGACGGGCACAAGCAGCGGCATGATCCACCATGGCACCTCGCCGGGGATGGCCATGTTCTTCAGGAACTTCAGCGGGCCCTGCTTGACGATGCCCAACGCCATGTAGGTGATCCATACCATCGCGACCAGGATCCAGGCGAAGCTGATCCGGGCCGGCACCGGGAACTGCGCCACCGGGATGATCTCCCAGATGTTCATGATCCAGATGAAGAAGAACAGGGAGACCAGGAACGGCAGGTAACCGTCGCCCTTCTTGCCCAGGAATGGGCGCAGGATCTGGTCGCGCACGAAAAGGACGCCGAGTTCGCCGATGTTCTGGACGCCCCGTGGCACCAGCTTGGGCTTGGCGAAGGCCACCCAGAAGAAGATGATCACAACCAGCGTGCTCGCCAGCGCCAACAGCATCGGCTTCGTGAAAGCGAAGCTGCCGATCGTGAAGATCGGCTTGAAGGTGAAGTTCTCCAGCGATGGCGCCGGGTAGCCACACCCATTGCCCAAATGCGAATTCAGGGGTGTGCATGTGCGCGCGACGGTCACCAGGGAGTCACTCACTGCGGGCTCCTTCAAGCTCGCCGGCCCGTGCCGGGCCCATACGCAGGCTCAGGACCTGCCGTAGCGGAAGATGGTCAGCGCGATCGCCAGGCTGAGCCCGACCACCATCCCGAGGGCCAGGAAGATGGACTGGTGGCCGGCCCAGCGGCCGATCAGCCAGCCGATCCCGCCGTAGACGGCCATACCGGCCAGCAGGTACCCGAAGATGATCCAGCCCGGATTGTCCGCGCCCGCCCCGTCGTCGCCGGGCCGCCGGCTGTCGCTGCCACGTCGCGGCGGAGTCCCGCCGGCAGAGCCGGTCACAGCCCGGCCAGCCCGGTCCGTGGGCACGGCTCACCCCGGGCCGCACGCCGTCGTCCGGTCGGAGATAGGGGCCCACGCGTCACCGCTTCCCGTCCGGCTCGACGTAGGGCACCTTGAGCCGCATCGACGTGATCGCCTGGGCGGCGCTCCAGACGACGATGCAGACGATTGCCGTGAGGCCGAAAAGCTTGCCGTTGAAGGCCGACGTGCCGGCGAACTCGGCCACCAGAACCAGCAGTGCGAGGATCTTCACCAGGTAGGTGACCATCGCGGCGACCATGGCGGCCTGCGGGCTGCGTCGCCCGGCCCAACTGATCACCAGCGCACTGATCCCGAAGAACACGGCCACCAGTGCCGCTCCGAGCACAGCTCCGACCAGCCCCTGGGTCCCGCCGATGATCGTGGACAACACGATCATCACGAGTGCGGCGGGCACCGTGATCAGGGCGGAACGCCTCATCACCACGGCATAGCTAGCCAGCATCTATCAAGTCTCCGGGAGGGCTCAAACGGTGGTACGGACGACGGGCGATCGCCGGTCATCACAGGCGCGGCGCGGACAGGCCAGAGCCGTCGCGCCGCAGCAGCGGCGAGCCTGCACCGCTGCGTGAGCGAAACGTATCACGGAGCCCCCTGTTGTCCTTGCGCGGCTGCTCGTGAAAGATATCACAAGCTTCTTGGTTCACGCTTTACCCGCTGGGCGCCCAGGAAGGGTACAGCCCGGGCCTCCCCGCCGCGGCGGAACGGTGCGCGCCACGGGCGGCGAGTGCGGGCCCGGCGGACCGGTCCGCGCCACAGGCGGCGAGCGCCCGCCCGGCGGACCACGTGACCACCCTGCGGAACGACTGCCAGCCGGTCAGCGCCGGGAACGGGCCCGGCGGCCGGGGGGGACCGGAGCACCCGGCGCCAGCGTCTCCGCCCCGCGCCGTGGCATGCCCACCTCCACGGCGCTCGCCCACGGACGGTCCGGTCCTGGGTCGCTCGGGGCGGGGGGCGCGGCCTGAGTGACCGGGAGTCCTTCTCCCTGGCGAGAGGCCGGCGACAGGGTCCCCGCCGGCGACGGGGTGACAGGCTCCGCAGGCAGGGCACCGGGCACAGCGGGCAGGGCACCGGGCACAGCGGGCAGCGGGCCCGGTGCGGGGTGGGTGACGCCGGGGAACGGCGAAACCTGCCCGGCCTCCGCTGGCGCGGATCGCGCCCATGGCCGCAGCCTCGGCATCGACAGCAGGAGCAGGCCGAGCATGGCGGCGGCGGAGACGCCCGCCAGCACGATGACCGGAGTGGTCACGATCGACAGCCAGACGACACTTCCAGCGAACAGAGCCGCCCACAAGTACATGATCAGGACGGTTGTCCGGTGCGAGTGCCCGATGTTGAGCAGTCGGTGATGCAGATGCTTCTTATCCGGCGCGAAGGGTGACATGCCCGCCCGGGACCGGCGGAACACCGCCATGAACAAGTCGGCGTACGGGATGAGCATGATGGCCGCCGGCAGCAGCAGTGGCAGGACCTCACCGAACCGGTTCACCGCGCCGGTGCCGTAGCGGGTCAGTGCCTCCGGATCCAGCGAACTCAGGCTGGAGATGGGGGCATAGGCCAGCAGCAGGCCGATCAGCATGGCGCCGGTATCGCCCATGAAGATGCGGGCCGGATGGAAATTGTGAGGCAGGAATCCCAGGCAGACCCCCGCCAATATCGCCGAGACCAGCGCGGGCGCGGCCTGGTTGCCGAGCCCGAGCCTGGAGACCAGCGTGAAGTAGTAGATGAACAGCGCGGCCGCGCCGATCCCCACCACCCCAGCCGCGAGCCCGTCGAGGCCATCGATGAAGTTGACCGCGTTGATGGTGGCGACGACGACCAGGATTGTGACGACGGTCTGCTCGTCCTGCGACAAGACGATGTAATTGCCACCGGGCTTGGGCAGCCAGTTGATGGCCGCGCCACTCCAGACCAGGATCACCCCCGCCGCGACCTGGCCGGCGAGCTTGCTCCACACGCCCATGCCCCAGCGGTCGTCCACGAACCCCATGATCACCAGCAGCCCGCCAGCCATGAGCAGGCCCTTGAAGATGTTGGTGCCGTCGAACGCGGTGCTCAGCGCGGGCACCCGCGAGGCCAGCAGCAGGGCCACCGCCAGCCCGCCATACATGGCGAATCCGCCAAGCAGGGGGGTCGGCACCACATGCACATCACGGTCCCGCGCGGCGTGGCTTGCCCCGACGGCGCTGGCGAACCTGCGCACCAGTGGGGTGAGGAGATAGGTGACCGCGGCCGCCGCCAGCAGGCAGAAAATGTAAGGAAGGTAACTACTCATGGCGGGCGACCGGGATCCGGGCGGGTTCTGCGCGCATCAGCATCAACTGTAAGGCACCGGTCCTCCACGGGGCGCGACGTCCATGCCCTCTGCGCCACAGGCGGGCGCGGGCCCATCACCCACAGTCCGCGTTACGGCTCGTCGTCCCCGAGCAGGCTGGCTACCCGGCGGATGCGATCGGCCGGGATCGCCCCCGCCCGCAGCAGCCGGGGGGTGGACCCGGTGAGATCGACGATCGTGGAGGGGATGTCGCCGGGGCACGGGCCGTCGTCGAGATAGACGGCAACCGACTCCCCGAGCCCGGCCTGAGCCTGCTCGGCGGTGGTCGCGGCAGGCTGGCCGGACAGGTTGGCGCTGCTCACCGCCAGCGGGCCAGTCTCCTTGAGAACGGCGAGCGTCACCGCTTGGAGAGGCATGCGGATCGCGACCGTACCTTTGGTGTCCCCGAGGTCCCAGACCAGGCTGCGGTTCGCGCGGAACACCAGGGTGAGTGCCCCCGGCCAGAACTCCTCGATGAGGTCCTTGCCGACCGCGCCCATGTCCTCGATCAGCGCGGCGGCCGCACGGACGCTGCCGACGAGCACCGGGGGTGGCATCTGCCGGCCCCGGCCCTTGGCCGCGAGCAGGCCGGTGACCGCCGCCGGCGCGAACGCGTCCGCCGCGATCCCGTAGACGGTGTCGGTGGGGATCACGGCCAGTCCCCCGTTGCGCAGCACCGTGACGGCCTCACCGATGCCGCTCGCGCGCTGGGCCGGGTCGCTGCAGTCATACCGCGCACTCATGGCTGCCCATCCTCTCACCGCGGCGGGTATCGCCGAGCCAGTCACGGGCCGGAGGTGGCCCGGCCAGTCACGGGCCGGGCCAGGTCGCGGTGACGAACCGGTCCCGGTCCGCCAGGTCCCGGTGGTTGCGGGTGCCCCGCCAGCCCCGCTCCTCGGCGAATATCCAGTACACGGCGGCCCCCTGCGGGGCGCCGTGCTCCACGGCGACCAGGCCGCCCGGGCGCAGCAGACGGCGCGCCGCCGCTTCCACATCCCTGACCGCGCCCAGCCCGTCCCCACCGCCCCAGAGCGCGGCTGACGGGTCGTACTCGCCGACCTCGGGCGGCAGGGTGGCGCCCACCGGCACGTACGGGGGGTTACTGATGACCAGGTCGAATGTGTGGTCGAGCTCAGCGAGCGCGGAGCGGAACTCTCCGGCATGCAGGAACACCCGGCCACCCGTGTGCGGGGACGCCTGCGCGCAGCGCAGGATGTTGCGCTGTGCCCACTGCCGGGCCAGCGGATCCGCCTCCACCGCGTGCACCACGGCGCGGGGCACCTCCTGAGCGATCGCGAGAGCGATCGCACCGGACCCGGTGCCCAGATCGGCCAGCACAGGCTCCGCGACATCGATCCGGCGCAGGGCTTCGATCGCCCAGCCGGTCATCACCTCGGTCTCCGGGCGTGGCACGAAGACCCCGGGGCCCACCTCGAGCTCCAGATAGCGGAAGTAGGCCAGGCCCGTGATGTGCTGCAATGGCTCCCGCGCTGCCCGGCGGCCGATCTCGTCCCAAAAGCGCGGGTCAAACCTGGAGTCCGGCACCGAGTCCAGCTCACTGCGCCGCACTCCGTGCACGTGGGCCGCGATCAGTTCGGCGTCGGTGCGCGGCGAATCGACACCCGCTTCGGCCAGCCGGGCCGTCGCGATGCTGATCTCATCCAGCAGCAGGCTCATGCCCCGTCCGCGGCGGCCACCGCACCCGACCGGTCAGCAGCGACCAGCGCCTCGACCACCGCGTCCAGGTCGCCGTCGAGGACCTGATCGAGGTTGTAGGCCTTGTAGCCGGCCCGGTGATCGGAGATCCGGTTTTCCGGGAAGTTGTATGTCCGCACCCGCTGCGAGCGGTCGACCGTGCGCACCTGGCTGCGGCGTTCCGCGGAGGCCTGGGCGTCGGCCTCCTGCTGTGC
The DNA here is from genome assembly GCA_027306495.1 of Actinomycetota bacterium. Lineage (GTDB taxonomy): Bacteria > Actinomycetota > Actinomycetes > Streptosporangiales > Streptosporangiaceae > DAHUZQ01. Next base: position 8,200 of record DAHUZQ010000163.1, on the reverse strand, counting down.
CCGCGCGAGCAGCCGGGCCCGCAGGATGCGCAGTGCCTGCTGCTTGTTCTGCAACTGGCTCTTTTCGTTCTGGCAGGAAACCACGATGCCGGTGGGCAGGTGGGTGATCCGCACCGCGGAGTCGGTGGTGTTCACGCTCTGACCGCCGGGACCGGATGACCGGAACACATCGATCCGCAGGTCCGACAGGTCCACGGTGACCTCGACCGGATCGGCTTCCGGCATGACCAGCACTCCAGCCGCGGAGGTGTGGATCCTTCCCTGCGACTCGGTCACCGGGACGCGCTGCACGCGGTGGACGCCGCCCTCGTACTTCAGGCGCGCCCACACGCCAGCGCCGGGCCGGGCGCCCGAGGGGGACTTGACGGCGACGGTCACGTCCTTGTAGCCGCCGAGACCGGTGAGGTTGGCGTCGATGATCTCGGTCTTCCAGCCGGACCGCTCGGCGTAACGCAGGTACATGCGCAACAGGTCCGCCGCGAAAAGGGCCGACTCCTCGCCGCCCTCCCCTGCCTTGACCTCCAGGATCACGTCCTTAGCGTCGCTGGGGTCACGCGGCGCCAGCAGGGCGTGCAGGCGCTCCTCGAGGTCAGCGCGGGCCCGGGCGAACTGTTCGGCTTCCACGGCGAACGAGGCGTCCTCGGCGGCGAGTTCGCGCGCGGTCGCCTCGTCGGCGGAGGTCTGCCGCCACTCCTGGTAGGCCTGCACGAGCGGGGTCAGTTCCCCGTACCTGCGCCCGAGCGACCTTGCCCGGTCCGGGTCGGCGAGCACGGCGGCGTCCCCGAGATCACGCTCAAGCCCGGCGTGCTCCCGCTCCAGCTCCTCCAGTTGCTCGAACACCGTTGTCCCTTCCGCTCCTGGTCCCTCCCGCCAGCCAGCGCCGGCCGACAAGCAACGATCACCGCACCCGGGGCGATGAGTCCGCCCCGGCGCGGTGATCGTCACGTGCTACTTGGTGCCGGCGGCCTTCTTGCCGAACCGGCGCTCGAACCGGGCTACCCGTCCGCCGGTGTCGAGGATCTTCTGCTTGCCGGTGTAGAAGGGGTGGCAATTCGAGCAGACGTCGGCGTGGATGACGCCGTTGGCCGCGGTCGATCGTGTGGTGAATGTGCTGCCACAGGTGCATGTGACCGTCGTGGTCACGTACTCGGGATGAATTCCGGGCTTCACTGTTACTGCTCCCCATCTTCGCTGGTCGCCGGGTCGCCTGGTCCGTTCCGGGCCAGCCGTGAACCGGTACCGCCTTGTCGTGACTGTCAGTGTGACAGAGCCCACAACACTCGCGGGCCCTCCGGGATTCCCCGGCCGGCGGTTACGCACCACCCGCCGGGTCTTCCGCGCCGGGGCCTTACTGGGATCCCGGCATCGTCTTCTGGACCTGGAGCAGGAACTCGGCGTTGGACTTGGTGCTCCTCATCCGCTCCAGCAGGGCTTCCAGTGCCTGCTGCGGCTCCAGTGCGTGCAGCACCCGCCGGAGCTGCCAGGTGATCCTCAGCTCCTCGGGGGTCAGCAGCAGTTCCTCCTTGCGGGTGCTGGAGGCGTCGATGTCGATCGCGGGGAAGATCCGCTTGTCGGCAAGCTCGCGGCGCAGCCGCAGTTCCATGTTGCCGGTGCCCTTGAACTCCTCGAAGATGACCTCGTCCGCTCGCGAGCCGGTCTCGATCAGGGCCGTGGCCAGTATCGTGAGTGAGCCGCCGTGCTCGATGTTGCGCGCAGCACCGAAGAAACGCTTGGGCGGATAGAGCGCCGTGGAATCCACACCACCGGACATGATCCGGCCGCTGGCGGGCGCGGCGAGGTTGTAGGCACGGCCCAGCCGGGTGATCGAGTCCAGCAGCACGACCACATCGTGACCCATCTCCACCAGGCGCTTGGCCCGCTCGATGGCCAGTTCCGCGACCGTGGTGTGGTCCTCGGCGGGCCGGTCGAAGGTCGAGTGGATCACCTCACCCTTGACGGTCCGCTGCATGTCCGTGACCTCCTCCGGCCGCTCGTCCACGAGCACGACCATGAGGTGGCATTCGGGGTTGTTCTTGGTGATCGCGTTCGCTATCGCCTGCAGGATCATCGTCTTCCCGGCCTTGGGCGGCGACACGATGAGCCCGCGCTGGCCCTTGCCGATCGGGCTGACCAGGTCCATGATCCGGGTCGTCAGCACGACCGCGTCGGTTTCCAGCCGCAGCCGGTCCTGCGGATACAGCGGCACCAGCTTGGCGAACTCCGGCCGCGCCCGCGACTGCTCGGGGTCGAGACCGTTGACCTTGTCCAGCCGGACCAGGGCGTTGAACTTCTCCCGGCGCTCGCCATCGCGTGGCTGGCGGACAGCGCCCTCGATCACGTCACCCTTGCGGAGCCCGTACTTGCGGACCTGCGACAGCGAGACGTAGACGTCATTGGACCCGGGCAGGTACCCGGTCGTCCGGACGAACGCGTAATTGTCGAGCACGTCGAGGATGCCGGCGATCGGGATGAGGACGTCGTCCTCACTGACCACGGGTTCGGCCTCGCCACCGGTGGCGCGCTCACCGCGGCGGCGGTTGCGGCTGCGGAACCGGTCCCGGTTACGCCGGTTGCCCCGCGCGTCGAACTCGTCATCGCGAGCCGCGGAATCGTTCTGCTGGCCGCCCCGCTGACCGCTGCCACCGCCGGCGTCATGGCGCTGCTCCCCAGCGTCACCCCCCCGCGGCTGGTCGTCCCGCCTGCCGTTGTTACGGCGCCGCCGGTCCCCGCGGGGCGCGTCGCCGCCCGCCTCCGCCGACGCCCCGTTCTCACCGGTGGCCATCCCGCCATTCACGGGACGCGCACCCTGGTGGCCATCCGCGCCATCGTGGTGCCCGGGGCCGGCGGCCGCTGGCTGACTGGTTATCTGTGATTCCATAGCGTCCTGCTCACGGTGGCGGGGAACGTCGGCTCCCGCGGACGGCCCCCGCTGGCCTGACTTGTCGGCTGAAATGCCCTGATCGCTGCTGCGCACGGCGGTCTGACCACCGCTCTGCCGATCCCGGATGACCTCGACCAACTGGCTCTTGCGCATCCGCGCCACACCAGTGATGCCAAGAGATTGTGCCATCCGCTGCAGTTCGGGCAGCAGCATCGCCGACAGGCCCGCGACGGGCCCACCAGTCTGCTGCCCGGCTACCGCCGTCTCATCCCTGTTTTGGCCCGGCATCGCGGTCCGGCTGGCACCGCCCGCCCGCTGCGAAGCCGGGCCGCGCGTGGCGTTCGGGGTTTCCTGCGGGCCGCCGTGGCCGCCATCGCGGCCGGAACCATTGGACGGTTCCGGCGCGGGGGGCGGGATGAGTTCGGTGGAGTCACTGCTCACGAGGGGTCCTTCCCAGAGCTCGGGTCCCGGCCACAGGGCCGGGCGCCCCGGATTCGCGGCCCGGCGGAATTGGCCGGGCCAGGTTGTGCATCAGGTGCCGTGCCCAGCCACCTGCGCACGGGGCGGGCCTGTGCTGGCCTAACCCAACTGCCGTGGCCATGCAAGAACCTACGGAACGGGTCACCCCGCCCAGGGCGGCTCGCCGGGATCTCCGGCCTGCCTCCGGCACCCCGAGCCTGCCCCGCGACTGCGCCGCGAGAAGGGTACGGGAGGTTCCAGAGAACTGGCGGGGAATCACCAACCACATCCGACCATGCGGCCGGCCTGACAGCAAGTGATGGACAAGCACCTGCCCACACGATGGGGCCCTTGATGCGACACCCAGCTTAACACCATCCGAGCCCACGGCATTCCCTCGACAAACGGTCGGTGTGCCGCGGCGGAAGCCGGCCAGCGTCACGGGGACCATCCCGCGCAGCCCGCGCTCAGCCCCTGCACCTGGCTCCAAGGAAGTCCTTGCCGCGCGCTGTCCGGCGTGCGCACCTCTGGCTGGGGAAGCTGAACGAGAGCGCCGCGCCGGTCCACGTCCAGGGGGGTTACACGCCATGCGATACCCGTTTCCGCAGCGATTGAACCTATCGCCGCCGGCCCGGCGCTCCCGCCCACCCCGGTGAACACCAGCACGCTGGGGCCGGCGCCCGAGACGACGGCGGGTGCGCCCGCCCGTCGCAACCGGTCCACCAGGTCCGCCGTCCCGGGCATCACCGGTGCCCGGTAGCGCTGATGCAGGTAATCCTCGGTCGCGTCGAACAGCCATCGTGGGTCCGTGGTCAGCGCCGCGACCAGCAGCGCGGCGCGCCCGGCATCGGCAGCCGCGTCAGCGTGCGGCACCACTTCCGGCAGGGCGCGCCGCGCCGCCCGCGTCGAGAGCTGACCAGGGGGCACGCAGACCACGGCCGACACCTGTTCCAGAACGGGCAGCCGGGTCATCCGGACCGCAGCCGGTCCATGCCAGGCGATGGTGAGCCCCCCGGCCAGACAGGCCGCGACATTGTCGGGATGGCCTTCCAGTTCCACCGCGCGGGCGAGCAGCGACGCATCGCTGAGCAGTGCCCGGCCGTCCTGCGCCAGTGCCCGCGCGGCCAGCAGCCCAGAGCAGATCGCGGCCGCCGACGATCCGAGGCCCCGGCGGTGGGGGATGGTGTTGTCACAGCGCACGCCGATCCCGGGCGGGTGGCCACCCATCGCCTCGAACGCCGCGCGCATCGCCCGGACCACCAAGTGGTCTTCGCCGTGGCCGGCGGTCTGGCGGCCCTCACCCGTGACCGCGATACTCAGCCCGCTGTCGGTAACCCGTGCCTCCACCGTGTCGTGCAACCCGAGGGCCAATCCCAGCGCGTCGAACCCCGGCCCCAGATTGGCGCTGGTCGCCGGGACGCGGACCCGGACCGTGCCGTGCGACCAGTTCACACCGCTCCCCTCGCCGGGCCAGCCTCGCGCCACCCGGCACCGTCAGTGCTGGCGTCCGGGCCGGCCGGACCGCACCCGGCCGCTGCCCTTACGCGAGCCCCAGTGCGGCGGCGGCGGCACCGCAGTCAACGGGCACCGTGACCGGGGCAGGGGCGGCCGAAACCGCCCAGTCCGGATCCTTCAGGCCGTTGCCGGTGATGGTAGCGACCACCGTGGAGCCGGCGTCAAGCTGCCCATTCTCGCGCGCCTGCAGCAGCCCGGCCACCCCGGCGGCCGAGGCGAGTTCCCCGAACACCGCTTCCCGCCTGGCCAGCAGCCGGTAGCTGGCCAGGATCTGCCGGTCGGTCACCGAGTCGATCACCCCACCCGATTCGTCCCGGGCACGTTCGGCCAGCCGCCATGAGGCGGGGTTGCCTATCCGGATGGCGGTCGCGATCGTCTGCGGGGCGGCCACGGGTTCCCCGCGCACGATCGGCGAAGCTCCGCTCGCCTGGTAGCCGAACATCCTCGGCGTCCGCGTGGCCAGGCCGTCGCGGGCGTACTCGCGGTAGCCCAGCCAGTAGGCGCTGATGTTGCCGGCGTTGCCGACCGGCAGGAAGTGCGCGTCCGGGGCGTCCCCGAGTGCCTCCACGATCTCGAAGGCGGCTGTCTTCTGGCCCTGCAGCCGGTCCGGGTTGACGGAATTGACCAGCGCGACCGGGTAGTCGACGGCGAGTTTGCGTGCCAGTTCCAGGCAGTCGTCGAAGTTGCCGTCCACCTGCAGCAGCTTCGCCCCGTGCACGAGAGCCTGGGCGAGCTTGCCCAGCGCGATCTTGCCCCGCGGGACGAGCACCGCGCAGGTGAGGCCGGCCCTGGCCGCGTAGGCGGCGGCGCTCGCGCTGGTGTTGCCGGTGGACGCGCAGATCACCGCCGTCGCACCGCGGGCGGCGGCCATGGTGACCGCCACCGTCATCCCCCGGTCCTTGAACGACCCGGTCGGGTTGGCGCCTTCCACCTTGAGATACACCTGGCAGCCGGACAGTTCGGACAGCACGGGCGCGGGAAGCAGCGCAGTGGCCCCTTCCCCCAGCGTGATCACCGGTACGCCGTCCGGAACCGGCAGGCGGCTGCCGTACTGGCCGATCAGGCCCGGCCAGCGGAGACGGGCGGCACGGTCGTGCCCGGAGGCGACGGGCATGGTCATTCGTCCCCCTCCCCCTCCACCCGCATGACGCTGGCCACCGCGCGGACGACATCCATGGCGCCGAGGTCGGCGACACAGGCGGCGAGCCACGCGTCCGGGGCGGCATGGGTGACGATGACCAGTTGCGCGTCGTCGCCACGCCCTTCCTGGCGGACCGCCTTGATGGAGACCTCATGGCGGGCGAACGACTCGGCGATCCTGGCGAGCACGCCCGGCTTGTCGGCGACATCCAGCGCGACGTGGTAGCGGGTCTGCGCCTGGCCCATCGGCAGCGCCGGCAGGTCCGCGTAGGTGGTGGCCTCCGGCCCGCGAGTGCCCGCCAGGCGGTTGCGGGCGACCGCGACGATGTCCCCCAGGACCGCGCTCGCGGTGGGTACGCCACCGGCGCCCGCCCCGTAGAACATCAGCCTGCCCGCCGACTCCGCCTCCACGAACACCGCGTTGTAGGCCTCGCGGACACCCGCGAGCGGGTGCGTGCGGGGGATCATCGCCGGGTGGACCCGGACCGAGACCCCGCCGCCGGTGCGTTCACAGATCGCGAGCAGCTTGACCACGTGGCCCAGCGTGCGGGCGCTGGCGATGTCGGCCGCACTGACCCCGGTGATCCCCTCCCGGTAGACATCGGCCGCGGTGACCGTCGTATGGAACGCGAGCCCGGCGAGGATGGCGGCCTTTGCGGCCGCGTCGAATCCCTCGATGTCGGCGGTGGGGTCGGCTTCGGCGTAGCCGAGCGCCTGCGCCTCCTCCAGCGCGTCACCGAAGCCGGATCCGCAGGTGTCCATCTGATCGAGGATGTAGGTGGTGGTGCCGTTGACGATGCCCAGCACCCGGCGGACCGTGTCCCCCGCCAGCGACTCGCGCAGCGGGCGCAGCAACGGGATGGCGCCGGCCACAGCGGCCTCGTAGTACAGGTCCGCCCCGCCGGCCCGGGCGGCCCGCCGCAGCGCGGCCCCGTCCTCGGCCAGCAGCGCCTTGTTGGCGGTCACCACCGGTGTGCCCGCCGAAAGCGCGGCCACCAGCAGGGAACGCGCGGGCTCGATGCCGCCGATGACCTCCACCACGATGTCCACGTCGGCGCGGGTCACCAGCGCCATCGCGTCATGCGTGAGCAGGTCGGGAGCGATCTCGACCGCGCGGGCGCGGCTGGGCCGGCGGACCGCGACCCCGGCGACCTCCAGCGGCGCCCCGATCCGGGCGGCGAGGTCGTCGGCCTGCTCGGCCAGCAGCCGGTAGACCTGCGAGCCGACCACCCCGCAGCCGAGCAGCGCCACCTTCAGTGTCCGCACCCGCCGACTCCCTCCCGGCTCATCCTTCATCCAGGGCCAGCAGGTCGGCCATGGTCTCCCGCCGCAGCATCACCCGCGCGGCCCCATCGCGGACCGCGACGACGGGCGGCCGGGGGACGTGGTTGTAGTTGCTCGCCATCGAGCGGCAGTAGGCACCTGTGGCCGCGACCGCGACCAGGTCGCCCGGCGCGATGTCGGCCGGCAGGTAAACGTCCCGGACGACGATGTCCCCACTCTCGCAGTGCCTGCCGACCAGCCGGGACAGCATCGGTGGCGCGCAGGACGCGCGGGAGGCCAGCACACAGGTGTAGTCGGACCCGTACAGCGCGGTGCGGATGTTGTCGCTCATCCCGCCGTCCACGCTGACGTAGCTGCGCAGGCCGTCCACGTCCTTGACCGTTCCGACTTCGTACAGGGTAACGGTCCCCGGCCCGGCGATCGCCCGGCCGGGTTCCACGGTCAGCCGGGGCACGGGCAGTCCGGCGGCCGCGCACTGGGCGCGCACGATCTCGCGGATGCCCTGCGCCACCACCTCGATGTCGGCCGGGTCGTCCTCGCAGGTGTAGGCAATGCCGATGCCGCCGCCCAGGTTCAGTTCGCCGATCTGCACTGCGTGCTCGTCCCGGATGCGCACCGCCAGGCCCAGCACCCGTTGCGCGGCCACCTCGAATCCGGCGGTGTCGAAGATCTGCGATCCGATGTGGGAGTGCAGCCCGGCAAGCTCCAGCCCGGGGGCGGCGAGCACCCGGCGGACCGCTTCGTCGGCCGCGCCCGAGGCGAGCGAGAACCCGAACTTCTGATCGTCGTGGGCGGTCGCGACGAACTCATGAGTGGACGCCTCGACACCGGTGGTGACACGCACCAGCACCCGCACAGGCCCCGGGCCGGCGGCCGTGGTGCCTGCCGCGGCCGCCGGCCGCCCGCCCGCGCCCGTTGGCT
>DAHUZQ010000161.1 GCA_027306495.1 Actinomycetota bacterium | reverse complement strand
TGGTGGCACGACCTGGTCGTTGCGAGCCTGCGAGCGGACCTGCCGTCGGAGACGGCCCGATGGTGGCTGAGCGACAGTTTCGAGGTCGCCGAGGTCCACGTGCAGCCCAGCCACCAGGGCATCGGGATCGGGCGCGCGATGATGCACCGTCTCACCGGTGGCCTGCCCGAGCGGACGGCGGTCCTGTCCACGCCGGCCGGGGACACCCGCGCCTGGCGTCTCTACCGCAGCCTCGGCTTCCGCGATCTGCTGCCGGCATTCCAGTTCCCCGGAGCCGAAGAGCCCTACGCGATCATGGGAGCTGCGCTCCCGTTGCGGGACGTCCCCCGTCCCGCGAGCCCGAGCCGCCGATAGATATCGAGCGTCGCCCGCGACCCGTTCAATGTGAAGAAGTGCAGGCCCGGGGCGTCCTCGGCAAGCAACCGCTCACACATGCCGCAGGCATAGTCCACCCCGATCTCGCGGATCGCCGCCCGGTCGTCGCCCGCTGCCCGCAATCGGTCGACCAGGGAATGAGGCACCCGGGCGCCGGAGAGCAGGACCACCCGGTCCAGCGTCCGGGCGCTGGTGATCGGCATGATGCCGGCGATGATCGGCACGTCGCAGCGCGCGGCCGACACCCGGTCCCGCAGCCGGAGGTAGTCCTCGACGTAGAAGAACATCTGCGTGATCGCGAAGTCGGCGCCGGCCCGGCACTTGCTCACGAAGTTCGCCAGGTCGGAGCCGGTGTCCGGGGAGCGTGGGTGGCCCTCCGGGAAGGCCGCCACCCCGACGCTGAAGTCACCGGACGCCCGGATGAGCCGGACCAGTTCCCCGGCGTGGCGAAGCCCCTCGGCGTGCGGGACCCACTCGCCATTCGGGTCGCCAGGCGGATCACCCCGCAGCGCGAGCATGTTCCGGACACCCACCGCGGCATAGGACCCGATGACACGCCGCAGGTCGGCCACCGAATGATTCACCGCGGTGAGGTGACCCACCGGTGTCAGGGTGGTCTGCGCGGCGATACGCCCGGTCACCCGGACGGTCCTGTCCCTGGTCGAGCCGCCGGCTCCATAGGTGACCGATACGAAAGTGGGGCGCAGCGGCTCGAGGTGACGGATGGCCTGCCACAACTGCCGCTCGTCGGCCTCGCTCTTGGGTGGCATGAATTCGAACGAGAACGACCGGCCGCCAGCACCGAGCAACTCACGGATGGCGGGCGCGCGGTGTCCCGGGCCAAGCGGCATGGCCATAAGCCTAACCGCCGCCGCTCCCCAAGCCCGGCCAGGCCGCTAACCGGCGGCGACGTCCAGAGCCGGCGGACGATGCCCTAGTCTCGCCCCCATGACACCACGCACGGCAGCCCTCGGCCGCGGTTCCGCGGCTCTTGGCTACGTGCGTGATCAGGTAGGCCGTGAGCTTGCGGCGTTCCTGGAGCGGCAACGGACGGTGCTCCTGTCGGCGGGCGAGGAGCTTCTGCCCGGGCTGGCGGCAGTGAATGACCTGCTGACGGGCGGCAAGCGACTGCGGCCCGCGTTCTGCTACTGGGGCTGGCTTGGCGCCGGCGGCGAGGACTGCCCGCAGATCATGACGGCCGCCGCGTCGCTGGAACTCCTGCATGCCAGTGCGCTGATCCACGACGACGTGATGGACGCCAGCGATACCCGCCGGGGACAGCCGTCCCTGCACCGGCAGTTCGAGACCCGTCACACGCGGAACCGGTGGCGCGGATCGGCGCCAGCGTTCGGCACCGGTGCTGCCATCTTGATGGGCGATCTGCTCATGTGCTGGACGGATGAGATGTTCCACGCAAGCGGCCTGCCGCCGCCGGCATTGCTGCGTGGCCGGGAGGTCATCGACGTCATGCGCACCGAGGTGATCGCCGGGCAGTACCTGGATCTGCTCGGGCAGGCGACGGGCGACGCCACCGTCGAGACAGCGCTGCGGGTCGTGGAATTCAAGACCGCTAAATACACGATCGAGCGGCCCCTGCATCTGGGCGCGGCACTGGCGGCCGCAGCGGCGGGAACGCCCGGCATGGTGGCGGGAGCGCCCGGGCCGGTGGGAGGACCGCCGGGCGGGGCGGGAGGACCCCAGGGCGCGGGCGGGCCGCCCCAGGGCGCGGTCGCGGCCGCGTACAGCGCATACGGGCTGCCGCTCGGCGTGGCCTTCCAGTTGCGGGACGACATCCTGGGCGTTTTCGGCGACCCTGCCCAGACCGGCAAGCCCGCCGGCGACGACGTGCGTGAGGGCAAACGGACCGTGCTGCTGGCGATGGCGCAGTCACGGGCCACACCAGCGCAGGCGGCACTCATCGAGCGGCGACTGGGAGATCCTGACCTCGACGACACCGGAACCGCTCAGATCCGCGAGATCATCACGGGGACGGGCGCCCTCGCGGAATGCGAGAGCCTCATCGAGAGCAAGGTCGCCCAGTCGATCGGCGCTCTCAGCGAGGCGCCGATCACTTCGCAGGCCAAAGCCGCGCTGGCGGAACTGGCCGTGCTGGCCACCTCACGGCACGACTGACCGGTCAGAACGCCAGGGCCTGGGCACGGCGGTTGACCTCCGTGCCGCGGTGCGCGGCCATGGCCCCGATCGGCGTGCCAGGCAGCGTTTCGTCGGCCGTGAAGAGCCAGCGCAGCGCCTCACTGTCGTCGAAACCGCAGTCGAAAAGCACGGTCAGGGTGCCACACAGGCCCTTGAGGACCGGCTCGCCTTCAAAGAAGGCGGCCGGGATCCCGGTCGTGCCATCGGGCCGGCGGACCGCGATCAGCTTGCGGTCACGCAGTAGTTGCCGGACCCGGCTGAGCGGGAGGTTCAGCCGGGTCGCCACATCGGAGAGGGTCAGCCAATCGCCGACGAGAGCATCGGCCGGGGGGTCGATCTGTGTCACATGTGCGATAGTGCCACCGCGGCTGCCCGGGCAAACATGGCAACCCCCAACTGGCTGGGCAACCCAGCCCCACCTGCGCCTGGCAGCCGCCCGCAGCGCGGCTGGGCAGTCGACCGCCGCTGCCGTTCGGCCGCACCCGGTGAACACCCGCAGCGCGGCGGGGCGACCGGCCGCCGCCGCCGTTCGGCCGCCTCAGCCGGCGAGCACCGCACTGGTCACAGACTTGCCCGGGTCGGCGAGCACCCCAGTGTCCACCGGCATGCCACCGGCGATCACCCGCCGGCCCTGCACCAGATCGCGCGGCCGTCCCACGGTCAGCACGGCCATCAACCGCTCACCTTGCCCCGGCGCCGCGGCGGACAGCCAGCAGGCCGCCCAGTTGCTCTCCTGTGGGTCGCCGCGCCAGATCATCCGGTCGGCCCCCGTGTGGTGGCCCGCGTACTGCACCATCCGGCCGAATTGCTCCGACCAGAAATAGGGCACCGGGTCATATAGCTGATCGCTCCCCCGGATGTTGGCCGCGACGGCCTCGGGACCGTGCAGCGCACCATCCCAGTGCTCGACCCGGAGCCGGCGCTGGTATCGCGATGACCAGAACGCCGCGCAGTCCCCCACCGCGTACACACCGGGGACGGCGGTACGGAGCCGTTCGTCTGCGCGCACGCCGTTGTCGAGAACGATGCCCGAGCCGGCCAGCCATTCCACGGCCGGCCGTACACCGACCGCCACAACCACCTCGTCCGCTGCGAGCCAGCCTCCCCCGGGCAGCGCGAGCCCGCCGGGCTCGACCGTTTCCACGGCCTGGCCGAGCCGCAATTCCACGCCGGCCGCCTGGTACCAGGGCACGGTCGCGGCGCCGGCCCGCGGGCCGAGCGCCGCCGCCAACGGGGCCGGGCCGGCTTCCAGGACTGTCACAGCGCAGCCGAGCCTGGCCGCGGCGGTGGCCAATTCCGCACCGATCCAGCCTGCCCCCACGATGGCGAGCCGGACCCCCGGCCGCAGGGCCGACCGGAGTGCGGACGCGTCGTCCAGGGTCCGCAGGGTGCGCTGGGTACCCGTTCCCGGCAGCCGTACCGGACTGGCCCCGGTCGCGAGGACCAGCGCGCTGAAGGCCAGCTCCCGCCGGTCGGTAAGGACGACACCGCCGGTTCGGCCCTCGGCCGTAAAGCCAACGGCCCTTTCCCCCAGCCACGGCTCCACTTTGAGCGCCCCGAAGTCGGCGGCAAGCGAAACGTCATTAACCTCGCCGAGCATGAACTTCTTGGTGAGTGGCGGCCGGTCATAGGGCGGGTGCCGCTCAGCGCCGATCATGGCCACCTCGCCGGTGTAACCCTGGCGCCGCAATTCCTCAGCAGTCCGCAGGCCGGCGAGGCCACCGCCCACGATCACCGTTCGCTCGACGCGCATGACCACCAAGGGTAGGAGGTCTTACGAAAGCCGCTGGTGGCACGGCGGTCACCAACAGTCGCACACCCGTCGCATCCTGGCGGTTCCAGCGATGACCCGCCTTATCCGCCCTACAATCGTGGCGATGGACAAGACCCTCGCCCGGCGGCCCGTGGGCCAATTGCTCGATGGCCGGTACCGGGTGGAATCCCACTTGGCCGACGGTGGCATGGCGAGTATCTACCTCGGCACGGACATGCGGCTGGACCGCACCGTGGCCCTGAAGGTCATGCGCGCCGAGTTCTCCAATGATGAGGAGTTCGTCCGCCGCTTCGTGACCGAGGCCAGGGCCGTGGCGCGGCTGTCACACCCCAACGTGGTGACCGTCTACGACCAGGGCGCCGACGGCCGCACCCTGTATCTGGCGATGGAGTACGTGCCGGGCCGGAACCTGCGGTCGGTGCTGCGGGAACGGGGCCGTCTCGCGCCGCGTGAGGCGCTCGAGGTGATGAGCGGCGTGCTCGGGGGGCTCGCCGCGGCTCATGAAGCCGGCCTCGCACACCGCGACGTCAAACCGGAGAACGTCCTGATCACCAGCGCCAGCCAGGTGAAGGTAGCTGACTTCGGACTGGCCAGGCTGATGACGGGCACGGCCCAGACCAGGAGCGGGGTGATCATCGGGACCGCCGCCTACCTGTCACCCGAACAGGTCTCGGGTGGGGTCGCGGATGCGCGGACCGATGTCTACGCCGCGGGGATCATGCTCTTCGAGTTGCTCACCGGCTACCAGCCACACACCGGGGAGAGCCCGCTCGCGGTCGCTTACAAGCACGTCAATGAGGTCGTCCCACCGCCGTCGAGCCTGGTGCCCGAACTCCCGCCCGCGCTCGACGCGCTGGTAGCCATGGCCACCAGCCGGGACCCGGATCTGCGGCCGACGGACGCCGGCCAGTTCCTGCGGGCTGTCGCCGACGTCCAGCACCGTCTCCCGGCTGTGGCCACGCCGCTCGGCTACCCGGCCGCACCCATCGACGGGAGCGCTGGTCACGACACTCCGCCCGCCGGTGTCATCATCCCGCCCTTGCCCTGGCGTGGGCAGCCCAGCCAGGGCCCTGGCCCCGGGATGGCCGACGCGGCCCACTATCAGGCACCCGGCCCGGGCGGCCCCGTCCCGCCGCGGGGCGGGGCAGTGGATCCCTACCGCCCGGTCAATAACAAGACACTGATCGTGAGCGGTCCAGGCCAGGCCCCCTACGCCGGGCCCGGCCCCAGCTACGGTGGGAGCCGCGAACCCCGCCTGCAGCGACTGCTGTTCAGCCGCCGGCTCGCCTACCTGACGGCCGGCCTCGCCGCCGTGGTGGTCATCGCCCTGGTCGGCTGGTGGTTGCTGGCCGGCCGCTATGCGACGGTGCCACGGCTCGCCGGGATGACCGCGGCGTCCGCCACCTCAGATCTGCGCGGGCTCGGGTTTGGCACCGCGATCGGAAAGGCCCAGCTAGACAACCAGGTCGCCAAGGGCGAGGTCATCCGCAGCGAGCCGGCCGCGGGCACCAGGCTCACCAAGGGCGGCCGGGTCACGCTGATCGTGTCCGCGGGACCACACATGATCCCGGTGCCGCAGGTCACCGGCCAGACGGTCGCCACCGCCGCAGCCGCGCTGCGGCGCGCCGGACTGGTCCCGGGCCGGGTCAAGAGGCATACCTCCGCCACCATCCCAGCGGGCATAGTGCTGGCCACCCGGCCCGGGGCCGGCACATCGTGGCCACAGCCGCGCCCGGTGACCCTGGTGGTGAGCGCAGGGCCGCCGGTCCCGAACTTCGTCGGCCAGCCCAAGCAGGTCGCCGAGTCGTGGGCGAACACGAACGGTGTCTCACTCAATGAGGTGCCCGACACCAAGAGTTCCGCACCCCCGGGCACGGTGCTCCGGCAGTCGGTCGCACCGGGCAGCCCGTTCACCGCGCGCGAGGTGATCACGATCACCTACTCCGAGCCGCAGATGGCCCCGGTGCCGAATGTGGATGGCATGTCGGTCCAGCAGGCGAAGCACACGCTGCAGCAGGCGGGGTTCCAAGTGCAGGTCGTGCAACGAGGACCGTTCCACATCGTGTTCGGCTACAGCCCGGCCGGCCAGGCGCCGCAGGGCAGCACCATCACCATTTACGTCGGCTTCTAGCGACGGGGGCTCGCCCAATCACCGATGCTGATCGGGGCCGAGCCGGTAAGATCCCGTGCCATCCGGCCACGTCAGCGTGCCGGATGTTCGCGAAAACCCCCGTTACTCACCTGGGAATCCCCGCAGCGCGGCCTTCCCGGGATCTCGCGCCAAGGCCAAAGGAGCAGCCAGCGGTGAGTGGCACGATGACGCAGGCGGGCACCGGCAGCGCACCCGAGGGCACGCGGGGACAGCGCGGCCGGGGCCGCTCGATCACGCCGGTACATGTCGTGATCATCGCCGCGACACTGGTGGCCCTCGGGCTGCGGCTCTACTACCAATACACCAGGCCGGGCTTCCTGCTCGGGGTGACCGAATACGACGACGGCCCTTACTTCGGCAGCGCCGTGCTGCTTGTGCACGGGGTTCTCCCCTATCGGGACTTCGTCCTGGTCCAGCCGCCCGGAATCACCCTGCTGATGTCTCCAACCGCCCTGCTCAGCTACGTGACCGGCACCGGGTGGGCGCTCGCTGTCGCCCGCGTCCTCACTGTCCTCGCCAGCACCGCCGTGGTGTTTCTGGCCGGCTGGCTGGTGAGGCACCGGGGGCTGCTCGCCGTGCTGGTCAGCTGTGGCATCACCGCCGTCTATCCCAACGACATCGCCGCCGCCCACACTGTGCTGGTCGAGTCCTGGCTGGCGCTGTTCTGCCTGCTGGGCGCCGTGGCCGTATTCGATGGTGACCGGCTCACCGACAGCCGCAAGCGGCTTGTCTGGGCAGGCATCTCGTTCGGCTTCGCCGGAGCGATCGAGACGTGGGCCATTGTGCCGGTCCTGGTACTGGCCGCGCTGTTCCTGCCCCGGCTGCGGCAAGGCGTGACGTTCGTGCTCGGGGTGGCAGCCGGGTTCCTGGTCCCGGTTGTCCCGTTCGCCGCGCTCGGGCCCAGCCAGTTCTACCGGAGCCTGATCACCGCTCAGATCGGGTCCCGGGCACACGCGCTCCGGGTCGGCCTGCACGTGCGCCTGGTGAACATGTTCGGCCTGCCCGCCACCGGGGCCTGGTCATCCTCGGTCGTCCTGGCCGTAGTCGCACTCACGGCCCTGGTCGTGCTGGCCGGCTTCCTGGTCGGCCCGGCCCTCGCCCGCGGCTGGCCGGCGAAGCTGCACTGGTTCGCCGGCTGCACAACAGTTCTGGTCATGCTGCTGTTCATGTGGCCGCCGCAATTCCACTACCACTTCTCGGCCTTCCTCGGGCCGTTCCTGGCAATCACGGTGGGGCTCAGCCTGGCCAGCCTCGTGGACGCCGCCATCCACCACCCCGCCCCCGGATCGCGCCGGCGCGGCACAGCGAACGCCCGGCTCGCCGATGGCGCGATCGCCGGGGTGGCGGCGGTTGTGCTGGTGCTCATGGCGGTGGTGCAGGGCCGCGCGGAACGCCGGGTCCCGCCCGTCATCGGTCCCATCCCGGCCAGCGTGGACCGCATCATCCCCTCCGGTGCCTGTGTCCTGACCGACCAGGTGACGATCACACTGCTGGCGAACCGGTTCGTCTCCGACGTGCCGGGCTGCGCCCATCTGATCGACGGTCTGGGCACCGACCTCGCGTACTCCAATGGCCTCAATCCCGCCACCGGGGCAGGCAGGGTCCCGGCCGTGGCCACGCTCTGGAGCAACGCCTTCGACCACGCGCAGTACGTCATCCTCTCCTGGGCCAATGACCGCCGCGTCCCCTGGACGCCCGCGCTCCACAGTTACCTCGCGGACCACTTCACACAGGTCCTTCGCTACCAGGGCCGGATCACCGTCTACGCCCGCAAGGGCCTGCCGGGTTCCTGAGAGCGCCATCAGCCCACACAGGGCGCGGCGGGAACCGGACCGGGCCTGCGGCACGTTAACCCTGTGCTGACCGCCTGGCAGTGAACGGGGCCGCGCCCAGCGGTATGGCTATGGCCTGCGGGAAGCCAACGAACCGCCATGAGCGCCAAGCCGCGGCACCTCACCTGGGAGCATGCCCCTGTGAACGGAACCTCGACGCGGCCCGGGCAGGGCGGGGCCGCGCCCGGCACTGTGCCGCCGCGACGTCCCGGCTGGCTGACACCGGCCAGCGCCATCCTCGCCTGCATGGTCGGGCTGGCGCTCGGGCTGCGGATCTACCATGTCGTGGCCCCTGGTGTCATGTCCGTCACGCAGTACGACGACGGGGTCTATTTCGGCAGCGCGCTGCGACTGGTGCAGGGCGTGCTGCCGTACCAGGGCTTCGCCTTCGTGCAGCCTCCAGGGATCACGGTGCTGATGAGCCCGGTGGCGGCCTTGCACGCGGTGATCGGGACCGCGTGGGCAATGGTGGCCGGGCGCTTCCTGACCGCGCTGGCGGGCGCGGGCGGGGTCCTGCTGGCGGGCCTGCTGGTGCGCCACCGGGGTCCCGCAGCCGTGCTGGTGGCGGCAGGTCTGGCGGCGGTGTTCCCCGCCAGCGTCAGCGCCGCGCATACCGTGATGCTCGAGCCGTGGCTGGTCCTGTTCTCACTCGGTGGGGCGCTTGCCGTCTTCGACGGTGACCGGCTCACGGCCAGCACCTCCCGGCTCATCTGGGGCGGAGTCTTGTTCGGGGTCGCCGGGGCGGTCAAGTCCTGGGCGATCGCCCCCGTGTTGGTCATCTTCCTGCTCTGCCTGCCGCAGTGGCGGAATGCGGCCAGGTTCGTGCTCGGGGTCGCGGCGGGCTTCCTGATCCTGATCCTCCCCTTCGCGTTGCCCGCGCCCGTCCAGTTCTACAAAGACGTGATCGCCGCACAACTGGGCAGGGTCAGCCACCCGATCCCGGTCAGCCCGCGGGCGCAGGACATGCTCGGCTTCAGCCAGATCCACCCCATGACGAGCGCTGCCCTGCTTGCGGCTGTCCTCGTTGTGGCAGCCTTCCTGATAGGGGCATACCTGGTGGCCCCGCGGTTGACCGGGCGGCCGGTCAGCACCCTGGAGTGGTTCGCGCTGGGGAGCTTTGCGGCCGTTGCCGCGATGTTCACGTGGCCGCCGTATTTCTCCGCTCACTACGCGGCCTTCTTCGCGCCGTTCCTGGCCCTGACCGTCGCGCTGCCGCTATCACGGCCACGAGAGCCCGGCACCGCACGGGCTGGCACACTCACGGGCCTCCGGACACATCTGACGCGGGCGAGCGCCGTGCTCGCCGTGTCCGTATTCGGGCTGGTACTGGCGCTCAACTCAGGGGCCGGATCCGCGCATGGGCCGTCAGTGTCGGCCATCCGGAAGGTTGTCCCAATAGGGTCCTGTGTCCTGAGCGACCAAGCCTCGTACCTGATCCTTGCCGACCGTTTCTATTCGGCCAGCCCCAGTTGCTCGAAGATGGTGGATGGCCTCGGAACCGACCTGGCCCTGTCGGGCGGCCACGATCCGCTCAGCGGCGCTGGCAGGTTCCGATCAGTCATGCAGGTGTGGCAACGGGCCTTCCACTCCGCCCAGTATGTGCTCTTGTCCCATAAGGCCAGTCTGCGGATTCCCTGGATCCCCAGCCTGGTCGGCTACTTCCACCACAACTTCACCATCGTGCTGCAGCGGCTGAGCTACTCGCTCTACCGGCGCCGGTTCGCCCCGAAGTGACCGGATGGGAACGGCCTGCCGCGGCACCTGGCAAGGGCCGCCCGCGTCAGCCCCCCGCACACAGACTGCCCGAGGCGGCCTGCCGCGGCGCGCGAGATGGGCCGCCCACCCGCCGCCTGCAGGATGCGGACGCTGGCGTAAGCCGCATGTTGTAGGCTGCGGAGCGCTCCCGCGCCCGGCCGGGCCCCATGACCCCCGGCCGGCTCAGCCCAGTCCATGAGCCCCCGCTCGGGTGAGCGGGAGCCTGGCCTTGCGACCCCTTCCCCTGGCGGTGGCCGTTGCTTCTCGACCTTGCCCGGGCACTGCCCGCGGCCCTGTTGACCGTGGTTCTGCCCGGATACTTCTGGGCATCCTTCCTGCGGCCAACCCGCGGTCTGGGTGAGCGGCTCGCCTACTCAACGGCGCTGTCCATGGCGCTGGTGCCGGCCCTGGCATTCACGATCGCGCGCGTGGCCGGGATAGGGGTAACCCTCTGGGTCGCCGTGGCGTCTGTGGTGCTCGTGTTCGGGTCGGGCGGCGTGGCCGTCCTGGCCAGGGGTTCTGCCCGGACGGGCGCGGAACCTGTGCTGCCCGCACCCCGGCTGATCCAGGACCGGCGGGTTCTCGCCCTCGCCGCCGGCGCGCTGGTCCTCGCCCTTGTCGTGACGGCCGTCCCGGCACTGCCCGGCTGGCTGCTCGGGATCATAGCCCTGGCGCTGCTCGCGGCGGGTGCGCTCGCGAGCCGCTCGGCCGGGCCAGCCGACGCGGGACCGGGTGACGAGCACCGCGACGGCGGCCCGGGCATGGCGCAAACCCCGTCCCTGCCGGGTGGCCCGGCTGGGGGGGCCGCGGTGGCAGCCACACCGGGCGCGGGCACGGTCCTCGCCGCAGGACTGGCAGCGGGCACGGTCAGCCCCGCGGCCAGTCCCCCCGCTGG
>DAHUZQ010000117.1 GCA_027306495.1 Actinomycetota bacterium | reverse complement strand
CGCCGTCCCAATGGCGGTGGAAGTCGGCCCGGGCGGAAGCACGTTCGTCAGCCCGTCAGCCGTTCCCGGAAAGGTCCTCACATCCATCCTGCACGGATCCCGGCCCCGTAACTACCTCGCCGGGTGAGACTGCCGGCCGGGGGCCGGCAGTCGCCGGGCCGGCAGTCTGCCCTGTGTCACGGACGCCGGTGTGCGGAGGGGACTTCGGGCCCGGTGATGGCGATCATCTGGATGGGGTACTCCAAGCCCACGCAGGCGCCGGGGTCTGGGTCTGTGTCGGCCGTGCTGGCTAGGCTTCCGGCATGGCGTTCGACACCGAACTTGCTGACCGGATCCGGTTCCTGATCGGCAGGGACCCGGGCCTGAGCGAAAAGAAGATATTCGGCGGCCTGGCATTCCTGGTGGGCGGCAACATGGCCATCAGCGCTAGCGCTCAGGGCGGAGTCCTCGTACGGGTCGATCCAGCGCAGTCACTCGCCCTGGCCGAGACGACGGCCGCCACCGTGGCGGTCATGGGTGGCCGGGAAATGCAGGGATGGCTCCGGGTCAGTTCCGATGACCTGGAAACCGACGAGCAACTCACCGCCTGGGTCGACCGGGCCGTCAGCTACGCCAGGTCGCTGCCGCCCAAGCGCTGACCCGACGGGTACGGGAGGGGTCAGTGAACAGCAGAGTCACAGTCCGCGTCGCCCATGCGCTGACCCGACGGTACGGGAGCGGTCAGTGGACGGCAGAGTCACGGTCCGCGTCGCCCATGCGCTAACGCGGGAAGAGCCAGGGAGCGGTCAGTGAACGGCACGGCCCTGGTCCGCGCACCCAGCAGCCGGCTGGCGGAGGGCATCGTCACCTACATCCAGCGCACTCCGGTAGATGTGGCGCTGGCCCGTGCGCAGCACGCGGCGTACGCGGATGCGCTGGCGGGGAGCGGTTGGAAGGCCGAGCAGGCGCCTGCCGCTGAGGACTGCCCGGACTCGGTGTTCATCGAGGATGCTGTGGTGGTCTGTGGGGACCTTGCGGTGCTGGCCCGCCCGGGCGCATCGGCCCGCCGGGCGGAGTTGACCGGCGTTGCTGACATCGTCGGGTCGATCGGATTGCGTACCGCGCGGATCGAAGAGCCAGGGACTCTCGAGGGTGGCGACGTGCTCCAGGTCGGCCGCACGGTGTACGTGGGGCGCGGTGGGCGGACCAACGGCCCGGGCATCCGCCAACTGCGCGCGCTGCTGGCTCCGCTGGGCCGCACCGTAATCGCCGTTCCCCTCGGAAAGGTGCTGCACCTGAAGTCGGCGGTGACCGCACTGCCCGACGGAACGTTCCTGCTGCTACCGGAGTTGGTGCCGGCCGGGCTGTTCCCGGCGGTCCGCCCGGTGGAAGAGGAGAGCGGCTGCCATGTCGTCCCGCTGGGTGGTGACCGGGTGCTGATTGCCGCGTCCGCGCCCCGCACCGCTGAACTCCTGGACGCCCTGGGCTTCACCCCGGTGGTAGTGGACATCAGCGAGTTCGAGAAACTCGAAGGCTGCGTGACGTGCCTGAGCGTGCTGCTGCCGGGCCGGTGAGGGCTGTTCCGCGCTCGGAACCCCTCACTCCATCCGCTGTTCCCTTCGCGGGGACGGCGACTCGTCCCAGTCATGCTGCTTGCCACCTTGCAGGTAAGGGCCCTGGGTCGCGTTCCATAGCGGTCCTTTGGTGGAAACCCCTATCCGGCGCCCCCGCCGGCGCGCCCGGTGGTCATACAGTGCACCGAGCGCGACCGCAGCCACGAAGACGCTGCCCATCACGGTCAGGAACATCTCGCCTCCAGTGCGGCGGGTGCTGGCAAATATGCTATTCTGCGCGGCCCCGATTCCGGCGCCCTGCCGGTGGCGGGCCGTCGGCACAGGTTGCGCTAATTCGCGCACCACTGTGGCGGTCGCGTGAGGTCTGGTGAGGTCATAGAGATGAAGCCAAACAGGTCGGTACCGCCGCCGGCGGTCGTGCCCGTTCTCTCCTATCCGGACGTGCGGGCTGCGGTGGCGTGGCTGAGCGCGGCGTTCGGTTTCGTTGAGCGCACGCGGATAGGCGAGAGCCACCGGGCGCAGATGAGCATCGGCGCGGACGGAGCGGTGATCGTCGCCGAGAGCAGTGGCGAGACGCCGGCCGGGGACGGCCGGGCGACGCATCTTGTCCGTGTCAGGGTCGAGGACGTCAATGCCCAGTTCGAGCGTGCCCGCGCGCACGGAGCACGCACGCTGGAACCCCTTACGGACCGGGAGTACGGCGAGCGGGACTGCACGGTGGAGGACCTGGCGGGACATCGATGGCAGTTCGCCGAAACCGTGCGGGACGTCGCACCCGAGGAGTTCGGCTGCCAGACTGTCGCGCCCTGGCCTGGCCGCCCCTGGTCCTGACAGCCCCGCCTGGCCGGTGCGTCAGCATGGGCCGGGCCGGCGCCCCTGCCGGGATCCGCCAGCGATACCGTGCGGATGCGGCCTGGACGGATGGGGCTGGCCCTGCCCTCGCGTCAGCCGCAGAAGAAACCTGTCCAAGTGATGCGCCGTCGTCGCGAAACATTACGCACCCGGGCGCGACGAAGAAATTTGCCACACTGCCCGCTGCGCGGCGTTTGGCTCGCGAACTCTATTCCGCGTTCCAGTGAGGCGGGCGATCGCGTTGGAACCGCTCGTCTGCCGCCGGCTCAGGCGGTTCCCCCCAGCCGACGTCGGTGTCTTCCCCGCTCCGGCGGGGCAGCACCTGGTGATCCTCATGGTCCGGCTGACCCGTGACAGCCGGCACGCCCAGCCGCTCATGTGGTCGCATGAGGCCATCGTGCACCGCGGTCATCGCGCGTGTGCCGGTACCGGCGCCTGGGCGTTGGCTTTCAGGGACCGGTTTGGCCGGCATCAGGTATCCGTCGCTGACCAGGCGCTGCGCCCCGGCGGCGTAGCGCGCAGGATCGTCAGGGGCGTTCGTGGCCAGCCCGTCGACGTAGCGGTTGAACATGCAGAACGCGGCCGCGATCAGGACCGTGTCGTGGATCTCCAGGTCCGTTGCGCCTGCCGCACGGGCTTGAGCCACATGGTCGAAGGAAACATGGTGGCCGCCCTGCTGCACCGCCGATGCGATCGAGAGCAAAGCCTTCAGCTTGGCCGAGATGGGCGCGCTGCCGGTGTCCGCACAGACCTGCTCCACGATCGGCATGCCGCCGGGCAGCTGGGCGGCGGCACAGGCAGAGTGTGATGAAGAGCAGTACCGGCAGTCGTTGAGCGTTGATACAAAGGCCGCGATAAGTTCCCGCTCGCCACGGGCCAGGGTGCCAGGCCCGCGCAGGAGCACCTCAGCGAGTTCGCTCAGTGGCCGGCCTGTCTCGGGGCGGAACATGAGCAAGCCCCGGATTCCCGGTTCCTCGGAATTCAGCGCGATGTGTGGCATGGATGCTCCCTCACGGTTGCGGAGGAATACGCACAGCATGCAGCATCGACGCCGGGACCTCGCCGGTCAACCACTCACCGCCGCGGGGCTCCCGAAGTCCCTCACCGACCCCGCTCGGTGAACCCCGCAGCCCGCCCGGCGAAGGCTGGCAGCAGCTGCCATCCCCTGGTGACCCCGAGCCGCCGGCAACGCCCGTAATGGCCCGCCCGGCCATCATCGCGCGCGGCGGCTCAGGCTCGCCAGTCCCAGCCCGGCCAGCCGATGCAGGTCGGTAATGCCGTCCAGCGCGGTGACACGGCCGCCGGTCACCGTGACCGCGATGAGTGCGACCGGCCTTCCCGTGAGCGAGATCAGCATCCCGGCCACGCCGTTGACCGTCACCGGCGTGAAGTCCGCGCGCGGGCTGGCCGTCTCGATGGTCGCCCGCGCGATCTGCGCCGCGCCGCGCATGACGACCGAGGCGCCGGGGCGGGCCACGCCGCCGTCGGCGCGGATGACGACGGCGGGGTCGAGCAGTTCCATGAGCCGGTCGAAATCGCCCGCGCGGGCCGCCGTGAAGAACGCGTCCACGATCGCGCGCTGCTGGGCAAGACCCACGTCGGGGGTGATCGGCCCTGCCTCCCTCACCTGTCGGCGGGCCCGGCTGGCCAGCTGCCTGGCCGCCTGCTCCGACCGGCCGACAAGCTCCCCGATCATAGTGAACGGCGTGCCGAATACGTCGTGCAGCACGAACGCCACGCGCTCGGCGGGCGTCAGGGCCTCCAGCACGACCATCAGCGCCAGCCCGACCGATTCGGCGAGCAACGCCTCCTGCTCCGGGTCGGGCGCGGTGTCGTCTGCCTGGACGGCGATAGGGTCCGGCACATGCATTCCGGTGGGCTGTTCCGGCCGGGCTGCCCGGGCACGCAAAACGTTCAGGCAGGAACGGGTGACGATCGTGGTCAGCCAGGCACCCACGCTCTGGACGCCGTCGGTTCCGGCGGCGGCGAACCTCACCCAGGTGTCCTGCACCGCGTCGTCGGCCTCGGCCAGCGAGCCGAGCATCCGGTAGGCGACGGCCCGCAGGTGCCGCCGGTGCTGCTCGAATACGCCGGCCAGCGCCGCGTCCCGGCCCGGGCCTGGTGCCCCGTCCTCGCTCACCTGTCACGTCCTCCCTCTGATGCGTGTCATCAGCGGTGACACACCAACACTGACACGGCGGCCAGCGCCGGCGTGACGGACACGGGAGCATCTCATGCGGCTACTGATCATCGGCGCCAGCGGCGCCGTCGGGATCCACCTCACCCGGCAGCTCGCCGAGCAGGGGCACGAGGTGACCGGGACATGCCGTTCCCCATCCAAAGCGGCCAGGATCCGGGGCGCGGGCGCGGCACCGCTCGTCCTGGACGTGCTGGACGCTGCCGCGACCAGGTCGGCGGTCGGTCAGGCGCGGCCGGAGGCCATCGTCTACCAGGCGACAGCCCTGGCGGGCATGCGCTTCGGCCGGAGCCTGGACAAGACGTTCGCGCCTACGAACCGGCTGCGGACGGACGGCACCGACAACGTGATCGCCGCTGCCCGCGCGGTGGGGGTGCGTACGCTCGTCGCGCAGAGCTTCGCGCCCTACCGGTACGCATCATCGGGACCGGTGGCCTCGGAAGGCGACCCGCTGCTGGCGGAACCGCCTGCCAGCGCGGCGCGGACTTTCGCGGCGATGGCGCACCTGGATCAGGCGGTGATAGCTGCCGGGGGCATCGCACTGCGCTACGGCGGCTTCTATGGCGAGCCGGATCAGATGACCACCGCGGTGGCGAGGCGACGCTACCCGGTGGTGGGCGACGGCGGGGGCATGATGTCGTTCATCCACCTCCACGACGCGGCCGCGGCCGCGGTGCTCGCGCTGGCGGCTGACGGCCCGGCGATTTACAACATCACCGACGATGAGCCTGCCCCGATGCGCGAGTGGCTTCCGGTGCTCGCAGCGGCGCTCGGGGCCAGCCCGCCCCGCCGCGTTCCGGCCTGGGCCGGCCGGCTGATCATGGGTTCCGGGCTGGACATGCTGATGGGGGCGCGCGGCGCGGCCAACGCGAAGGCGAAGCGGGAACTCGGCTGGACTCCGCGCTACCCGACCTGGCGGGAGGGGTTCCGCACGATCCGGGCGTGAAGGCGCCGCGGGTGCGAACGCTAGCTGCGGTCTGGCTGCCGCTGCGCCGGGTAGCATCGGCCGGGTGCGCCGCGCTGACCCCGTTGGCTCCGGCGTTGCCGGGCCCAGCCGCGATGTCAGCATTTGCCCCGTCCGCGACGATCAATGGGCCGTCGTGGCCTGGCTGTGGCAGGTGTTCCGGCACGATCTGGCCACCATCGTGGGCGGGCTGCCCTACGCCGACGGCCGGTACCAGGCGGCCCAACTGCAACGGTTCCCGTCACCCGACGGCGCCGGGTACCTGGCATGGCGGGCTCATCCCAAGACCGGCGAGGACGCGCCGATTGGATTCGCCCTCATCGATGGCCTGCGCGGCGAACAGCGGTCCGTGGCGGGGTTCTGGGTGGCCCCTGCCGTGCGCCGGGAGGGCATCGGCCGCAGGCTTGCCATCGAGGTCATCTCCCGGCACGACGGACCCTGGTCGATCGCGTTTCAGCACGACAATGCCGGAGCCGGCCGATTCTGGCGAGACGTAGCCGACGCCGTGTTCGGGGCCGGACGATGGTCGGAGGAACAGCGAGCCGTGCCCGGACTGCCGCATGTCCCGCCCGATCACTTCATCGAGTCACGTTGATCTGGCATATGGTGAGCCATTCCTTCGCTCCTTGCGCTTAGGGGAGGCTGATCGCGTGGCGCGATTTGAGGACCTGATCAGCGAGGCATTGAACGCACCCTTTTCGGGCTGGGACTTCGCGTGGCTCGCGAACCGAACGTCATCGGGACCAGGGCTGCCCGGGAGCTATCGCGGCGAGGTGTCCGCTCGCGCCGCCACGGCGGGGGCCATGCTGGACATGGGGACAGGCGGGGGTGAATTCCTGGGCAAGCTTTCTGTGCGCCCCCGGTTGACCGTCGCCACGGAGGCATGGCCCCCCAACGTCGGAGTTGCCGCCGCCCGGCTGCGCCCACTGGGCGTCGGGGTCGTGCAGGTCGAAGGAGCGGCGGACAATACGGCCCAAGCCGGGCTGGACCGGGGGCGGCTGCCGTTCCGGGATGGTGTGTTCTCGCTCGTAGTCAACCGGCACGAGGCGTTCCGGGCGTCTGAGGTCGCCAGGGTCCTGGCGCCCGGCGGCACGTTCATCACCCAGCAGGTGGACTTCCACAGCGAGGACGATCTGTGCGAATTGCTCGGCCTGCCGGTGCCCGAGCAACCGCGGAGCTGGCTTCCATTTGCCCGGCAGCAGGTTGAAGACGCCGGGCTGACAGTGCAGAGCGCGGCGGCTGGACAGGAGTGCCAGGAGTTCCACGACGTCGCCGCGGTGGTGTACTACCTGCGTGTGATCAGTTGGGCCATCCCACAATTCAGCCTGGACGCCTGCGCGGGGAAGTTGCGCGCCGCACATGAGACACCCGGCAGGTGGCCCGTGTCCGTCCGGCACCGGCGCTTCCTGCTGATCGCCACCAAACCCGGCCCCGAGAGCCGAACCTTTCGGGCACTGCCCGAGAGTGAGCATGACCGGTGATGACCGCCAGGCTGGGCCCGCTTTCCGTCAGTGCGTGGGCACGGAGTGAGGGCCGTTGCACAGATCCCGCTGGGCGTGTGTCACATACTCCAGCGCGAGTCTGTCGAAGCTGCTGGGCGGAATGACCAGGCACTCGGGCTGCTTTCCATAGCCGCTTATCAGCACGTAACTCACCGGCGTGCTGGGACCGTAGCGCGGCAGCGGGAACTCGGCCGAACTTGTCGGCGCGACCGTGGAGGGGCCCGAGCACTTCCGCGCTCGTTTGGCGCCACTGGTGCATGTCTTCATCGTCACGGTCGCAGCAGTGTTATTCAGCACCGTCAAGTACTTCGTCGTCACATGACCCGACGGGGTATGACCCGACGATGTGCAGCCCGCTGCCGTGCCCATGACTGATAGCAGCAATGCCACGGCCGGTGCCGCTAACCGGGATCGCTTCATAAGGTAAACCTTACCAATAGCGCACCTTGCCGAGCCACTGACCGGCTAGCGAATACGCCAGCGGCGGGCCCTCGCTAACCGGGCACGGACGCGGGCTACCCGGCGGGCGCGACCGCCTCGCTGAGGACCGGCACCGGAGCCACGCTGTCCCGCGCGGCGAAAAGGTGACAGCCCTCGGCGTCGAACCGCAGTCCGACCCGCTCACCCCTGGTCGCCCTGGTGGCAGCGAAGACGCCGGTGAGCAGGCCATGGCCGGGAACGTCGATCGCGTGCTCGTATCCGCGGCCGCGGAAGGCGACGTCGGTCACGGTGCCGGCCAGGTGATGTTCCTCGCCGTCCCCCGAGCAGAGCCGCACCCCGGTCGGGCGGACCATCACGACCCCGTTGCCATCGACCGCGCCGTCTCCCAAAGCCCGCCCGGAGCCGCTGGCTCCCGGCAGCCCCGCGTCGCCGCTGTCCCGGACGTAGAACGGCCGCCCCGCCCCGGGCACGGCCGGCTCGACCTCCACCCTGCCACCACGGCTGCCGGAGCGGACCCGGACGGGGAGCTCCCCCGACAGGCCGGTGAATCGGGCCACGAACGGCGTCGCGGGCCTGTTGTAGACGTCCTCCGGGGTCCCCTCCTGGACGAGGACGCCCTTGTCGAGCACCCCCACCCGGTCGGCGAGGGCGAAGGCCTCTGACTGGTCGTGGGTGATGTAGACGGTGGTGGCACCCGCGTCCCGGGCCAGCGAGGAGATCTCAACCCGCATCCGTTCGCGCAGGTCCGCGTCGAGGTTGGACAGCGGTTCGTCGCACAGCAGCAGCCCGGTCCCGGCGACCAGCGCCCGGGCCAGTGCCACGCGCTGCTGCTCGCCACCGGACAGCTCGTTCGGGTAGCGCCCGGTGAGCGCTCCGAGGCCGACGCGGGTGAGCATCTCGTCCGCGTGCGACAGCGATTCGGTCCGGCCTAGCTTGCGCCTGCGCAGCGCGAAGGCGACGTTGTCGCGTGCCGTCAGGTGTGGCCAGAGCGCGTAGTCCTGGAAGACCATGGCCAGGCCCCGGCGTTCGGGCGGGACGTGTGCCCGGCCATCGGCGACGGTCGCGGAACCGATGGCGATACGGCCAGAGGTGACCCGTTCGATACCGGCCAGGCACCGCAGCAGGGTGGTCTTGCCGGACCCGGACGGGCCGAGCAGGACCAGGAAGGTGCCCGCGGGCACTTCCAGGGACACCTCCCGCAGCGCCAGGGCGCCGCCGGGGTAGGTCTTGACGAGACGTTCGATGCTGATCCGTTCAGCCACGGTTGGCTCCTCCGATCCGGCGCCAGCCGGCGGGCGCGAGTATCCGGTAAGCGCCGAGCGTGATCGCCACCACGCCGAGTGCGATGGCCACCGCCAGCACCGACTGGGCCATGCCGACCCCGAAGTGGTAATTGCTCAGGTTGTCCTCGATGGCCACCGAGAGCGGCGGCTGGTTGGGGGCGTACAGCAACTGCGAGAGGGGGAGTTCCAGGAACACCGCGCAGAAGGTCAGCAGCCAGGCCATAACGATGGGCCGCGACACCGCCGGCAGCACCCCGCGCACCCAGGCGCCGAATGCCCGGGCACCGTGGGCTCGGGCGGCGTCCTTCAGGGAGGGCTGGATCTGGGAGACCACGCCGACCAGTACCCGGGCGTTGGTGGGCAGGCTGGCCGCGATGTAGGCGATGACCAATAGCGCCACGGTCTGGTACAGGTTGATCCCCAGGCTCGACATGATCGGCAGGTTGTAGGCGAAGATGTAGCCCGCGCCGAACACGACGCTGGGCAGCGCCACCGAGGCGAGCAGCAGGAAGTCGAGCAGCCGGGCTGCCCTGCCGCCCCGCCGGGTCAGCATCCGGGCGGCGATGAAGCCCCCGGTCGCCGTGACGGTGGCGGCCACGATCCCGTAGAAGAGGGACCGCTCGACCGGGCCGAGCAGGCCGCTCTGCCGAAAGAGCGCATCGTAGTTGGCGAAGGTGATGCTGAACGATCCGCCGTAGTCACCGAGCAATGAACCGCTCACCGCGCCGAACCCTGGCACGCCGAGGGCGACCAGATAGAAGAGCCCGACCCCACCCACCGCAGCGACGGTCCCCACCCTGCTGAGCGGGCGGCGCGTGATCTGCCGGGTCCGCGCCGACAGCACCTGGTAGGAACGGCCCCGCAGCGCGCGGGCCTGCAAGGCCAGCGGGATGGCGACGGCGGCGACCAGCATCCAGCCCATCGCGGCAGCGCCCGGGAAACTGGGCGGGAAGTTCCCGATGTCCTGGAAGACCTGGTAGGTGGCGAGCGGGAAGTTCGAGGAGTAGGCCAGCGTCGCGGCTACGCCGAAGTCACTGACGGTCTCGGCGAAGCCGATGGCGAGCGCCGACCAGATGGCGGGGGCGATGATCGGCAGCACGACGCGGGCCGCCGCCAGCCGCCCGCCACCGTGCACCCTGGCCGCGTCCTCGAATTCCTGGCCGAGCCCGGATAGCGCGGCGGTGACCGCCAGGAAGGTGAACGGGACACACCGCAGCCCCAGCAGCAGCACCACGCCGAACGGGCCCATGATCGCGTGGGTCACGAACGGCAGGCCCAGGCCGAGCCGGTACATCGGCCCGCCCTGCTGGACCAGCCGCTGCCATCCGATCGCGGGGAGCCAGGAGGGCAGCAGCAGCAGCAGCCACATGCTGCCCGCCACGAACCGGCGCGCCGGCAGCATGGTCCGCGCGGTCAGCCAGGCGATCGGGACACCGATCAGGATGCCCATGACCGCGGCGGCGGCACTGACCCACAAGGAGTTGGTGAGCGCCAGCGCCGTCAGGCCCGTGAACGACTGGCGCAGGTAGGTCAGCGTGAACCAGGCCCGGCCCTCGTCGAAGAGCCGGGGGGAGATAGCCAGCAGCAGGAAGCACAGCGACGGCCCGAGGATGAACAGGACCAGCAGGATCCAGAACGCCAGCCCAGGAAGCGAGCCCGCTCCCTGGCCGGCTCCAAGCGTCCGCCAACGGCGCGCGCCGCGCCTGGTCCCGGGGTCATCCGGGACCAGGGCGGCGGGCAGGACTGGGGTGCCGGCTGCAGTCATCACCGGCGTCCCGCGGTTGTGCCGGTGGGCACGCCCGGCCTAGCGGGCTGGATGCTCACCGGATCACGTTGTTGACGAACCAGGTGTTGACGCTCGGCTCGCGGCTGCCCCAGGTGTAGGGGTTGATGAACTGGACCTTCACGCCGGTGAGCGAGGGCAGGGTGGGAAGCGGGCTCACCCCGTTCACCACCGGGTAGTACAGCGAGTCGCCGGTCGGGTCACCGGTCTGCATGACGTGCTGGCCGGCCGGTGACAGGACGAACTGCGCGAACTTCTTGGCCTCGGCCTGCTCGGTGGCGGACGCCTTGGCGTCGATGCCGATGCAGCTTGGCAGCATCGTCACTGGGTCGAGGTACTTGACGGCGAGGCTCTTGTCGCCCATGGCCGCACCGACCCCCGCTGAGTTCTGCACCAGTGCGATCTTGATCTGGCCGCTGGTCAGCGCCTGCAGCGTGGGCCCGTTGGTCGGGTGGATGACCAGGCCGTTCGCCTTGAGCCTGGTGAAGAACCGCTCGCCCTGGCTGACGCCGCCGAGGTAGTTCATCATGCCGGCGATGAACGGGTATGTCGGCCCGGACTGGGTCGGGTCGTTGGTCCCGACCGCACCCTTCCACTTGCTGCTGGTGAGCTGGGACCAGGCTGTCGGCGGGTTCGGCACCTTGGTCTTGTTGTAGACCATGGCGCCGGCCAGGGTGACGCCGGTCGGGACGTAGCTCTTGTCGGTCGGGACGTTCTTGGTGCCGAGGCTGTTGTAGGACACGTTCGGCTCGTAGCCCTTCAGCAGCAGTCCCTGCGCGTCCAGGCCGGCGAAGGCCGTGGAGCCGTCCACCCACAGCAGGCCCCAGTGCGGGTTGTTCTTGGAGGCCTCGATCTGGGTGAGCAGCGGACCGGTGGAGTTGTCGTCGAGTTGGACCGGGATGCCGGTCGCCTTCTGGAAGGCCTGTGCCATCGCGTGGTCGTAGCCCTGGGCTGAATACACGACGAGCGGGACCTTGGCTGACTTGCTGCCCGGTCCGCCACTGGCGCTGGCCGTTGGGGTGGTGGAGCATGCGGCCAGCGCGAGTGCGCCTGCGCCGAGGAGCGCGGCGATGCCGAGCATCCGGTGGGGGTGTGACATGGGGGTCATGGCGGCAGCATGGTCGCGGTGCCGGTCCACCCGGTGGCGGCAATGTGACGGGCAGATGAATCGTTCGCCACAACCTGGGTCTCACGCCAGTGCTAGGGGCTTCTAACGCCCGTTAGATCTCGGATGTGTGGGGTGTTAATATGGAGACGTTCGCCCGCGCAGCCCGCAGGAGGATCGCTCAGTGACCTTCCGCGTCTTCCGCGTAGACCCGGGCCGCATAGCCCTCGAGAGCGAGTTCACACGAGTGCAGCGCCTTTTCCGCGGTGTCCTTACCGGGGGCGCCGAAGACGTCACGCTGGCGCACCCGTGCGAGCCACTTCTGGAGCTTGACCAGGTCGACCTCGTTCTCCTCCAGTTCGGCGAAGGTGAAGTGGCTTTCCACGTGCTCCTTGTGAACCTGTGCCAGAAAGTCCTCGCAGCGGTCCACGATTTCCTCGTACTCGTCGTCACGGGCCGCCTGGAAGGCAGCGTGCACCTCGGGTGCCCCGGCCAGCACCTCACAGGCCATGAGCACGGCCGATCCGCCCATGTCCAGGATCTCGCTGCGCAGCTTGCGCAGGGCGCGCTCGGCGCTGACCCCGGCCGGCAGGGCGGCGGCGGAGTTCTGCAGGTAGATGGCGCCGAGGCTCTTCAGGCGCCGCCACACGGCCGACCGGAGCCGGCTGGGCTCGGGCGGCACCCGGTACACCAGCAGGAGCCACCCGCCCTGCTCTGGTTTCGCGCCATCGACCACCCGTTCATTCTCGCAAACCAACGCGGTGGTGGGACCGCCACGAAGCTATCGACAGCGCTGGAGGCCGCGTGAGTGCCCTGCCCCTTGTCCTTACCGTCTTCGTCGCCTGCGCTGTGGAGGCGGTCGAGGCGCTGACCATCGTGCTCGCGGCGGGGCTGACCCGCGAGTGGCGCTCCACTTTCCAGGGCATGGGAGCGGCCCTGGCCGTGCTCGCCGTGCTGGTCGCTGTGCTCGGGCCCACCTTGACCCTGGTGCCACTGGGCGCGCTCCGGTTGGTGGTGGGCGGCCTGCTGGCCATCTTCGGGCTGCAGTGGCTCCGCAAGGCGGTACTGCGTGCTTCGGGGCACAAGGGCCTGCACGACGAGGCAGGCATCTTCGCGCGGGAGGTGTCAGCCGCGAAAGCGGCCGGCACGGCCGGCCGGCGCGGGATCAGTGACTGGTATGCCTTCACCCTGTCGTTCAAGGGAGTCCTGCTGGAAGGGCTCGAGGTGGTCTTCATCGCGATCACCTTCGGTGACAGCCAGCGTGACCTGCCGATGGCCGCCGTCGGGGCGGTCGCCGCGGTGATCGTGGTGGCTGTCACGGGCATCGCCGTCCGGGCGCCACTGGCGCGGGTGCCGGAGAACACGATGAAGTTCGCGGTCGGCGTGATGCTGACCTCGTTCGGGATCTTCTGGGGTGCCGAAGGCGCCGGAGTTTCCTGGCCGGGCAACGACGCGGCGCTGCTGGTGGTCGTCCCGGTGATGGCACTGGTCGCGCTCGCTTACACGGCACTGCTGCGGCGCGCCCGGCCGCAGGGCGCCAGTGACCGGCAGGTGCCGGCCGCTGAAGGGAGCGCGGCGTGATCACCTGGCTCAAGCACGCGGGCGCTTTCGCCTACGACTTCGTGATCGGAGACGACTGGCGGGGCGCGGTGGTCGTCGCGCTCGCCCTGGCGGTCACCGCGCTGCTGACACGCGCCGTCCACCTCGACGCGTGGTGGCTGCTGCCGGTGGCGATCGTGGCCGTGCTCGGGTGGTCGCTGCGGCGCGCGGTCCGCGCGCGCTGACTCCCAGTAGGGTGCGTGCGTGGACGATTGCGTGTTCTGCGCGATCATCGCCGGGCGGGTGGCGGCGCACTTCGTGCTCCAGGATGAGCAGACGGTGGCGTTCCTGGACGCCCGCCCGGTCTTCAAGGGCCACGTGCTGGTGATGCCCCGGCCACACGTGCCGACGCTGGCCGACCTGCCGGACGGCCTGCTGGAGCCACTGTTCAGCCGGGTCCGGGCGATCAGTGCGGCCCTGCCGGGGGCACTCGGCGCGCAGGGCAGCTTCGTCGGGCTGAACAACGTGGTCAGCCAGAGCGTGCCGCATCTGCACGTGCATGTCGTCCCGCGCACCCGGGGGGATGGCCTGCGGGGCTTCTTCTGGCCGCGCCAGAAGTACGCCGGTGACCAGGAGGCGGAAGCGTATGCCGCCCGGTTGCGGGCGGCGCTCACTCATGGGTAGTGCGTCGGCGCACGCTCATCGGCAGAGCGGCAGCGCGGCGCAGGCACGTCGGCAGCGCGGCGCACGCTCTTCGGTAGTGCGGCAGCGCGGCCCGGAGTATCGTCGTATGCATGGGCGAGTGGTGGTCCATCGAGGTCTTCGATGGAGAATTCCCGGCCAGCCAGTGGCGGGAGACATATTCACCCATGCTGATCGAAACGGCGGTCACGCACGGCGCCACGGAATGGGGCTGGGTCGAGCACCGGTGGGGGGTCGTCTTCGAGGTGGAGTTCGCCGAGGATGACCAGTGGCAGGCCTTTCGCACGATGCCGTCGGTGCGGGCGGCCCTGGACGCGGTTCCCGACCCTGTCAACGGGCTGCTGGTGTACCGAGGCCGTGGCGGCGGGGCGGGCAGTCTGTCACCGCGCCGCCCCCGGCCGAGCGCAGGCGCGGGAGCGTTGGCCCTGCCAGAACCAGGGGATACGCCGGTCATCAGCCTCGTCACCGCCGAGGC
>DAHUZQ010000144.1 GCA_027306495.1 Actinomycetota bacterium | reverse complement strand
GCGATCGCCGCCACCCTCGCGCCGAGTTCGGCGATTTCCATCGGAACGGCGCTCGCCTGCGACAGGGCGTGGGCGATCCGCTGGCGCCGCTCCCGCGTGCCAGGCCCGTCCGGCGCCTGCCGGGCCGCGATCACCGCCCGGTAGGAGTCCCCATCCGTTCGTGCCAGCGTGAGTGCCCGCTCCGACACGGACTCGCACTCATCTGCCAGTGGCCCGGCCCATGGCAGGTGGCGCGCGGGGATCCGCGCGCACATGGTGCAGAGCGCGGCCGCCATGGCGAGCGCGACCCCGGCGGCGGCGCCAGCGGCCGGCTCGGCTTGCGGTGCCGCCAGCATCCGCAGGTACTCCCGCAGTGCCACGTCCCCGTACTCAGGCGTGCGGCCGCCAGCGGTGTCATTCACGCGAGACCGACCACCTCGCCGTTCTCATCGATGTCGATCCGCTCCGCGGCGGGATGGGAGGACAGGCCGGGCATCGTCCGCATGTCCCCGCAGATCGGGTAGATGAAGCCGGCCCCGGCCGACGCCCGGACCTCCCGGACCGGCAGCCGCCACCCGGTTGGCGCCCCCGTCAGGGACGGCGTGGCCGACAGCGACAGGTGGGTCTTGGCGATGCAGATCGGGAAGGAGCCGAAGCCGTTCCGTTCGTAGGTGTCGATAGCCACCGCGGCGGCCGGCGCATAGTCCACCCCGTCAGCGCCGTAGACGCGGCTGGCGATGGTCTCGATCTTGTCCCGGATCGGCGCGTCGCTGGGGTAGAGGTAGGCGAACTCGCTCGGCTCGGCGGCTGCCTCGGCGACCGCTTCGGCCAGTTCGGCCGCCCCGCGGCCGCCGTCGGTGAAGTGGGTGGCGATCGCGCAGCGCACCCCCATGGACCGTGCCACCTCGGCGATCGCTGCGTGCTCGGAGCTGAAGTCCTCGGGCATGGCGTTGATCGCCACCACCGGGGTGACCCCGTGCAGGCGCACGTTCTGGATCTGCTTGCGCAGGTTCGCCGCCCCCGCCAGCACGTCGTCGGGATTCTCGGCGACCAGGGCGGACGGCAGTGGCCGCCCGGCGACGACGCGGTGCCGGCCGGAGTGGACCTTGAGTGCCCGCACGGTGGTGACCACCACGGCGGCATCGGGCACCAGGTGCGAGGTGCGGCACTTGATGTTGAAGAACCGCTCCGCGCC
This sequence comes from Actinomycetota bacterium, assembly GCA_027306495.1. GTDB lineage: Bacteria > Actinomycetota > Actinomycetes > Streptosporangiales > Streptosporangiaceae > DAHUZQ01. Next base: position 28,070 of record DAHUZQ010000144.1, on the reverse strand, counting down.
CATGTCGGCACCGAAGCCCGCCTCGGTGATGAGGAAGTCGCCGGTGTGGATGCCGATCAGGTCGGCCACGACGGAGGAGTTGCCGTGCGCGATATTGCCGAACGGCCCGGCGTGGACCAGGACGGGGGTGTTCTCCAGAGTCTGGAGCAGGTTCGGCTTGATGGCCTCGCGCATGATCACCGTCATTGCCCCCGCCGCCCGCAGGTCTTCCGCCGTCACGGGCGTGCCGTCGCGGGTGTACCCGGCGACGATCCGGCCGAGGCGGGCACGCATGTCGTGCAGTGAGGTGGACAGCGCGAGGACCGCCATCACCTCGGACGCCGCGGTGATGTCGAAGCCAGTCTGCCGCGGCACCCCGTCCTGCCGGGAGCCGAGCCCGGCCACGATCGAGCGCAGCGCGCGGTCATTGACGTCCAGCACCCGCCGCCAGGTGATGTTGTGGGGGTCCAGGCCCAGCGCGTTGCCCTGGTAGAGATGGTTGTCGATCATTGCGGCCAGCGTGTTGTGTGCCGCCGTGACGGCGTGCATGTCGCCGGTCAGGTGCAGGTTGAGCCGCTCGAACGGCACGGCCTGGCTGTAGCCGCCGCCGGCGGCGCCACCTTTGATCCCGAAAGTCGGGCCCATCGATGCCTGCCGGATCGCGATCGTGGCCCGCCGGCCGATGACGGACATCGCCTGCCCGAGGCCGATCGTGGTGGTGGTCTTGCCCTCACCCAGTGGCGTGGGGGTGACGGCGGTCACCACGACATAGCGGGCGCGGGGCCGGTCGGCGAGTGCCTCGATGGCGGCGAGGTCGATCTTGGCCACGTGCTCGCCGTAGGGCTCGATGAGCCACGGGGGGAGACCGAGGCCGGCCGCGATGTCGGCCACCGGCTTGAGGGTGGCCTGTCTGGCGATCTCCAGCGCGCTGGGCATGCTCACTTGTGCTCGCCGCCTTTCGGGGGTGGGGGATGGGAAGGCCGGGGTGAGCGGCCGACTGGCTACCCGCGCAGGGATGGCGCCGGGTAGACGATGGTCTTCGGCTCGGTGAAGGACTCCAGCGCGAACGCGCCGCCCACCCGGCCCCGGCCGCTCACCGACCCGCTGCGGCCGCCGAAGGGCAGATGCGACTCCCACAGGTTGGTGGAGGCGTTGATATTCACCCAGCCGGCCCTGGCCCGCTCGGCGAAGGCGAGCCCGCGCTCGAGGTCGGCCGTGAAGACCGCTGCGGTGAGACCGAACGGGGAGCCATTGGTCAGTTCCAGCGCCTGTGCGGCCGAGTTGACTTCGATCACGGGCACGACCGGGCCGAACGTCTCCTCGCGGGCGATCTCCATGCCTGGCGTCACCCCCGCGAGGATCGTGGGCTCGGCGAACAGCGAGGTCGGGAAGCCATCGGCCAGGCGCCCGCCCGTGCACACCACCGCGCCGTCCGCGACGGCGCTCGCGACATGCCGGGCGAACTTGGCGGCCGTGGCCTCGTTGTTGAGCGGGCCCATGGTGGTCGCCGGGTCGAACGGGTCGCCAAGGCGCACCTGTGCCTTCGTCGCGGCGACCACCCGTTCGGTGAACTCCCCCGCGATCGCGGCATGTACCAGGAACCGCTCGCCCGCGGTGCAGCTCTTGCCGGCGCACAGGTAGGCGGCCTCCAGAGCGGCCTGCGCGGCCAGGTCGAGGTCGGCGTCCTCCAGCACCACCATGGGCCCGTTGCCGCCGAGTTCGAGCAGCGTGGTCTTGCCGGCGGCGCGGGCCGCGACGGATGCGCCGGTGGCGACCGACCCGATGAACCCCACGCCGTGCACGCCCGGGTGGCCCACCAGGGCCTGGCCCACGACGGGGCCGGGCCCGGGCAGGAAATTGAAGACACCCGGTGGCGGGTCCTGGCCGGCGATGACCTCGGCGAGCAGGGTGCAGCAGGCGGTCGTGCTCGGGGCCGGGACCCAGACCACCGGGTTGCCCGCGGCGAGCGCCGGGGCGAACAGTTCCGCTCCCATCGTGTAGGGCCAGTTCCAGGGGCTGACGACCCCGACGACCCCCAGCGGTACCCGGTGCACCAGCACCCGCCGCTCAGCCGAGGTGGAGGCGGGGGCGGCGCCGGCCATCCGCCGCACGTCGGCGGCCGCCATCCGGAAGTACCCCACGAGTTCATCGACTTCGTCGTAGGCCTCGCTGGCCAGCGGCTTGCCCTGATCAAGGGTGAGCAGGGCGGCCAGGTCCGCGCGCCGGCCCGTGATCGCCGCCGCGACGCCCTCGCACCATTCGGCGCGCTCGAAGGCGGACAGCCCGGCCCAGGCGGCCGAGGCGGCCCCTGCCGCCGTGACCGCGTCGTCGACGTCGGTGCGGTCGGCCACCGCCACTTCGGCGAAGGTCTCGCCGGTGGACGGGCTGACCGCGGCAGCCGTTCCGGCACGCCCGGGCCGCCACTGGCCAGCCACGTAGAGCAGGGGGTCAGGCATGGGGAAGCTCTCCTTCTCATCGCCGTGCGGTGCGTGGGTCAGGCGCTGGCGCAGAGCCGTCCGAGCCCGTCGAGCAGGTCCGGGCGCATGCGGTATTCCGGCCCGGTGATGGACAGCGCCGCGATGGCCGATCCGTCCGGTCCGAACACCGGCGCGGCGACGGCCACCAGGCCTTCCTCGAGTTCGGCCACGGCCTTCGCGAAGCCGGCCCGGCGCACCTCGGCGAGTTCGGCGGCCAGCGCGTCCAGGCTGGTGATGGTCGCCGGGGTGTAGCGCTCGAGGGAGCGTGGCATCGGCAGCACCCCGTAGGCGAGGAGCACCTTGCCGTTAGCCACCGCGTGCGGGCGGGTGCGCCGGCCGATCCAGCCGCCCGAGGCACTCAGGATGTAGGTGCTCGGGACCTCGGCCACGTTGAGGACATCGGCGCCGTCGGCGACAGCGAGGTTGACCGTTTCGCCGGTCCGCTGGGACAGCTTCTCCATGGCCGGCTGCATGGTCGCGACCAGGTCGAAGCTGCGCAGCGCCAGGGTCCCGAGCCGGATGATCTCGACCCCGAGGCGGTAGCGCTTGCCGCGGCGGGTCAGGAACCCCGCCCGTTCCAGCGCCGAGGCGAGCCTGGATGCCGTGGACTTGTGCACGGCAAGGATGCGGGCGAAGTCGGCCACGCCGAGTTCCGCTTGGTTGTCGTCGAAGCTCCGCAGCAGGGCCAGCACCCGGTCGGCGGACTGGTAGGTTGCGCTGCGCGCAACCACATCTACGCCCATGCAACCAGGATGGCCAGCCCGGGCATATTGCGTCAACTATGGCAGGGGGATGCGGCGCCCATCGTGGGATACTCCCCACGGTCCGGCGAATTCGCGCCGCGCCGGCGGCCCGGGCGGGGATCGCCCATGCGCGGTGGGCAGAGAGAGCAGGCTGGGTTATGGACGCACCCGAGAACGGCGGGGTGGCACCCCACCAGGACGACCCGCTGCCTGAGGCTTTCACCCTGGCCAAGGGTGCGGCCGACGCCGGGATCGGGCTCAAGTTGCTCGGCGGCCTGGCGGTCCGGGTGCTGTGCCCGCAGTTCCCTCCCCGGCTGCGTGCTGGCCAGGACATCGACTTCGCGTGCTTGTCCAAGGAGCGCAAAAAGGCGGCCGCCTATCTGGAGAGCAGTGGCTGTGAACCGGACCGCAGGTTCAACAACCTCAATGGTGACAGGCAGATGTACTTCACCACCCCGGCTGGCCGGCCTGTGGACGTCATGGTCGACCGGCTGGTGATGTGCCACACCCTTGACCTGCGGCCGTCGTTCGCGCGACTGCCCTACACGGTGGACGCCGTGGATGTGCTGCTGTCCAAACTGCAGATCGTCGAACTCAACGAGAAAGATGTCCACGACATCGTCCATCTGCTGGCGGGGCTGCCGGTGGGCGCCGCGGGGCCGGCCGGCCTGGATCCCCAGCGCTACGGCAGCCTGCTGGGCTCGGACTGGGGTTGGTGGCGGACGGTCACCGGCAATCTGGCGAAACTGCCGTCTCTGCTGGCGGGCAAGCCTGGATTGGTCCCGCCTGCTGCCGCATTCGATCCACTGGCCCAGGCCGGCCGCCTGCTTGAGCTTGCGCAGGCCACGCCCAAGTCGGTGAAGTGGAAGCTCCGCTCGAACGTCGGCGAACGGCTGCGCTGGTACGAACTGCCCGAGGAAGTGGCGCATTGACCTTATCCACGTGCTTGACGTGGATTCGCGGCTGATGCTAAACGTTGCACTCAGCGCACAATAGTTGCGCTGGGTGCGTTGAGGAAGGCGGCGGTCGTGTGAAGGTCTTCTTCGCCACCGATATCCACGGGTCCGAGATCTGCTGGCGGAAGTTCCTCAACGCCGCGAGCTTCTACCAGGCCGACCTGGTCGTGCTGGGGGGCGACGTCACCGGCAAGGTGATGGTGCCGATCACCGCGCACAACGGCTACTGGACGGCCAGGCTGGCCGGTGAGATGCGGCGGCTGGAGACCAAGGAGGAACTGGCGGAGGCCGAGCGGCAGATCCGCAACCGCGGTTCCTACCCTGCGATCGTCACGCCCGAGGAACTGGACTGGCTCAGCGCCGACGAGTCCCGGGTGGACCAGCGGTTCAGTGCGGAGATGCTGCGGTCCCTGGACCGGTGGCTGGACATGGCCGACGGCAAGCTCGCGGGGGGCCAGATCCCGTGTGTGCTCAACGGCGGCAACGACGACATCTTCGAGATCGACCCGGTCCTGGAATCATCCCCGTGCGTGACCTTCGGCGAGGGCAAGTCCTTGGAGTTCGACGGGTTCCACATGATCTCGATGGGCTGGACCAACCCGACGCCGTGGGACACCTTCCGTGAGGCGCCTGAGGACGAGCTCAAAGCCAAGATCGACGCGGTGGCCGCCCATGTCCCGGATATGGAACGCACCATCTTCAACTTCCACGCCCCGCCGTACGGGACCGGTCTGGACGAAGCCCCCGCGCTCGACGCCTCGCTGCGGCCCACCTATGGCGGCGCGGTGATGAAGGCCGTAGGGTCCACCGCCGTCCGGGACGCCATCATGTCCTACCAGCCCATGCTCTCCGTGCATGGCCACATCCACGAGAGCAGAGGCATCAAGAAGATGGGCCGGACGCTCGCCATCAATCCGGGCAGCGTCTACGGCGACGGCGTCCTGCAGGGTGCACTGCTGGAACTGAGCCCCAAGAAGGGCAAGGTCACGAAGTACCTTCTCGTCAATGGTTGACCTGGCGCGTCCGGTCGGTAACGTATCGCGTGCAGTGCACCCCTTCTCCCCCATCTGGAGGCATGAATGGCGACAGAAGCTGTCGGCGAGGAGAGGCCGACCCTCTTCCTCCGTAAAGCCACCGGGCTGGTACGAGGCTGGTCTGTCCGGGACTCCTTGATTTATGCGGTGCTGGCTACCAACTTCGTGACGCTGGGCATGTATGAGTTCACCTTCGCCGGGCCCGCCTTCCCCAAGGGCCAGCTCCTCACCTCGGTGGTGATCTCGGGCATCTTGGTGTCCTTCCTCGTGGTCGCCTACACCGGCCTGATCGTGACCATCCCAAGGGCCGGCGGTGACTACGTCTGGCAGACCCGCATCCTCGGCAGCGGCGTTGGCTTCGTGCTGGCGGCAACCGGCTGGTGGTTCATCCTCTGGCTCTGGGCGCCGATCTACGGGAACATCCTGGCGGTCCAGTTCTTCGAGCCGCTCTGGGCAACGCTCGGCAGCGCCAGCGGCGCTGCCTGGTTTGGCACCCATACGGGAGTCTTCGTCGTCACCCTGATCACCATCGCGCTGGCAGGCGTCCTGGTGTCGGTAGGTATGGCCGGCTATGCGCGCGTGCAGCGCTGGTGCTTCTTGGGTGGCCTGCTCGGCTTCGCGATAGTGGTGGTCCTGCTCCTGTTCAACAACCACGCGGCCTTCGTGTCCTCCTTCAACATCGAGGCGCACAAGCTGTTCGGCGTCAACAACGCCTACGCGGCCACGAACGCCGCCGCCGCCAAGGACCACTTCACCGCTCCCGCGATGGGCTTCGGCCCGCTCGGTCCCACCATGCTGCTGGTTCCGGCCATGATGTTCTTCATCTTGTGGCCGAACTGGGGGGCGACCCTTTACGGCGAGATCCGGGGCGCGAGCGACTTCAAGCGCGTGTTCCGGGGCATGTTCTTCGGCCTGTGGATCACGGTGGCGCTCACGGTGGTGTTCTTCCTGCTCGCGGCCAAGACGTTCGGCTGGGCCTTCTACCAGAACGCCAACGCGGCAACCTACAACCTCAACTCCCCGCTCCCGATCTGGCCGTACCCGGTGTTGTTCGCGGGTTGGCTGGTGCACAACACCGCTTTCCAGGTGGTCCTCATCCTGCTGATGAGCCTGTGGTTCTTCGGCTGGGTCGGGACGCTGTTCCTGTCCTCGACCAGGGTCATCTTCGCGGCGGCGTTCGACCGGATCCTGCCCGACCGGGCCGCCGAGGTCTCGGAGAAGCGGAAGGTGCCGTTGTACTCGCTGCTGCTGATGTTGCTGCCAGCAGTGGGACTCGCGGCGTTGTATGCCTATAACTCGACCTTCGCCAGCTACACCCTCGACGCGACCCTGGTCATCGCGGTGACCTACCTGTTCAGCGCGATCGCGGTGGTGGTCCTGCCGTTCCGCAAGAAGGAACTGTGGGCCGCGTCGCCGGCGAGCAAGGTGAAGGTGCTCGGCGTGCCGATCGTGCCGGTCTCCGGCGTGATCACCATCGGGCTGCTTGTGTTCAACCTGTGGTACTGGCTGACCGACCCCAACTACTTCGTCAACAACAAGCAGTCCCTCATCTTCATGGGCGCCCTGTACCTGCTGGCGATCATCGTCTACGTGGTCGCCCGCATCGTCCGTAAACGGCAGGGAATCGACCTCGCCCTCATCAATAAGGAGATCCCAGTCGAGTAGCCCGGAGCCGCACCGGTTCCACTCAGGGGTACCCGGCCCCGCCGCCATGGTTCGCGGGCGGCGGGGCCGGCCCCTGTGGAGAGGCTTCACGCGGGCCTGCGCCAGCGATCAGCGAGCCACCAGTTCCATCAGCATCGATACGGCGGGATGCACGGCATGAATGACACTCCGGTCCGGGCCAGCGCGGTCATCATCGGCGCGGGAATCGTCGGCAACAGCCTCGTCTACCACCTGGCACGGCTGGGCTGGCGTGACCTGGTCCTGGTGGACAAGGGGCCGATGCCCAACCCGGGCGGCTCGACGGGGCACGCGTCCAACTTCATCTTCCCGATCGAGTACTCGAAGATGATGATGGAACTCACCAGCGACAGCACCGAGCAGTACATCGAACTCGGGGTGTTCACCCGCAGTGGCGGCATCGAGGTCGCCCGCACGCCGGAGCGGATGACCGAACTGCGACGGCGGTGCACCCAGGCGAAGTCGTGGGGGATCCCGGCGGAGGTCATCCCGCCCGAGCGGGTGGCGGAACTCGTTCCCTATCTCGATCCTTCGGTGATCCTGGGCGGCGGCTATTTCCCCACCGTGGGCGTGGTGGACTCGCTGCGGGCCGGGACGCTCATGCGCGAGCAGGCCGAGCAGATGGGTGCGCTGACGGTGCTGGCCGGCACCGAGGTGACCGGCATCGAGACCGTTCCCGGCGGCCGACGGTCGGCCGTGCGCGCGGTGCGGACCAGCGCGGGCGAGATCGAGACCAGCCATGTGGTCATCTGCTGCGGCGTGTGGAGCCCGCGGGTGGCCCGGATGGCGGGGGCGCGGCTGGCGCTCACCCCAACCGTGCACCAGATGATCAGCGTCGGCCCGATCGGGCTCTTCGCCGGCACCGTGGGGGAGATCTCCTATCCGATCGTGCGCGACGTGGACGAGAACATGTACGAGCGCCAGCACGGCGGCGACATGGAGGTCGGGTCGTACGCGCACCGGCCGATCATCGTAAGCCCGGACGAGATCCCCTCCATCGAGGAAGCGGCGCTGTCGCCGACGGAACTGCCGTTCACCGCCGACGACTTCGACCCGCAACTGGCCAAGGCCCTCGAACTGATGCCGGAACTGCTGGGCGACGAGAAGGCGGGCATCCGGTACGCGATCAACGGCCTGATCTCCATGACCCCGGACGGGCACCCGCTGCTGGGTGAGATGCCCGAGGTGGCGGGGCTCTGGTCAGCGGCGGCGAGCTGGATCAAGGAAGGGCCCGGCTGCGGCCGGGCCGTCGCGGAGATGATGTCGGGCTCGGTGCCGACCGTGGACGTGCACGAGGCGGATGCCGCGCGGTTCTGGCCGGGCCAGCTCACGGTGGCGCACGTCCGGGACCGCGCCCGGGAAGCGTTCAACAAGATGTACGGCATCGTCCACCCGGCCGAGCAGTGGGAATCGGGCCGCCCGAGCCGGCTCAGCCCCTTTTATTCACGGGAACGGGAGCTTGGCGCGGTCTTCTTTGAGACCGCCGGCTGGGAGCGCCCATTCTGGTACGGCTCGAACGAGCGCTTGCTGGAGCGTTACGCGGGACGGCTCATGCCACGCGAGGCCGAGTGGGAGTCCCGCTGGTGGTCGCCGATCATCAACGCCGAGCACCTCGCGATGCGGGAGACGTGCGGGCTGATCGACCTGTCGGCGTTCGCGGTGCTGGACGTCACCGGGCCCGCGGCGCTGACCGCGATGCAGTCCATCGCGGTGGCGCAACTGGACGTGCCGGCCGGGCGGGTCGTCTACACGCCGTTCCTGGACGCCGAGGGTGGCTTCCGGGCGGACCTGACGGTGATGCGCCTCGGCGAGCAGTGGTTCCGGGTGGTGACCGGTGGCGCCACCGGGATGTCCGACGCCAAATGGATCGTGGACCATCTGCCGCCCGATGCGGTGCTGACCGACCTCAGCTCGGCCTGGAGCACGCTGGGCCTGTGGGGACCGCGCGCCCGCGCCGTGCTGGCCTCGGTCACCAGCGACGACGTCTCTCACGAGGGATTCGCTTTCGGGACGTGCCGGCCGATCGAGGTCGGCGGTGTGATGGTGCTGGCCTCGCGGATCTCCTATGTGGGCGAACTCGGCTGGGAACTGCACGTGCCGATGGAGTCCGGCGCGGTGCTGTGGGACCTGCTGTGGGAGGCAGGGCAGCCGCACGCCCTGGTGCCGGTCGGCATCGGGGTGTACGGCACCACCGGCCGATTGGAGAAGGGCTACCGGGCGTTCGGCGCCGAACTGACCCCCGAGTACTCCATTGTCGAGGCCGGCATGGCGCGTCCCAAGGTGAAGGCGGCGCCGTTCCTGGGCAAAGAGGCCTACCTGCGGCAGCGGGAGAGCGCGCCGACGGCGGTGCTGTGCACGCTGACCGTGGACGACCCGGCGGCATCCGGCGGGCCGCTGCGCTACATGCTGGGCGGTGAGCCGATCCTCGGGCCGGACGGGCAGTGCCTGGCCGACGCCAAGGGCCGGCCGTCGTACGTGACCAGTGCCGGATCGGGCCCGTCGGTCGGCAAGCACCTGCTGATGGCCTACCTGCCGCCCGAGCACGCGCGGGTGGGGAACCGGCTGGCGGTGGAGTGCATGGGTGAGCCGTTCGGCGTGAGCGTGGCGGTGGCCGGTTCGGCCCCGCTGTTCGACCCGGACAACTCCCGGATCAGGAGCTGACGCGGGTGGAGATCGGAGTCTGCGTCAAGCGGGTGCCCATGGTCGGCGGCACGATCGTGCTCACGCCGGACGGACAGGAGGTGGACACCCGGATGTCCGGGTTCACCATCAGCCCGCACGAGGAGTGCGCCGTCGAAGAGGCCGTGCGGATCACCGAACGGCTCGGCGGGACCGTGTCGGTGCTGACGCTCGGTCCGGCCGTCGCCGCCGAACAGTTGCGGGACGCGCTCGCCCTCGGGGCGGGCAGGGCGGTGCTGCTGGAGACCGATGGCGCCGGGTGGGGCCCGATCGCGACCGCCGCCGCCATCGCTGACGAGGTGCGCCGGCGGGCTGAGGCCGGGTCCGGATACGACCTGCTGCTGCTGGGGAACGAGGCCGCCGACACCGGCGACTACCAGGTCGGGGTGCGGGTCGCGCACCTGCTGGGCTGGCCTTGCGTCACGGGGATCAAGCACATCGAGTTCACCGAGGGCGGGCTGCGGGCTGGGCGTGAGTACCGCGGCGTGTCGGAGACGTTTGATCTGAGCCTCCCAGCCGTGGTCACCGTCAAGGAGGGCATCAATCTGCCGCGCTATCCGTCACTGCCGGGCCGGCTGCGGGCCAAACGGGCGCAGATCGAGGTGTACCCGGTCTCGCCGGCCCCCGAGGGGCTGCGCACGCAGGGGCTGCGGGTCCCGGCGGCGACCCGGCAGCAGGCGCGGATCATCGGCACCGGGGTGGAGGCGGTTCCGGCTCTGGTCGGTCTGCTGGACGAACTCGGGGTGCTCTCATGACGGTGCTGTGCCTGGTCGAGCACGAGTCCGGGGTCCCCATCGAGGCTTCGCTGCGGGCATTGACCGCCGCCCGCGTCCTGGCGGCTGGTCCGGCGCCAGCGGCCGATCCGGCGCTGGCCGGGGACGCGGCGCAGGGGGGTGACGCGGCGCAGGGGGGTGACGCGGCGCTGGCAGGGGACGCGGCGCTGGCCGGGGACGCGGCGCAGGGGGGTGACGCTGGGCTGGCAGGTGGTCCGGGGCTGGCGGCGGTGGTGTTCGGGGCGGGCTCGCTGGACGCCGAGGTGCTGGGCAGCTACGGCGTGGGTGTGGTGCACGCGGTGGGCCCTGACCCGGACCCGGGGTACGCGCCGCTGGCCTGGGCGCGCTGCCTGCACTCGCTGATGGAGTCCGTGGGCGCGGTGGCCGTCGTCGCGGCCGGGACCGGCCGGGGCGCCGAGGTGATGGCTCACCTGGGCGCGATCACCGGGCTGCCGGTGGCGGCCAACTGCGTGTCTGCCGAGTGGGACGGCATCGGAGTGTGCCGGCTGGTCCGCCAGCGCTGGGGTGGGCTGCTGCTGGAGGACGCGATCCTGGAGGCACCGGTCGCCCTGCTCACCGTGGCAGCCGAGGCGGTGCCGCCGGCCCCGACGCCCGAACCGGTGCCGGTCGAGGTCCGGGTTGTGCGGCCCGAACTGGACGAGGCGGACCTGGCCGTGATGGCGGCCGAGTCGGCCGAACGCGCGAGCGGCGCGTCGCTGGCTACCGCCAGGGTGGTCGTCGGCGGCGGGCGCGGGGTCGGCGGGCCCGAGGGTTTCGCGCCGCTGGAGGAACTGGCTGGGCTCCTGGGCGGTGTGGTCGGGGTGTCCCGGGTGGTCACCAGCGAAGGCTGGCGCCCGCACACGATGCAGGTCGGCCAGACCGGCACCCGGATCACCCCGGAGGTGTACCTGGCCTGCGGTATCAGCGGGGCGATCCAGCACATGGCGGGCTGTTCCGGGGCCAAGCACATCATCGCGGTCAACAAGGATCCCGGAGCGCCGATGGTGTCGGCCGCCGACTACGCGGTCATCGGGGACCTGCATGAAGTGATCCCCGCCCTGGTCGCCGCCCTCCGCGAGCGAGGCCTGACCTGAAGCACGATTCGCTTAGCAGTTCGGTTTGCACCCCCTATAGGGGGTGCAAACCGAACTGCTGATGAAAGTCCGGGGCGGCGGGCAGTGGTCCCGGACTGATTGCCGTCCGCAGTGCCCGAGGCCCGCGAGGGGAATTGTGGACTGCGGCCACGCCACGTCGGCGACTCCACGGCGGCCCGCCGCCCTTGGCGGGCGCAGCGAAACAGTGATATGGCCTTCTCCTCGGGGGTGGTCGGCCGGGCGCGCATGGGGCGGCGCTGGCCGGAGACCCGGCCGGTGGTGTGCGGTTCGACGGTCTGCATTCCGAATGCCCGGTCGAGCACCCGGCCGCCACTGGCACGGAGGCTGGCCCGGTGCGCCTCGCTCATGCCGGCAGCCGATGTCGGCCAGAGCGTGGCGGGTGGTGGTCATGGAGTAAATCTCGCAGCACCACCGGCAGAACGTAGCCGCGCCGAAGGCGCGGCGGTTAAGGTGCGCGGGTGGGCGAGCATGCGGACATGGCGGGCCATCCGGACCAGATGCGGTGGGACGAGCGTTACCGGAGGTCGGCGCCTTCGTTTAGGCCGCATCCACTGGCCGAGCAGGCGCTGTCGCTGACGCTTCCCGATGGACCAGTGGCGGATCTGGCCTGCGGGCCGTCCGGCAGTGCGTTGCTGGCTGCCGGGCAGGGGAGGCAGGTGGTCGCGGTGGACGTGTCGCGGGTGGCCCTCGATCTGCTCGCGGAGGAGGCCCGGCGCAGGGGCCTGGATCGCCTCATCACGGTTGTCCACGCCGACCTGGCGCGATGGCGTCCGGGCCCGGACGGCTATGCGCTGGTGCTGTGCACGGGGTTCTGGGACCGGGCGGTGTTCGCCACGGCATGCGAGGCGGTACTGCCGGGCGGACTGCTCGGCTGGGAGGCGTTCACCGACGATGCGCGAAGGGCCCGGCCGTCCCTGCCGGTCCAGTGGTGCCTGGCACCAGATGAGCCGGCCTCGCTGCTTCCCCCGTCCTGGGAGGTCACGGAACAGTGCGAGCTTCCCGACGGCCAGCACGGGGACAAGCGCCGGATGCTGGCGCGACATTCTTAGGCAACAGATATTGCCTAAGAATGTCCGATCTGGGACCAATGGCGGCATGGAGTTCCTACAATGGTCCCTGGTACCCAGTCGGGGCCGCGGGCGACAGTCGATGCATTGCATCGGTGTCCTCGTAGAAGGCGCGGTGATGACCATGTCCGCCCCTCACCCACACTCCACCGTTGATTTGGCGCTGGCTCCAGTCTTGATCAGCATCGAACGAAAGCTGGAGCCCTATCGGGGCAGTTACGACCTGGCATTCGACCTTGCTCTGCAATTGAACGACGACGCCCTGTGGTACTCCGACGCCCCCGCCCGGGCCCGCCGGGTGCGTGACGCGGCGACGCGTGGAATTGACCTGCACGGCTGGCAGGTCCGGCCCTCGGACGACCTGTATGGGCTCGTGGTCGAACACGGCGCATACCGGGTGACTGTCTCACTCGGCAGGCAACTCGCCGACTACATCGAGCACGGAAACCTGGAGCGCCGCCGCCTCCCCATCTGAGGTGGGCACGGACGGGTCAGGGTTGCTCGGTCAGGGCCACAACGGGGATGACCCGGGTGGTCTTCGCCTGGTATTCGGCGAAGCCGGGATAGCGCCGCGCCTGTTCGGCGTACAGGCGGTCCCGCTCCGCGCCTTCCAGCGGCACGGCACGGGCCTTGAATGTCCGCGTGCCGACTTCCACCGTGACTTCCGGATTGGCGAGCAGGTTGTGGTACCAGTCCGGGTTCGTGGGGGCACCTGCCTTGGAAGCGAAGACCAGCAGCCGGTCCCCGTCAGCCAGGTACATCATCGGACTGGTCCGCGCCAGCCCGCTGGTACGCCCGGTCGTGGTCAGCAGGAGCACGGGAGCGCCCTCGAACGAGCCGCCGACCCTGCCAGCGTTGGCGCGGAACTCGGCGATCACTGTGCCGTTGAAGTCGTTGGCTGCCACGTCGATCCCGCCTTGTGTGTGCCATGCCGTGTCATGGTCGGTCATCGCTGCCCCAGGCCCCAAGCCCCAGGCCCCAGTCGGCACAAGCTGCCGGACCGGGGCTGGTCCCGTGGGTCACACTATCGCGGGACTGTCAGAGGTCGGCGACGGCGGCGAGGTTTTCCCGGGCGGTCCGGGTCAGCGGATGGTCGGGGCCGAGCACCCGCTCGCAGTCGGCGAGTGTGCGCTCGAACAGCACCAGCGACTCGGTCAGCCGGCCGGCGATGTGGTAGGCGTGGGCCAGGTTGCCACGCGAGGCGATCGTGTCCGGATGACCGGGACCGAGGACCCGTTCACAATCGGCCAGGGTGCGCTCGTACACAGGGATCGCGGCGGACATGCGGTGCGCCGAATGGTAGGCGGACGCCAGGTGGCCGCGGGCGGTGATCGTGTCGGGGTGGTCCGCGCCCTGTACCCGTTCCCGGTCGGCCAGGGTCCGCTCCAGCAGGGCGATGGCGTCCCGGAGCTTGTTCGCGGCCAGGTAGGCGTCGGCCAGGTTGGCCCGGGCTGTCAGGGTGTCCGGATGGTCGGGCCGGAGCGCCCTTTCCCGTCCGGCGAGCGTCCGTTTATAGAGGGGGATGGCGTCCTTCAGCCGGCCCGCCGAGCGGTAGGTGGCGGCGAGGCTGGCCCTGGCCGTCAGCGTGTCCGGGTGATCGGGACCCTGGGCGCGTTCCCGGTCCACCAGCGTCCGCTCATAGAGCGGGATGGCTTCGCGGAACTGCCCCGCGCTGCGGTAGGCGTAGGCAAGGCTGTTGCGGGTCGCCAGCGTGTCCGGGTGGGCCGGGCCAAAGATCTGCTCACGCGCGGCGAGAGTCTGGCCGAGGACGGTGATCGCGTCGCTCAGCCGGCCGGCGGCGAGGTGTGCGTGGCCCAGTTCACCCTGCGCGTTGAGGGTGTCCGGATGGCCCCTGCCGAGGGAGCGCTCGTACTGGGCGAGGGCGCGCTCGGCCAGGCGGATGGCCTCATCGGCCCGGCCGGCGCCCCGGTAGGCGCGGGCCAGGCTGCCGCAGGCGGCCAGGGTTTGCGGGTGACCGGGGCCGAGCGTGCGTTCCCGGTCGAACAGCATGTGCTCGTACACGGCGATTGCCTCACTGCCCCGGCCGCAGGCCTCGTAGGCGGCAGCCAGCCGGTCACGGGCGATGACCGTGTGCGGGTGCGCATGACCGAGCACTCGCTGAGCGGTGTGCATGATCGTGTGCCAGTAGGCGACACCCGGCCCGGCGAGCCCGGCACTGTCCAGGCTCCGGCCGGCCCGCAGCAGAACCGGATGACACTCCGGTGACCACAACGCAGGGCCCGCCTCCTGATGGAGCCGGGCGGCGCTGTCGCGCAGCGCCTGGTCGAACGAGACCGGGATGTCCCGCCGGGGCCAGACCAGAGTGATCGCCCCGGCGGCCGCCAGCGCCGCCTCGGCACGAGCGGTCGGGGTCATGTGGTGCCGGGTGATGGCCTGCACCTGCTCGTGCACCCGGACGGTCCGTGCCGCGCTGGTGGTGTCGATGCTCACCAGGCCGACCCGGGCGAGGTTTCGCAGCACCGCCCGCATCTGGGCCTCATCCACCACCCGCCCGCGCGCGTGCCTGCTCACGAACTCCCGCGCTGGTGCGCTGGTCAGCACGGCACCCGGAATGCCGGACGGGTCCAGCATGGAGATCAGTGCGAGGACGGGCAGCGCCAGGCCCGCCGGTTCCGCCTGATGCGCCAGTTCAGAGGCCAGCGACCAGGTCGCGGCCACGGTCCACGGGTAGGCATCGGATGCTGATGGGCGGGTGCGCAGGTGACCGGCGAGCCTGGCCCGGTACCGGCGGCAATCCACGCCGGTTTCGGCGATGACGTCAGCGGCCTGCGACAGCGCGAGGGGCAGGAACTCCAGATCGGCGGCGAGATCCAGCCCGCCGAGTCGCTGGTCTGGATCCACCTGGAGCCGGGCGGTGAGGAACGCCAGTGCCTCCCGCTGGCTGAAGGGCCCGACCTCGATGGTCCGCGCGCCCGGAACCCGGAGCGCCGGGCCACCGCGGGGGGTGGTGATCAGCGTCCGGCCGGTGGGTCCGGCCGGCCACAGATCTTCGGCTACCCCGGCGTCGGTCAGCCCGTCCAGGACCGCCAGCCAGGGCCGGCCAGTCGTGGCCAGCCAGTCCAGGAAGTGCGCAGCGGCCGCTTCCGGGCCATCGCCCGGGTCCGGTACCCCGATGTCGGCGAGTGCCTGGGTATAGCCGGTGATGAGCCCGTCCCGGCTCGCCGCGCTGACCCAGACGACCAGGTCCACGGCGTGCTGTTCCCACAGGGCGTGCGCGACGCCCGAGGCGAGTTGGGTGGTGCCGGCTCCACCACCATCGCCGATCACCTCTGCCAGCTCCCGGGAGGGAGCGACCAGCAACGTCTCGCCGGCGGCGGTGCCGATGGCACGCGGGAGGCCGGTCTCCTGCCGCGGCGTATACGCCTCGGGCACGGGCGGCATGAGGCCGGAGACAAGTGGCCAGGTGGGCTCAGCCCATGCGGACGTGGGGCCGGTCGCGACCTGGCTGCTCATCTTGTACTTTCCCGCTCCGCGTGTCCCTCGGCCGGGGGTTGCCCGGACGGCGTGCCGCGTAGTGCGCCCGCCGGCCGGCGGGTGCGTGTGCCGCACCAGCACGGCAGGCGGATGCCGTGCCCAGGCGGTGTCCAGGTGCGCCGCAACAGCGTCGCCGCCAAATGGCCCGGGCATCTTGCGGCGAGGGAGGGGTTGTTGTGGCCCCTGCTCTCTGAGGCTGGTTATACACGCCTGAATCGGCTGCGGGCCGGACGTTTCTGAACAGAATTAGCTGCAATCGTTTGGGAGTTTGCCGGACGGCCACGGCGGCGGCCGGTGGGGCCGGAGCGCGGCCGCCTCTGATGTGTTCGTGGTGGATTAGGCGGTGAAAATGCCGCCCGATCAACCACGAACACGGGATGGGGCTGCTGTGCCGGTCCCGCTGCCTGGCCCTACGCTCCGTGGGTGCCCGGCGCACCCTGCCCTAAGCTCCGTGGGTGCCCGACGCTCCCTGCCCTAAGCTCCGTGGGTGCCCGGGCCGCCCGGCCCGTCGGCCCCGAACCGCTCGAGTTGGGCGCGACGCCACCGCTCAGTCTCCTGGACCTGGTTGAACGTGAACAGGTGCAGCCCCGCGACCACCGACTCCGGCGCCGTCAACCCGCTCCCGACGCGCGAGAGCAGCCGCTGCGGGCTGTATCCGCCCGGCGTGCCGAGCCGCAGCAGCCAGTTGGTGTGCCCGGTCAGCACCCGGGCGGACTCCGCGACACCGGCCCGGGCGGCGAACCGCACCAGCTTGGCCTTTTCCACCGGCCCGGCCAGCCCGACATACAGCGGCAGCGTGATCCCACGCTGGCGGATCCGGGTGATCCAGGCCCGCAGCACAGCCGGGTCGAAGCACAGGTTGCTGACGATGTAGCTGGCATGACGGCGCTTGTCCCACATCGCCTGCACAGTCACGTCATCGTGGATCCGGGGATGTCGTTCCGGGTACCCGGTGATCCCCACCTCCGGGAACGGGCTCCCCATCTCGGCGAGCCGTTCCAGCAGGTCCAGTGCCCCGTGGAAGGCGCCCGCCGGGGGGTCGGCGTCGCCGGCCGGCACGAACACATCCCGTATCCCGCAGGCCAGCAGGCGGGCGACGATGTCGGCCAGATGCGCCTGGTCGGCCACCAGCCGGGCCGACAGGTGTGGGACCACCCGGTACCCGAGCCCGGCCAGCCGCTGGGTGAGGTCGAGCGTCGCCGCCAGGCCCTTGGCCGGGGACGCGGTGACGGTGACCGTCGTGCCGGGCGCCAGCCATCGCGCCACCTCATCAGCCGTGCCGCTGGCCGGGAACACCTCGAACCGGGGGTTCGCCAGCAGGTTGGCCAGGCTCGCGGACCGCCGTCGCGCGCCGATCACCGTGCGCCTCCGCCCGCCCCGGCCGGGCCAGTCGCGCCGGCCGCCCTGGCCGGCCCGGCCGCCCATGCCAGGGAACGGGTCATCCGGCCGGGGTCTTGTCCCGGGCCGCCGCGCCCCACCGCCTGCGCCACGAGCCGCTCCAGTTCGGCTTCCAGCCGGGCGGTCCCCGTCTCGATGACGGCCAGTGGCAGCCCGAACATCTCCGCTATCCGCTGGGCCTCCCGTTCCAGACTGGGCTCGCGGTGCTGAGCCAGCCAGACGAGCCGGCGGTAGTGCCGGAAGTAGTCCGGCCACAGCTCCGGATAGCGGTCCAGCCCCAGTTCCGCGAGCACGGCGCGGCGGAAGCCGCGCACCAGGAAGTCGGTCAGGACGTACGTGCCGGGCTCGGCCTCGAAGAGCTTGGCCATGTTGTCCGCCCCGGCCAGCACGTCGTAGCAGTGCAGCCCGCCGAGCCGGGCCAGCCCCAGCCGGGAGCACACCTCGTCGAGAGCTCCGTAGGTGCCGCAATCGGCATACGCCAGAACGGCGCGCTGGCCCCGGTCCAGAGCCCGGCCGGCCAGCCGTTCCGCTTCCCTGGCGATGTCATGGGGGCGGTTGTGCAGCAGCGCCGGCAGCGGCTGCACCTCAACCAGCCAGCCGCGGCGCGCGGCGATCTCCCGGACGTTCCCGGCGAGCGCGCCGCAGGCGATCACGACGAGCCCGGGCCGCTGCCGGGTCTCAGCCGGGGAAGGCGAGCTGGTCGACGAACCGGTCGTTGAAGTCGGCGCGATCGGAGAGTTCGACATACTTCACCTCCTCCAGCAGCGCCATGCCGCCCGCACGCTCGCGCACCGACAGCAGCGCCATCTTCGCCCCCTCACCGGCGACGTTCCCCGCGCTCACCACCCGCAGCACCGCCAGCTTGGGCACCAGGCCGATCCGGATCGCGTTCGCTGGGGACAGATAGCTGCCGAACGAGCCCGCCAGCAGAACCTGCTGGATATCGCTGGCCTGCAGGCCGGCCTCTTCCAGCAGGATCCGCCAGCCGGTCGCGATCGCCGCTTTGGCGAACTGGAGTTCGCGGACGTCACGCTGGGTCAGGTAGATCGCGTGCTCGACGTCACCCGGCTCGCCGAACCAGTGCAGCGCGAAGACGCGTTCAGCGCCGAGCATGGTCAGCCTGTCCGCGAGGCCCGGCGCGAGTTCCCGCGCGCGCTCGGTGGTCACGAAGGCGCCCGAGGGGTTCAGCAGGCCGAGTTTGACCAGCCCGGTCACCGCGTCCACCAGGCCAGACCCGCACAGCCCGGCCGGCTCGGTGTCACCGATGACGGTGAGTTCCAGCGAATCGGCGGTCATGGTGACGACCTCGATCGCACCGTCGGCGGCCCGCATCCCGCACCGGATCGCGGCGCCCTCGAACGCCGGGCCGGCGGGCGCGGCGGTCGCGAGCAGCCAGTCGCGGTTGCCCAGGACGATCTCACAGTTGGTGCCGATGTCCACGAACAGCCGGACCCTAGCGTCGCGGTTCATGCCCGAGGCGAGCAGCCCGGCGGTGATGTCACCGCCGACGTAGGCCCCGAACGCCGGGAACACCACCGCGCGTGCCCGGGGGTGGACCCCGATGCCCAGGTCGCTGGCGAGCACCTCCGGGTAGAGCCGGGTGGACATGATGAACGGGGCCACCCCGAGCGGCTCCGGGTCGATGCCGAGGGCCAGGTGGGTCATCGTCGCGTTCCCGGCGATCGCCACCACATAGACCTCGTGTGGGTTGACGTCACCCTCGGCACATACCTGGGCGGCCAGGTCCGCGAGCGTGCCGTGGGCCAGTGCGGTCAGCCTGCCGAGCGCGGCGGGATCGAGCATGGTGGCGCTGATCCGGCTGATCACGTCCGCGCCGAACGGCTGCTGGGCGTTCAGCGCCGACGCGACGGCGGCCGGAGTTCCGGTGCTGAGGTCGAGCAGGGTGGCGACCACCGTGGTCGTGCCCAGATCGAAGGCGATGCCGTACTGGCGGGCGGTGGTGTCGCCGGGCTCCACGTCGATCAGCAGGTCATCGGCGATCACGGCGGTGACCTTGAAGTCGGCCGCGCGCAGCACCCGGCCCAGCGTGCGCAGGACCGGCAGGTCGACGCGGAGTTCGAGGTCATCGAGTGCGTCGATGACCCGCTGGGCGTCGCTGGTTTGGTCCTGGAGGGAGGGTTCGGCGAGTTCCAGGTAACGCTTCTGGACAGCCGGGCGCAGGATGACCTGCCGCCCCACCCCGACCGTCGCCGCCTTGGGCCGGGTGACCAGCGGCGGCACCTCTATGCGGGCGTCGCCGGTGGCGGCCGTCCGGCAGGCGAGCCGCCAGCCGTCACGAAGCTGGTCGACGGTGAAGGCGCGCGAATCAAGCGAGGACGGGGCCGGGGCGCCGTCCAGCACCCGGATCTTGCACTTCTTGCAGGTGCCGTGGCCGCCGCAGGTCGAGTCGATGGCGATCCCGTTCCAGCTCGCGGCGTCGAACAGGGTCACCCCGGGCGGCACCCGCACCCGGCGCTCACCCGGGTCGAAGACCAGGTCCACCCGGGCAGGGGTGGCGGCGGTTGGGGCACCGGGAACGGACGTGGATGCGGGCGCGGCGCCGGCGGGTGGTCCGGGCTGGGAGGCTCGCGCGCCGGTGCTGTCCGGCCCGGCCGATGCGGCCGGGCCGGCCGGGGCGGTGGGTGGGCTCGCGGTCATGTGCCTGCCTGCTGGGCCTGTGCCTGCTGGGCGCGGTGTGCCGCGATCCAGGCCGAGCCCCACGGATCGTGGTCGAGCAGCACGTCGGCAGCCTTCACGCTGCGCACGATCTGCGGGCTGCGGGCGTCCATGATGGCGCTGGTCAGGCCGGCCGCGATGGCCATCGGCAGGAACGCCGCCCCGAGCGTGTGCCGGTCCGGCATCCCGAACGACACGTTGGAGGCGCCGAAGGTCATGTTCACGCCGAACTTCTCCCGCAGCAGCGCGATGGTCTCCAGCGTCTTGATCCCCACGGTCGTGTCGGCCCCGATCGGCATCGCCAGCGGGTCGATCACGATGTCCTCGATCGGGATGCCGTACCGGCCCGTGGCCACATCGATGATCTTCCCCGCGAGCTCGACCCGGCGGCGGGGGTCGTCGGGGATCTCCCGCTCGTCGTTGGGCAGGCCGATGACCGCCGCCCCGTGCCGTTTGACGAGCGGCAGGATCGCCGCCAGCCGTTCGTCCTCGGCGGTGACCGAGTTGACCAGCGCCTTGCCGCGATAGGCGGCCAGGCCCGCGTCCAGCACCTCGATGATGGAGGAGTCCAGGCAGAGCGGCAGGTCGGTGAGGCTCTGCACGAGCTTGACGGCGGACACCATCAGGGCGGCCTCGTCCGCCAGTGGCGTGCCCATGTTCACGTCGAGCACCATGGCGCCCCCGGCGACCTGCTCGGCCACATCGATCTCGACCCGGGAGAGGTCGCCGCGCCGCAACTGCTCCTGGAACAGCTTGCGGCCGGTCGGGTTGATGCGCTCGCCGATGACACAGAACGGCTGGTCGTGCCCGATCGTCACGGTGCGGTTTGCCGAGGACAGGACGGTATGCACGGTGGCCTCCTAGGCGGGCAGCGCGGCACGCCGCCGCCGCTGCAGCAGTTCCTTGGCCCGGACCACCGCCGCCGAGGCGTCGGCCGCGTATCCGTCGGCGCCGACCACGTCGGCGTACTCCTGGGTGACCGGGGCGCCGCCGACCATGACGATGACCTGATCGCGCAGGCCCGCCTTTGCCAGCGCATTGATATTGGCCTTGAACATCGGCATGGTCGTGGTCAGGAACGCGGAGAAGCCGATGATGTCGGGGGAGTGCTCACGCACGGCGTCCACGAACTTCTCCGGTGCCACCTGCACGCCGAGGTCGATGACCTGGAAGCCGGCGCCCTCGAACATGATGTTGACCAGGTTCTTGCCGATGTCGTGGACGTCGCCCTTGACCGTCCCCATGACCACGGTCCCGATCGACTCGGCGCCCGTCTCAGCGAGCAGTGGCCGCAGCACCTCCAGCGCCCCGGCCATGGCCTTGCCCGCGATCAGCATTTCCGGCACGAAGAAGTCACCGCGCTCGAACCGGGCACCCACTTCTTCCAGCGCCGGGATGAGCGCCTCATAGAGCAGCGCCTCCGGCCCCAGGTTCATGGCCAGCCCTGTGTGGGTCAGCTCCAGCACGGCGGGGCCGTTGCCCACCAGGGTGTCGTCGTAGAGCTGCTTCAGTAGCTCCTGAGGTGTCACGCGGCACCTTCTTTCTGTGCGTGCGCTCTGTTCTGTGCATGCGCTCTGTGTGCGTTCGGCTGTCCCGGCGCCGGGGCGGCGTGGCCCCCGGCGCGTGTCGCTGTTGGGTCCGGGTGGCATTGGTCCCCCGGGGTCCCGGCTGTGTGGCTCATCGCCGCCCCGGCGGTGCTGGCGGCTCGGTCCCGGCGCGGTGCCCGAGCGCGGCCGACAGGGCACTGGCCTGGTCGATGCAGGCGGAGGCGACGTCGGCGAGATGTCCGGGGCCGAGCCGGGTGGCGGGACCGGACACCGACAGCGCGGCCACGACGGCGCCCCCGTCCCGCAGCACCGGTGCCGCGACGGCGACCAGGCCCGGCTCGAGTTCGCCGTCGGTGACCGCGTAGCCGCGCTCACGCACGGCGGCGAGGTCGGCCGCCAGGGCTTCGCGGGTCGTGAGGGTGCGGGGCGTGAGCCGCTCCAGCCGGCCCTCGGGGAGCGCCGCCGCGCCGAAGGCGAGCAGCACCTTGCCGAGGGCGGCGCAGTGCAGCGGCACGGTCTGGCCGACCCAGTTGGTCGCGCCGATCAGGTAGGCGCTGTCCACCTGGGCGATCTGCTCCACCATGCCGTCGCGTTCCACACCGAGGTTCACGGTCTCGCCGGTGGCTTCACCGAGCCGGTCCAGGTACGGCTGGGCGACTTCGATGAGGCCAGCCTCGGCTCCGCCGCGCCAGGCGAAGCGGACGAAGATCTCGCCGGGCCGGAAGCGGCCCTGGCCGTCGCGGCGCACCAGGCCGTTGCGCTCCAGCGCCAGCAGCAACCGCGAGGTCGTGCTCTTGGCCAGGCCGGTAGCGGCGGCGAGTTCGGTGAAGGTCACCGACTCCGGTGCGTGCACGACCTCGGCGAGCAGCCGGGCCGCCCGGTCGACGGCCTGGGTTCCGCTGGGACTGCTCACGTCATTCCTTCTCGCCGCCCGGGACCGTGGCCGGCTCGTTGCCCCGGCCCGGGCATGCCCATCGCCCGGGGCTGTGGCGTGGTCCCGGGCCATGCCCTACGATATCCAGCTAGTTCCACGTTGCGGAACTATGTTCTACATTGTGGTTGGAGTGGCGATGTTCGTCAACAGAATGCCGCGGTATGAGATCTTGTCCGCCGACGCGATCGCGGTCCTCGACCGAGGCTGGCGCCGGATCGTCTCGGAGATCGGGGTCCAGTTCGCCAAGCCCGAGGCGGTGGAACTGTTCCGCAGGGCCGGGCAGCGGGTCGAGGGCGAGGTGGTCCGGTTCGACCCCGACTTCGTCATGGAGCAGGTCGCCAAGGCGCCCCGGGAGTTCGACATCCAGGCGCGCAACCCCGCCAACACCGTCCACATCGGCGGCGACCACATGGTCTTCGGCGCGGTGTACGGGTCCCCGTTCGTGCGCGAAGGCGACGTCAGGCGGGATGCCACCCTGGAGGACTTCCGCAAGCTGGCCATGCTGTCGCAGGCGTTCCCCCAACTGGACTCGGCCGGTGGGGTGATCTGTGAGCCGAACGACGCGCCGCTGGACTCACGGCACCTGGACATGATCTACGCGCTGGCGACCGTGACGGACAAGATCTACATGGGCAATGTGGTCTCGGGCCCGAACGCCGCCGACACGATCGCCATGACCTCGATCCTGTTCGGCGGGCGGGACAAGATCGAGCAGACACCCGCCACCGTGTCGCTGATCAACTGCAACTCGCCACTGCGCTGGGACGACCGGATGCTGGACGCCCAGTTCGAGTACTGCGCGGCCAACCAGGCCGTGGTGCTGACCCCGTTCCTGCTCATGGGGGCCATGTCACCGGTGTCCATCCCGGCCGCGCTCGCCCAGCAACTGGCCGAGGCGCTCACCGGCATCGCGCTCGCGCAACTCATCCGGCCGGGCTGCCCGGTGATCTTCGGCTCGTTCCTGTCGAACATCGACATGCAGTCGGGTTCGCCGAGCTTCGGGACTCCCGAGTCCGCGATCGGCCTGCTGTGCACCGGGCAACTCGCGCGCCACTACGGGCTGCCGTTCCGCACCGGTGGTGGCCTGAACTCCAGCCAGACCGCGGATGCCCAGGCGGCGTACGAGTCGCTGATGACGCTGCTGCCGACCTTCCTGGCCGGCGCCAACTTCGTCATGCACGCGGCCGGCTGGCTGGAGGGCGGCCTGGTGAGCTGCTACGAGAAGTTCATCATCGACATCGAGTTGCTGCGGATGCTCGAGGTGGAGTTCACGCCGCTGGAGATCGACGAGGCCTCGCTGGCGTTCGGCGCTCACGAGGAGGTCGGCCACGGCGGTCACTTCCTCGGTGCGCAGCACACGATGGAGCGCTTCCGGACCTGCTTCTACCGGCCACTGCTGTCCTCCACCGCGAACTTCGAGCGCTGGCTCCGGCTCGGGGCCAAGGACACCACCGCCCGGGCGAGTGACATCTGGCGGCGCACCCTGGCGGAGTTCGAACCGCCGCCGATCGACGGGGCGGTCCACGAGGAACTGGCCGCCTACGTCACCCGCCGCCGCGCCGAACTCGGCGACTGACACCGGCCAGGCACTCCACGCCGCCGTCACTTCGGCTGATCACAGTGGGGTGCTGCCCGGCTCGTCCATATCTGGCCCCTGGAGTCTGGCCAGCGGCGGCCGCGCGAGCGGGACTGGAACGATCACATGGTGTATGGGCTGCTGGCCGCGCTGTGCTGGGGACTCGCGACGCTCGGGGCGGCTTTCGCGGCACGGCGGATCGGGTCTTTCCGCACCGTCCTGGTGGGAGAGACGGTTGCCCTCACCGGCTATGGGGCGCTGTGCCTGATCGGCCACGTCCCACTGTCGGGCGTGGGCGCGCAGGTGTGGGTGCTGCTGCTGGCCGGTGTGGCGGGTGTCTTCGGGTACCTGGCGCTCTACCGGGGACTCGAGTCCGGCCACGTCGGCCTGGTCAGCGCCATCTCAGCAAGCTATGGCGGGATCATCGTCGTCCTCTCGGTGATCTTCCTCGGTGAACGCCTGACCACCGGGGCCGCGGTTGGGGTGGGGGCCACGGTTGCCGGGGTGGCGTTGGCCTCCACCCGGGGCGCCGCCACCGATGGCCGCAGCCAGCGGGCCGCCGGGCTGGCCTTCGGGCTGGCGGCGGCGGTCTGCTATGGGCTGAGCGGCTTCCTGCTCGGCCGGGCTGCCCGCGATCTCGGATGGCTCGTGCCGCTGTTGGTAGCCCGGACCGGATCGATGGCCACGCTGCTGACGATCGGGGCGCTCCGCCGGCCACGGCGGCCGGCCGGACCACGCAAGGCAGGCCTGGCCTGGGCCTGTGCCGCTGGCCTGGTGGATGCCGTCGGCCTGATCTTTTTCACCCGGGGCGACCAGGTCGGCCTGGTGGCCATCACCGCCGCCGTGTCCAGCGCCTACCCGGTGGTTCCCCTGCTCGGCGGGCTCATCCTCATGCGGGAGCGACTGCTGGCCCGCCAGATCGGTGGGGTGGCGCTGATCCTCGCCGGCCTGGTCCTGCTGGGACTGGGCTCCTGACCCCGGCCTGCATGTGCGTCGGTTTACCCGCGACGACCGGATGGTGCCCCCCCCCCGGGGAGCATGCTCCCGGGCGCCCGGCACCGCAGGCAGCCGCGATCTCGTGGCGCCTCTCTCAGCTACGGCCGGTGTGGTAGTGGTGAGGATCGGCACGCCAGGATGCCGCCGGCCGGAAGGGGAGTCCACGATGCTGGTCCGCTCACGCGTGCGGCAGCTGGACCCCGGTTACTTCGCCCTGGTCATGGCGACTGGGATCATCTCCATCGCCGCCTGCGCCGTCGGCGCGGGAGTCCTGTCTGTCGTCCTGCTCGCCATTGCCATCGCCGGCTACGTCATCCTCGTCATCGCCTACGGCTGGCGGCTGGCCGCTTGGCCGCGGGAATTCCTGGCCGACGCCGTGGAACCCACCACGGCGTTCGCGTTCTTCACCTTTGTCGCCGGGTCCAATGTGCTGGGTACCCGGCTGGCCGCTGCCGGGTACCCGACCCTGACGGCGGCTCTGCTGGCCGTCTCGGGCGCGGCCTGGCTGGCGCTGGCCTACGCAGTGCCGTTGGCCCTCGTCAGCCGGCGTGCGGACACCCCGGCCCTTGCGGGCGCGAACGGGACCTGGTTCCTGTGGACGGTCGGCACCCAGTCGATCGCGGTGGCGGCTGGCTCCCTGCCGCCGCCGGCCAGGGCCCGGCTGGCGCCGGTGGTGATCGGCTGCTGGGCGGTGGGGGTCGTGCTCTACCTGCTGGTCGCCGGTCTGGTGCTGACCCGCCTGCTCCGGTACCCGGTCGACCCGGCCGGGGTGACCCCCGCCTACTGGGTGTTCATGGGGGCCACCGCGATCAGCGTGGTGGCTGGGGCCACGGCGCTGCGCCTGCCGGCGGGTCCCTTGCTGGCGGCAACCCGGCCGCTGATCGCGGGCCTGTCAGTCGTGCTCTGGGCGTTCGGAACGTGGCTGATCCCCTGGCTGGTGGGGCTCGGTGTGTGGCGGCACATCGTTCGCAAGGTCCCGCTGCGCTATGAGCCCGCCCTGTGGAGCATGGTGTT
Source organism: Actinomycetota bacterium (assembly GCA_027306495.1). Classification (GTDB taxonomy): domain Bacteria; phylum Actinomycetota; class Actinomycetes; order Streptosporangiales; family Streptosporangiaceae; genus DAHUZQ01. Next base: position 1,928 of record DAHUZQ010000144.1, on the reverse strand, counting down.
CCCGCTCGGCATGTATTGCCTTGCCAGCACTTCACTCGGCACTGCTGTGGGAGTGCGGTGGCTGGTCACCCTCGGCCGGGACGGGTTCTGGGCCGCACTGGCGGTCTGGGCCGTGGTGCTGCTCGCGATGCTCGCCTCGCTGGCCGGCCCCGGGCGGCCGGCCACCCCAGCCGGACGGGCCAGCGCCTGAGCTCAGCCGGTGAGCAGTATCCCGAGGAAGAGCGCCGCGAGGGCGCTGATGCCGGTCAGCGCCCCGAACACGGCCAGTCCCGCCGGCGACTTCGCCCGCGCATGCAGCGCGGCGGTTACCCCCGAGATGGCCACCGCCACCAGCTTGATGATGAGCGTGGTCAGGTAGCTGCCGTGAAGCTGGGAGCGGACGGCCACCATGTTCCAGATCCCGGTCACGATCAGCACCCCGAACGCGGGCCAGGCGATCAGGTTGAAGCGGCGGGCGGCGGCACGGGGGATCTCGGCACCGAGCCGGCGCAGCACGGGGACGAGGGCCGCGAGGGTGATCTGCCCGCCGACCCACACGGTCGCCGCCAGCACGTGCAGGAACAGCCTGACCGTGTCCCAGTTCACCGAGAGCATGCGGCTATTGTCGGCCCGATGACTGCTGTCGTGTGGTTCAGGCGGGACCTCCGCCTGCACGACCAGCCGGCGCTGCGGGCCGCGCTGGATCGGAACGAGCGTGTCGTACCGGTCTTCTGCCTGGACGACCGCATCCTGTACGGGCGCAACGCGTCCGCCACCCGCACCGCGTTCCTGATGGAATGCCTGCGCGATCTCGCGGGCGGGCTTTCCGCCCGGGGCGCCTGCCTGGTCGTGCGCCACGGGCGGCCGGAGGCGGAAATCCCGGCGCTCGCCGCCGCCGTCGGCGCTCACGAAGTGCATGTTTGCGCCGATCACGGCACGTACGGCCGCCGCCGTGACGAGGCCGTCCGGAAGGCACTCGCCGCCATCGGTGTGGACCTGCTTGCCCACCCAGGCGTGAGCGTGGTGGATGACCCGGTCGATGTCCTGACGACCGCGTCCCGGCCCTACCGCGTGTTCACGCCGTACTACCGCCGCTGGCGGGAACTTCCCCGGCGGGTCCCGCTGCCCGCGCCCGCCCGGATCGCCGTCCCCGGCCTGCCAGCCGCCGGGGGCGAGAGCGCGCTGGCCGGCTGGGCGGACGGGCTCATGCCGGCTGGCCCGCTGCCCCCGGACGCCCTGGCCGGCCGTGCCCCGGCCGCGGCCCCCGGCGGTGAACGGGAGGGCATCCGGCGGCTGGAACGCTTCCTGGCCGGGCCGGTGCGCCGCTACGCCGATGAGCGTGACCGGCTGGCCCCGCCGGGGTCGTCCGGGCTCTCGCCGTACCTGCGGTTCGGGTGCCTGTCGGCACGCTCGGTCGAGGCGGAGCTACCGGAAGGCGAGGGCGGTGAGGCGTTCGGGCGCCAGTTGTGCTGGCGCGACTTCTTCACCCATGTGCTCGCCCACTATCCCGGCAACGCCCGCGAGGAGTTCCAGCCGAGGTACCGGCGCGCGCTTGCCTGGAACGACGACGAGGACGCTTTCGCTGCCTGGGCGCAGGGCCGGACCGGATTCCCGCTGGTGGACGCGGGCATGCGGCAGTTGCGCCGGGAAGGGTGGATGCCGGGGCGGGTCCGGCTGGTGGCGGCCTCGTTCCTGACCAAGGACCTCGGCATCGACTGGCGGCGGGGGGAGGCGTGGTTCATGCGCTGGCTGCTCGACGGCGACCCCGCCGTCAACAACGGCAACTGGCAGTGGGTGACCTGCGTCGGGGTCGATCCGGCGCCGCCGTTCCGCCGTCTCTACAACCCCTCCGCTCACCGTGACCGATATGACCCCGGCGGCCGGTACGTGCGGGAGCACATCCCGGAACTGGCCCGGGTGCCGGACGCCTACCTGAGCGAGCCGTGGCG
>DAHUZQ010000142.1 GCA_027306495.1 Actinomycetota bacterium | reverse complement strand
GCGGCGAGACGTTCGTGGTCTGCGGCCAGGGCACCGCCCCGGCCGCCTCCGCCTCGGCCAGAATGCGCTCGTAGGTGGCGGCCAGGGCGGGATTGGTGAACCGCGACCCCGGCACGGGCACGCCGCCCGCCAGGTAGACCTGCGCCGATGAGGGCCAGTGGTCGCTGAACACCTGGGCCACCGAGGCGATGTCGGCGCAGATCGCGGGCACGAGCGGGTAGCCATCCCGGGCGTAGCCGATCGCGTACTCCATCACATCGCGCAGCCCCATCCGCCCGTGCGCGGCGAGCAGCAGCATCCAGGTACCGAATGCGGCCGGGACGCACGCCGGGAGCAGCCCGCTGCCGGGCACGAGGTCGAGCCCGAGTTCGGCGAACGCCTCCAGGTTCGCGGCGTGCGGCGAGGGCCCCTGCCCGTCCAGCACGAACGTCTCGTCCCGCGCCGCGTCGTACCCGATGACGGGGACCTCCCCGCCCGGGCCGTTCAGGTGCGGTTCGACGACCTGCAGCACGAGCCCGGCGGCGACCGCCGCGTCAAAGGCGTTCCCACCCTTCTCCAGCACTGCCATGCCGGCCGCGGACGCCAGCCAGTGGGTGGACGCGACCATGCCGAACGTGCCGGCCAGTTGCGGCCGGGTAGTGAAGGTACTGCCCTGCGGCATCATGGCTGCTTTCCCTTTCATCGCTCTTGCCGGCGGGCCCGGCATCAGGCACGCTACCGAGTACCGGTCCCAACCGGACATACGGGCCGGACGTCTCAGTAGCGGGCGGGGGATATCCCGCCGAGATCACCCAGGGGGAGTCTTCGTGAAATCATCCACCCGCACCATCCGCAGAGCACTCGTGGCCCTCGCGGCTGGCGGCGTGACCGTCCTGAGCGTCACCGCCGCCGCGGCCGCCACCAGTCAGCCCGCCAGCCCGGCTGCCTCCCACTGTGCGACGAGCCAGCTTGAGGTCTGGTATGGCGTGCCGGGCAGCGGCTCGCTCGGCCACTTCGAATACGAGATCCAGTTCTCCAACATCTCGAAGTCGACCTGCACGCTGATCGGGTTCCCGGGCGTGTCCTGGATCAACGCCAGCGGCCACCGGGTCGGCCCCACGGCCGGCCGCGACCACTCGTTCCGCGCGTTCACCCAGCGGCTGGCCCCCAGCCAGACCGCGCACGCGGTGCTGACGATCACCGACCCGGGGGTGCTCGGATGCGTCACGGCCCCCGCGACGGCACTGAAGATCTTCCCGCCCAACACCAGGAAGGCCGCGTTCGTTCCGTTCTCCTTCAAGACCTGCAAGAGCGTGCGCGACATCAGCATCCGGGTGGTCCGCTCGGGCGCCGGTATTCCCGGCGTCAGCAACTGACGGCGAGCCGTCCCGGCCCGTGGGCCGTGGCGGGAGCGCCCGACGGCGCGACCGCCACGGCCATCCCGCGATAGCGTCGGGGCTCATGGACGATCTTTCCCCACGACTGCGGGCTGTCTGCGACACGAACGTCGCGGAGGTCCGGGAGTACTGCGGCCGTCACGAGTACGACGGCGTCATCCAGGATCTCTCCCCCGCCGGGGTGCAGGCGGCACTCACCAGCCTCTCGGAGGCGGCGGCCAGCGGCGAGACGCTCGCGGACCCGCACGACGAGGCCCACCTGTCCACCTTCGAGGCGGCCGTCCGCGTTGTCTTCGGCGATCTGGAACTGCACCGGCGCAACCCACTGCTGCACCTGAGCGGCATGGACCTCGCGTGCTACGACCGCGATTACGCACCCGCCGCCGATAGGGAACGAGCCGCCCTCACCCAGCTTGCCCGCTGGCCGGTGGCGGCCGACGCGGCCATCGCGGCGCTGGACCTTCTCGCCGCTCCCGTCGCGGCGGCGCTGCTGGACCCCGTGAAGGGCCTGGCAGCCGGGATCCCGGCGGGCGGCCCGCAGGATGTGGAGCGCGCGGCGCGGGAAGCGCACCAGCGGTTGGTCGCCCACGTCGAGCGCATGGCCACCGAGGGAAGCACCGAGGTTGGCCTGGGAAGCGCCGCCCTGACCGCGCTGATGGGCACCGGGCAACGCATGGACCTGGACCTCGGCCGGCTTGCCGAGCGCGCCGACTCCGAGCGGGACCGCCTGCTGGCACGGCTGGCCGATAGCTGCGCCAAGATCGACTCCGAGCGTGCTCCGCTGGATATCGCCCGCGACCTGGTCCGCGATCACCCTGCCGCGGACGGCGTCATCGAGGCCGCCCGGCACTGGACCACCCGGGCCATCGAGTTCACCCGCGAGCATGACCTGGTCCCCTACCACGACGGGGAGTGCCTGGTGGGCCTCGCGCCCGAGTCGCGCCGCTGGGGCACGGCGATGATGTCGGCGGCGGCGCCGGGCGAAGCCGAGGGCCCTTCCTGGTACCACATCACCCCGCCGGACCCCTCCTGGCCGGAACCGGAACAGGAGGAGTGGCTGGAGATGTTCAGCGAGACCACCCTGCCCGGCATCACGGTGCACGAGGTCGCACCGGGGCACTTCTCGCACGGCCGGGCGCTGCGGCGGGCACCGACCCCGGTGCGCCGCACCCTCCACTCGGACGCGTTCGTCGAGGGATGGGCGCACTACGCCGAAGAACTCTGCGTGGAGGAAGGCTTCGGCGGCGACGACCCGCGGTTCGAGATCGGCGTCTGGCTGGAGGGCCTGGTCCGGGTCACCCGGCTGGCCTGCGCGATCGGTGTGCACACGGCGGGCATGACGGTCGCCGAGGCGACCGCGCGGTTCGAGGCCGACACCCACCTGTCCGGCCCGGCCGCGGCCTCCGAAGCCCGCCGGGCCACCTTCGACCCGACCTACGGCCGCTACACCTGGGGCAAGCTGGAGATCTTGGCCCTGCGTGAGAAGGCCCGGCGGGAGTGGGGCGCCGCCTTCTCGCTGTCGCGGTTCCACCGGGCACTGCTCGACCTCGGCTCACCGCCGCTCGGGCTCATGGCGGACGCCCTCGCGCGCGGCTGAGGCGCCGGGCCGACGCCCGGCGCGTCAGCCGTCCAGACCGCCCGGGCTCAGCAGGCCGCTCTCGTAGGCGAGGATCACGGCCTGCACCCGGTCGCGCAGGCCGAGCTTGGCGAGGAGGTGCCCGATGTGGGTCTTAACCGTCGCCTCGCTGACCACCAGGTCCGCGGCGATCTCGGCGTTGTTGCGGCCGCGGGCGATGAGCAGCAGGATGTCGCGTTCGCGGGCGGTCAGCGAGGCCAGTCTCGACGGGGCGGTCAGCGCGGCCGGGGGCCGCCGCGCGAAGGCCTCGATGACAAGCCGGGTCACCGACGGTGCGAGCACCCCGTCGCCCGCCGCGGCGGCCCGGACAGCGGCGAGCAGGTCGTGCCGGGGAGCATCCTTGAGCAGGAAGCCGCAGGCGCCGCCACGCAGGGCGGCGTAGACGTAGTCGTCGAGGTCGAAGGTCGTGAGCATGACCACCCGGGGGCCGGCCAGCGGCCGGCCGGCGGTGATGAGCCGGGTCGCTTCCAGACCGTCCATTCCGGGCATCCGGATGTCCATCAGCACCACGTCGGGTGCCAGGGTGGCGGCCGCGGCGACCGCGGCGGTGCCGTTACCGGCCTCCCCGACGACGGTGATCCCGTCGGCGGCCTCGAGGATGACACAGAATCCGGCCCGGACCAGTTCCTGGTCGTCCACGACCAGCACCCGGATCAGCTGCCCGGCCTCCGGGCCGGTGGGGGCGGTGGTCATGACACCGGCAGCCGGGCCCGGATCCGGAACCCGCCGTCTGCCGGGCCGACGGTCAGGGTGCCCCCGCAGGACACGACGCGTTCGGTGATGCCGGCCAGGCCGAGCCCCGACCGCGTCACCGCGGGGCCGTCCGGTGCGGGCCCGTCCGGTGCGGGGCCGGTCGGTGCGGGCCCGGTCGGTGCGGGGCCGTCCGGTGCCGGGCCGGTCGACGGACCCGGGCCGGCATCGCTGACCTGCACCGTGACGAAACCGGGTTCGTAGCAGACCTCGACCAGCGCGCGGGGCGACCGCGCATGGCGCAGCGTGTTCGTCAGGGCCTCCTGGATGATCCGGTAAGCGGTCAGGTCCGTCGCCGGTCCCAGTGGCACGGCCGGGCCACCCTCGGCGTAGTCGACGGCCAGGCCCGTGGCCCGGACCTGGTCGAGCAGCGCCGCCAGGTCGGCCAGCGTGGCGGCCGGCACGGTCTGCGGGCTCTCAGCGGGCCCGCGCAGCACCCCGAGCAGACGGCGCAGTTCAGTCAGGGCCTGCCGGGCGGTGGCGGCGATGATCTCCACCGATCGGGCCGCCGGCGCTGGGCTGTCCGGCAGAAGCGAGGTTGCCGCCTCCGCCTGGACCGCCATCAGGCTCACATGATGGGCCACCACGTCGTGCAGTTCCCGGGCGATCCGCGCCCGTTCGGCGGCGGCGGTCAGGGCGGCCTGCGACTCGCGCGCGGCCTCCGCCCGGGCGGCCCGCGCTTGGGCTTCGGCGAGGTAGGCGTGCCGGGTCCGGCTCAGCACCCCGGCCATGCCGGCCGTGATGAAGATCAGCGCCGCCGCCGTCACGTCGTAGGGCTCATGGTGGCCGGGTGATAGCTGCGAGATGATCAGCCCGACCCCGACCAGTCCGGTGGTGATGCGGCGCACGAGCGGCGGGGACCGCTCGATGACCGTGAAGTAGGCGATGGCCGGGCCGAGCGGGAGCGGGGCGAAGGTGAAGCCGATGACGTCGTAGGAGACCCGGAACGCCCCGCTCACCAGCAGGGTGGCGACGGGGAAGGAGCGCCGGAACGCCAGGGGCAGCGTTTCCAGCGCGACCATCGTCAGCGCCAACCACAACGGGTGCAGCCCCGGGTGGTAGGCGATGAGCGTGGCGAGGTCCACCACGGTCAGCGCCAGCGCGAGCACGATGTCCTGGGCGCGCGGTGGCAGCGCGACGATCCAGTGCGCCAGCCTCTTCACGCGATGATGGTATGGCCGGACCGCGCGAAAGCTGATCATCCTGGCGGCTGATTTCCGGCACTCCACCCACGGTCGCAGACCGTCCGGCGCGGCAGGCCGTTCCCGAGCCGATCGGGCACCCACGCAATTCGCCCGGTGGGGCGATGCCGGCCGGCATGGGCTCACGGGATGCTGCCGGCATGTCAGATCATCAGGTCACTGCCCCCTCAGCCGTGGCCTCATCCCCCACCAGGCCGGCCCCTGCGGCGACCCTGGCGGTGGGCCTCATCGCGGCCGCCGCGTTCGCCCTCGAGATGGCGGTCAGCGCCCGCTACGGCTACCACCGTGACGAGCTGTACTTCCTCGCCGCCGGCGACCATCCCTCCTGGGGTTACGTCGATCAGCCCGCGCTCACTCCACTCGCCGCCCGGGCGGCGACCGCGATCTTCGGGGACAGCGTGGTCGGGCTGCGGGTGATCCCGGCGCTGCTGCTCGCCGCGATCACAGCCATGACCGCCGGCATGAGCCGGGCACTCGGCGCGGGGCGCACCGGGCAGGTCATCGCCGCCCTCGCCACCGCCACCAGCGCGCAGTACCTCGCCGCGTCCCACCTGATGTCCACCACCACGTTCGACTTCGCGTTCTGGACGCTCACCCTGCTGCTGACCCTGCGGTTGCTGAAAAGCGCCGATCCGCGCTGGTGGTTGGCGATCGGCGCCAGCGTGGGTGCCGGTCTCGACGCCAAGTGGGGCATCGCCGTGCTCGCCGTCGCACTCGTTGCCGGGATCTCCCTGACCCCGCAGCGGTGCCTGCTGCGCAGCCGGTACATGGTCATGGCCGCCGGGCTCGCGATCGTCCTGGGCTGCCCGGATGTGATCTGGCAGGCCACCCACGGCTGGCCCAACCTGGCAGTGTTCCAGACCCTGCACAGCCAGGCCGGCCACAACCTGATCGTCTACTGGCCGGCCCAGGTCCTCTACACCGGTGTGGCGCTGACCCCGCTGTGGGTGCGCGGGCTCATCTGGTGCCTGCGCGACCCGGCGGGGCGCGCCTACCGGGCCCTCGCCATCGCGGCCATTCTTGCCATCGCCGTATTCTTCCTGGCCGGCGGCAAGCCGTATTACCCGGGCGGTGCCTACACGTTCCTGTTCGCAGCCGGCGCCGTACCCCTGGAGCGCCGATTGCTCGGCCGGTCCGCGGCCCGCCGTTCCTTCGCATTCTCGCTCGGCCTGTCGTTCGCGCTCTCCGCCGTGATCGCCCTGCCGATCCTGCCGGCGGACACGCTGCACACGGTCCCCCTTCAGAAGATCAACTACGACCTCGGGGAGACCATCGGCTGGCCGCAGCAGGTGGCACTGGTGGCGCGCGAGTACCGGGCGCTGCCCGCCGCGACCCGGGCCACGACCACCATCCTGGCCGGCAACTACGGCGAGGCCGGGGCGCTCGCGCGGTACGGACCGGCGGACGGCCTGCCCGCCGGCTACAGCGGGGCCAACAACTTCTGGTACTGGGGCCCGCCGCCGGCCGGTGACAGGGCCGCCATCGCAGTGAACATCGACCCGGCACTGCTGCACCGGATATTCAGCCACGTCCGCCAGATCGCCACCTTCTACAACGGCCTTGGAGTTGCCGACGACGAACAGGGTGTGGCGATCTACCTGGCGACCGGGCGCGCACAGCCCTGGCGGATCGCCTGGCCACTGCTGCGTGATTTCTCCTGACCGAGGAGGCGCTATCGTTGGGACTCACCGGAGGTGACCAAGAAGTATGCCGCACGTTAGCCGGTGGCCCACCGTGTTGCGCAGCCTGGCGGGGGCTGGCCTCATCGCCGCCGCGGCGGGAGGCGCCGGCGGCTGTGCCGCCGGAGCGGCCGGCCAGCCGCCGATCCAGGTCGCCAGCGCCGACATCCCCGTGCCCTCGCACGGGACCACGGTCGCCTACGTCGTCATCCGTAACAACGGCTCCGCCGATCAGTTGGTCTCGGCGAGCACCAGCGACGGCGGGCGGCTGACCTTCCAGGCCCCCAGCCCGGCGGGGGCCGGCGGGCCCACCATCGCGGCCGTGCCGATCCCCGCGGATAGTACGGTGGCGATGCGGCCGGATGGCTACCGCATCGTCATCACCGGTGCCCGAGGCATGCGGGGCGGCAAGGACATCTCCCTGACACTCAACTTCGCCAGGGCGGGTCCGGTCACAGTGGTCGCACTGGTGACCAATCCGGAGACCGGGGGCAACAGCTACTTCCTCAACTGAGGGGTGACATGCCTTCGTACCGCCAGCCCGGCACCGTCGTCACCGATCACGTCTTCACCGTGCCACTCGACCACGCCGACCCCGGGGGCCGCCAGATCGAGGTGTTCGCCCGGGAGGTGGTGGCGAGCGACCGGGCGGCGGAGCCGTTGCCGTGGCTGCTGTTCCTGCAAGGAGGGCCTGGCTTCGGCTCGCCACGGCCCATCGGGCGTGATTCCTGGCTCGACCGCGCGCTGACCGAATTCCGCGTGCTGCTGCTCGACCAGCGCGGGACCGGCCGTTCGTCGCCGGTTACCCGCAAGAGTCTGCGGCACCTCGCGACACCGGCCGAGCAGGCGCGGTACCTGTCCCACTTCCGCGCCGACTCGATCGTGGCGGACGCGGAACTGATCCGCGCCGCGCTCGCCGGCGGGCAGCCCTGGAGCGTGCTCGGCCAGAGCTTCGGCGGCTTCTGCACCGTGACCTACCTGTCGTGTGCGCCGCACGGGCTCCGCGAGGCGTTCATCACTGGCGGGCTGCCGGGGCTGGACGCCGCCGCCGACGAGGTCTACCGGCTGACCTATCCGATCGTCGCCGACCGGACCGCTGCGCACTACCAGCGCTATCCCGGGGACGTGGAGCGGGCCTGCCGGGTGGCACGGCTGCTGGCGGACTCCCCCGTGGCGTTGCCGGACGGCGGCCTGCTGACGGTGGAGTCCTTCCAGACGCTCGGCCGTCTGCTCGGTGCCAGCACCGGCAGCCACGAGTTGCACTACCTGCTGGAGGACCCGTTCGATGGCCCGGAACTCAGCGACGCCTTCCTGCATGCGGTGAGCCCCCGGCTCAGCTTCGCCCCGGCGCCGCTGTACGCGCTGCTGCACGAGCCCTGCTACGCCAGCCCGGGCCCGCACCGCTGGGCGGCTCACCGGGTACGCGGGGAGGTGGGAGGCTTCGATGCCCGCCAGGCGCTCGCGGCCGGCACCCCGGTGCCGTTCACCGGTGAGATGATCTACCCCTGGATGTTCGATATCGACCCGGCGCTTGAGCCGCTGCGGGAAGCCGCCGCCGTGCTGGCCGAGCGGGCGGACTGGCCGCCGCTGTACGACCCGGCGGTGCTCGCCGCGAACCAGGTGCCCACCGCAGCCGCCGTCTACTTCCACGACATGTACGTCCCGACCGCGCTGTCGCTGCGCACAGCGGATGCTGTCAGTGGACTTCGGGCCTGGGTGACCAGCGAGTACGAGCACGACGGGCTGCGGGTGAGCGGCGGGGCGGTGCTCGGCCATCTGATCGGCCTCGCCCGGGGCACCGCCCGAGATAGCTAGTTGTCATATAGCAACTATGTGCGGGTAGGCTGAACTAACGTGGCCTACAAGTGGCGGGCGCTGTCCAATACGACGCTGAGCATGACGATGGCCACGATCGATGCCTCGATCGTGATCATCGCGATGCCGGCGATCTTCCGGGGGATCCATCTCGATCCGCTCGCCCCCGGAAACGTCAGCTACCTGCTGTGGATGATCATCGGCTACCTGCTGGTCACCGCCGTTCTGGTGGTCACCCTCGGCCGCCTCGGGGACATGTTCGGCCGGGTGCGGATCTACAACCTCGGCTTCGTGGTGTTCACCGGCGCGTCGATCGCGTTGTCGCTGGACCCGTTCCTGGGGCAGTCGGGTGCCCTGTGGCTGATCGGGTGGCGGATGGTGCAGGCCTTCGGGGGCGCCATGCTCATGGCCAACTCCGCCGCGATCCTCACGGACGCGTTCCCGGCGGGGGAACGCGGGATGGCCCTGGGCATCAACCAGATCGCAGGGATCTCGGGCCAGTTCATAGGCCTGCTGCTGGGGGGGTTGCTGGCCGCCTGGGACTGGCGGGCGGTGTTCTGGGTGAACGTGCCCATCGGGCTGTTCGGCACGATCTGGTCCTACCGGAGCCTGCGCGAGATCGCCACCACCCGGCGCGCCCGCGTCGACTGGGCCGGCAACGCCACCTTCGCGCTCGGGGCCGGCCTGCTGCTGGTGGCGATCACCTACGGCATCCAGCCCTACGGCGGGGCCCCGACCGGGTGGACTAACCCGAAGGTGCTGACCGGCCTCGGGGTCGGCGCCGCGCTGCTGGTGGTGTTCGGCATCATCGAGACGCGCATCCAAGAGCCCATGTTCCGGATGGCGCTGTTCAAGATCCGGGCGTTCGCCGCGGGGAACGCGGCGTCGCTGCTGAGCGCGATCGCACGTGGCGGGCTGCAGTTCATGCTCGTCATCTGGCTGGCTGGGATCTGGCTGCCGATGCACGGGTACAGCTATGCCGTCACCCCCATCTGGGCGGGCATCTACATGCTCCCGCTCACCAGTGG
>DAHUZQ010000133.1 GCA_027306495.1 Actinomycetota bacterium | reverse complement strand
ACGGCGCAGTTGTCGGCGCCGTGGGATCCGTCGGAGAGCGATACGGTGCCGTTGCCGGCGGCAATCAGCGTGATCGCGTCGATGTTCTGGGCGAAGTTGGCGGTGTCGGTCTCGCTCTGGGCGGCGGTGACCGAGCAGGGGCGGCGCTGGCTGGGGCCGGGGCGAGCGCCGGGGACGGGGCAGCGACCAGTGGCCCACCGCTGGACCGAAGTGGCGGGGTTGGCTACGGTTCGTTCACGTGAGCCAGATACATGATCTGTCAGTAGGCGAACTCATCGACGCTATCCGGGGCGGGGACGTGTCCCCGGTCGAGGTCACCGACCACTATCTCGCCCGGATCGACAGGCACAACGGCGAGGTGGGTGCCTACTTCACGGTGACCGCCGACCTTGCCCGCGACGCGGCGAAGGCGGCGGCGGCGGCCGTCGCCAGGGCCGACGACCCACTATCACTGCCGCCTCTGACCGGTATCCCGGTACCGATCAAGGACCTGAACATGGTGGCCGGAGTGCGGCAGACGCTCGGGTCGGCGGCCTTCGAAGACAATGTGCCACTTGAGGACGACCATGTGACCGCCTCGATCCGGCGCGCGGGGGCGGTGATCCTCGGCAAGACCGCGACCCCGGAATTCGGCCTGCCCTGCTACACCGAAACCGCAATCGGGCCGCCCGCGCGCACCCCCTGGGATCTCACCCGTTCGGCGGGCGGATCGTCGGGCGGGGCCGCTGCCGCCGTCGCGGCCGGGCTCGCGCCCGTCGCCCAGGGCAGTGACGGGGGCGGCTCGATCCGGATCCCCTCCAGCGTGTGCGGACTGTTCGGCATCAAACCCTCACGCGGGCGCATCTCCGGCGGACCGCTCGTGCCCGACCTCGCCGGACTGGCCGTGGACGGCTCCATCGCCCGCACCGTGGCCGACGCGGCCCTGCTGCTCGACGTGATGACCGGCAACGAGCCCGGGGACATGTACACCCAGCCGTCACTGCCGCCGGGTGAGACCTTCGCGTCCCATGCCACCCGTGAGCCCGGCAGGCTGCGGATCGGCCGCACGCTGGCTCATCCCGTGGCGGATGGGTTCGTGCACCCCGACTGTGTCGCCGCCTACGAAGATGCCAGCGCCCTGCTCGCGGGCCTCGGGCACGAGGTGGAGGACATGGCCCAGCCTTTCGGCCCCGATGTGGTGCCCGCCTTCGAGACGCTCTGGTATGCGATGGCCACGCTCGCGCCTGTCGACCCGTCCCGACTCGACCGCCTCCGCCCGCTCACCAGCTACCTGCGTGGGCGCGGACAGGCCCTGAGCGCGGCCGACCTCATCTTCACGCAGGCGTACCTGCAGATCGTCGTGCGTGCCGCGCTCAAGGTGCTGAACAACTACGACGTCGTGCTGACTCCGACGCTGGCGGAGCCCCCGGCGCCGGTGGGCTATTTCGAAGAGGTGGACCCGCCGGAGAACTTCGAGCGGCAGAAGCGGTTCACCCCTTACACGGCTCTGTACAACGTCACCGGGCAGCCGGCCGTCAGCCTGCCGCTGTACTGGAACTCCGCCGGCCTGCCGATCGGGGTGATGCTGGGTGGGCGGATGGGCGCAGAAGCCACGCTCATCTCGCTGTCCGCGCAGGTCGAAGCCGCCAGGCCGTGGCGGGACAGCCACCCGGCGATCTGGTGAGAGCGATCATCCGGCGCGGGCTGCGGCTCGCTTTGGCCCTGGCCTTCTCGGCTGTGGTGATGGTGGTGATGGCGTTCGGCTATGGGCCCGTGCCCCCGCTGGCGCGGGTGCTGGACCCCGGGCATGGCGCCTGGGCGTCGGCCGTGAACGCCGTTCCTATCCATTCCCAGCCACTGACAATCCCGGGCCTCGCGCACCCGGTGTCGGTCACGTTCACGAGCCAGGGGGTGCCATCGGTCCGGGCCGCCGACGATCACGATGCCTTCCTGGCCCTGGGGTACCTGCATGCCCGGTTCCGGCTGACCCAGATGGACCTGCAGCGCCGGCTCGGCGAAGGCCGTCTTGCCGGGCTCGCCGGGCCCGCGGCGGTGAAGTCGGACGAGTTCGAACTGCGGCTCGGCTTGCTGCGGACGGCACAGCGCGAATGGGCGCAGATGCCCAGATCGAGCCCGGCCGCGCAGGCGCTGCTCGCTTACTCGGCCGGGGTGAACGACTACCTGGCGCAGGCACGCGCAACGGGCGACTGGCCCTCCCTGTTCGCCCTGACCGGTGTCTACCCGGGCCGGTGGACCCCGGTGGACAGCCTCGCCATCCAGGGCGTGCTCACCCAGGAACTCGACTTCACCACCACTCCGCTCGACTATGCGCTGCTGGAGCGCTCACTGGGCGCCGCCAAGACGATGGCGTGGTTCGGTGTCCACTCCCCGGTGCCGGGGAACCCTTACGACCCGGGCCCCTACCGGAACCGGGGTATCGCGCCGCTGGCCGGCGGGCCGGCCGTCCAGACCGCATCCGTGGCGCCCGGGTCCCCGCGCGGCATCAGCCGCCGCACCGCGACCGCGGCGGCTGCCCTGCTGGCCGAGGCCGACGCACTGCCCGCCGGCCTGATCCACCGCTTCCCCGACAGCAATGCCTGGGCGGTCAACGGCCCGAAGGTCGGCGGCGCGAAGTCCATGCTGGCCGGTGACCCTCACCTGCCGCAGACCATCCCCTCGATCTGGTATCAGGTCGCGCTCAGCGCGCCGGGCCTGGACGTGACCGGTGTCAGCGTGCCCGGCCTGCCAGGCGTACTGATCGGCCACAACGGTCATATCGCGTGGTCACTGACCGATACCCAGAACCAGGCCACCTTTTTCTACACCGAACGGACCAGCCGGTCCCGCCCCCATCAGTACTACTGGCGGGGTGCCTGGCGGCCCTTCCAGTACCGCCACTACACGATCGACGTCCGCGGCGGCTCGCCGGTGCATCTGACTGTCAGCCTCACGATGCACGGCCCGGTCATGACACAGGCGGGCCAGACGACCTCGGTCGACTGGATGGGCAACGTGCCCTCGCCCGATATCGCGGTGATGCTGGCCGTCAGCAAGGCAAGCGATTTCGCGCAGTTCCGCACCGCCCTGGCCGGCTGGCGCGCACCGACGCAGAACTTCGTCTACGCCGACGACCGCGGCAACATCGGGGCGATCTCGGCCGGCTACTACCCGCTCGTGCGCCACGGCGCTCCGTGGCTGCCCATGCCCGGGACGGGTGCCGACGACATCGCCGGTGTCATCCCCTACGCGTCGGTTCCGCAGGTCTACGACCCGCCCGGCCATGTGGTCGCCACCGCCAACCAGCGCCCGGTCGGGCCGAACTACCCGTACTACATCGGCACTTCGGCCAACTTCTTCGATCCCGGCTACCGCGCCGGCGAGATCTATGCGTCACTGGCCGGGCAGCGTCACATGCGCCCCGCCGCCTTCGCCGCGGTCCAGCTCAGCACGGTCGACTTGCTGGCACGCCAGATCGTCCCGAAGCTGCTGGCGGCGCTGCACCGGGCGCCGCTGTCCTCTCAGCTGCAGGCCGCGGCTGGCCTGCTGCGAGGATGGGACGGCCAGATGGCCGCGACATCGGCTGCGGCGACCATCTGGTGGACTTTCTGGACGGACTATCTCAAGGCGGTGTTCCAGCCCTGGTGGACGGCGGCCAAGGTACCTGTCGCGAAGGACCGGGCCGGGCTGTCCGTCTCCCCGGCACAGTTCAGCCTGGACGAGGATCTGCAGGCGTGGACGCTGCATGATCCGGCTAACGCCGCGTTCTCACCGCCACAGGGTCCCCATCGGGACGCCGCGGCGGTGATGCGCGCGGCGTTCGCGGCGGCCGTCGGCCATCTGGCCAGCGTTCTGCATGGTCAGCCGGCCGGCTGGGCATGGGACCGGGTGCACAGCCGGCAGTTCCCGTCGCTCACCCAGGCACCCGCGCTGGGGTATGGACCTCGCGGGTCCGGTGGGGACCCATGGACCGTGGACGCGGCGGAGGGTGGCATGGTGTCTCGGCAGGGCCCGAGTTGGCGGATGATCGTCGCCTGGACGGGCCCCGGCCGCGCGGCGGGCGAAGGGGTGTACCCGGGGGGACAGAGCGAGAACCCCGCCTCGCCCTGGTACGTGGACCAGGTCAGCGCCTGGTGGGACGGCCGCTATCTGCCGATGCCACCGGCAGGTGGATTCACGGCCGGCCGCTGGGACTGGCGGCTGCTGCCATGACGGGGGAGCCGCCGGTGAGGGGCGGTATCCGGCCAGGAGGGTGGTCACGTGTCTGACCTGCGCAGGCTGGGCAAACGGGGGTCATACCGGCTTGGCCGGCTGGGCGCGCCCCCCGCCGCCTCCTACGCGCCGTCGCCGAACTATCCCTCATTCGCGCCCGGGCACCGTGGGCCGGGCGTGCTGTGGCTGCTGGGTGCCGTCGCGGCGACCGGTGCCGTCGCGGTCACCGCGCTGGCCGGCTGGTGGTTCCTGCCGTTTCTGGTCGGCCTGGCGGTGGGCCTGGCAGACCGCTGGGCCCGGTGGCGCTGGCGCGTGACACTGCCCTCGGTGGCGGTCATCACCGGTGCCGGATGGGCCGGCGCGCTCGGCTGGCTGGTGGTTCGTGGATTGCCGGAACGGGCGGTGGCGCACGAGATCGCCGCACTGGCGGGCTTGCCCGTCCACGCATCCCTCGTGATCGCCGTCACCGTGCTGGTGGCCATGATCGAGGGCCTGGCCGGGCTGTGGCTGGGCCGGGCACTGCTGCCCGGTCACGTCAGCGTCCGCTGACGCCGCCTGCTGGTGCGGGTGGGCCGACGCTCCGGTCGTGCGCTGACATGAAGAATGGGTCTGTGACCAGCGCCGAATTGAGGAAACGGGCGGAATCGGCCGGTGTGGCCACCTACTACCGGGACTGGCGGGACCGCCGGGTGCCGGTCGGCGGCGACACCCTTGCCGCTGTGCTCGAAGTGCTGGAGGGCTCATCGGGGGGGCCGGCCGGAAGCGCTGAGCGCCGGGCTGAAGGCGGCTGGCGCCGGACGCAGGGACGTGGGCACCCGTCACTGGCAACCCCCGGGCCCGCCACTTCCGGCGCGCCGCCCCCACCAGCGGGACGGACCTGGGGTTTCACCGTCCAGCTTTACGCGCTGCGCTCCCGCCGCTCGTGGGCGCACGGCGACCTGCGCGACCTGGCCGACCTCGCGGCATGGAGCGCACGCGAACTCGGCGCCGGCTTCGTCCTGATCAACCCGCTGCATGCCGCCGAGCCTTCGCCGCCGATCAGCCCATCCCCTTACCTGCCGATGAGCAGGCGTTTCATCAGCCCGCTGTATCTGCGAGTCGAGGACATCCCCGAGTTCGGCTCGCTGCCGGCCGCTGAGAAGGCCCGGATAAGCGCGCTGTCAGCGCCACTGCGCGCGCGCAACGCGACGAGCGACCTGATCGACCGGGACGCCGTCTGGATCGCCAAGCGCTCCGCCCTGGAGATCATCCACGCCCACGATCCGGGGCCACGCCGCCGGGCCATGTTCGCCCGCTTCGCGGTCCAGCGGGGGGAGTCCTTGCGCGACTGGGCGGCATGGTGCGCGCTGGCGGAACGCTATGGGCCGGACTTCCGCTGCTGGCCCGGCCCGCTACGGGCCTGCCATTCCCCGCACGCCATGGCCGAACGGGGACGGCTCGCGGCGCGGATGGAGTTCCACGCCTGGCTGGCGTGGCTGGCCGACGAGCAACTCGCGGCCGCCCAGGATGCCGCGCGAGCGGCCGGGATGCCCATCGGGGTCATCACCGATCTGGCGGTCGGCGCGCATCCGGGTGGGGCCGACAGCTGGGCGGACGCCGATGTGCTGGCGCTGGGGATGAGCGTGGGCGCCCCGCCGGACGAGTTCAATCAGCGGGGCCAGGACTGGGGGCAGCCGCCATGGCATCCACGCCTGCTTGCCGGCGCCGGCTACGGGCCGCTCGCAGACCTCATGGGTGCCGCCTACCGGCACGCCGGGGGACTGCGCGCCGACCATGTCATGGGCCTGTTCCGGCTCTGGTGGGTGCCCGCCGGCGCCACGCCCGACCAGGGCACCTACGTCCGCTATGACCACGAGATGACGACCGGGCTGCTCACTGGCCATGCCTGCGCGCGAGCGGCGCTGGCGGTCGGGGAGGACCTCGGGACCATCGAGCCCTGGGTCCACGGCTACCTGGCCGCCCGCGGGGTGCTGGGCACCTCCATGCTGTGGTTCGAGCGCGCCGAGGACGGCAGGCCACTGCCGCCGGGCCGGTGGCGCCGTGGCTGCCTGGCGACCGTGGGCACGCACGACGTGCCCCCCGCGGCGGCGTTCGTGACCGGCGAGCAGCTTGAATTGCGTGCCCGCCTCGGCCTGCTCACCCGCCCCGCGGCCGAACGGGCCGCCGCCGCGGCGGCGATGCGGGCGTGGGAGGACGCGCTGCGAGCCGAGGGGCTGCTCTCCTCCCGGGCCACAGGCCAGCCGAAGGCCTCGGCCGTGACCACGGCCCTGTACGGGTACCTAGGCCGCACCCCCTGTGCGCTGGTCGGGGTCTCGCTCGCCGATGCGGTCGGCGACCGGCGCCCGCAGAACCTGCCGGGGACCACCGACGAGTACCCCAACTGGCGGGTGCCGCTCTGCGACGCTGAGGGGCGGGCCGTGCTGCTGGAGGAGATCACCGGCCTGCCACTGGTCTACTCGCTCGCCCGGGCGGTCGCCGACCCCGGGCGTGCCGTGGGGTGATCCGCCAGCGGCCGCGTGCGCCTGGCGGTGCCGTGGGGTGGTCCGCCAGTGGTGGTGCGCCTGGCGGTGCGGTGGGTGGTCCGCGAGCGGCCGCGTGCGCCTGGCGGTGCCGTGGGGTGGTCCGCCAGTGGTGG
>DAHUZQ010000132.1 GCA_027306495.1 Actinomycetota bacterium | reverse complement strand
AGCCAGCCGCCGGTCGGTACCGGAGCGACCGTCAGACCAGATTCCAGCGCCAGCCGACGGCGCCCCCTGGCCGATCTTTCACCAGGACTTGCCACGGGCTCGCCCGCCAGACCTCGCGGCGTGCGGCGTTGTCCCTACGCGGCAGTTGGCGGCGCGTGGACAGTCGGCACGGTGATCAGGAGCCGCCGCAGGCCCGCACTCTTCTGGCGGGCCGGAGCGGCCGGGGAGACGCAGAGCCAAATGGCGCCATCATTGGACGGGTGCCGCCGCGCCGAGCTTGTGGCACGGCAGACCAGATGGCATTGGCGACCGGTCAGCCATACTCCCGCGCGGCAGGCAATCCGCCAGGATGGCTCGCTCGGCCTTGGCTGAGAACGGGGGCCGGACGGGGGGCTACCCTCGGGTGAGGAAGAGGGCTTGACCAGGCCGGATAGGGCCAGGCTGGTTGAGGAGAGCTGATAGCGCGCTGGTGACGGCGGCGGTGAAGTTGCGGTCCTGGGGGAAGGTCTTGGTGGAAACCAGGATCAGCCCGGCGTGGACCTGGCTGGCGGCGCGGTAGCGCGCGTCGAGAGGCATGAAGTCCTTGATGTTCGCAGTTGCCAGGGCACGTCCGGTCCCGGTGGCGCTGGCCAGGATCTGGTCGTCCGGCAATCCGACGAGAGCTGCGTCCGCAACGACAGCGATGACGTCATGGCCTTTGGCTCGCAGCCGCTCGGCGATGACGCCTGAGAACATCTCATCCAGCAGCAGGCTTGTCATCGGTTACCCGGCGAGTAGCTGGCGCTCGCGCCGCCAGGCGTCTTCGGCCGCGTCTTCGGCTGCCCTTGCCGCGGTTATCTCAGCGTTGATGTCGTCAGGGTAGGAAGCCCAGTATCGGACCGCCACGTGGATGAGGCGTACTGGGACGCCGGTGCTATCGGCCACCATTGTCAGCAGGTCGTCTTCGGCCAGGTCCGGTTCGTGCGCTCGGGTCGACTTGACAGCCCGTACGACCTCCCATACATCAGGGCCAGCAACCAGCCCGGCACGGCGTCCGGTGGGCCCGGGCCGGAACGCGATCCCCGGGTGTTCGCTCATGCGGAGCGCCTCGTCCACGAGCCGGTTCGCCGCAGAGGAGAGGGACATGCCGGGGTTGGCGGCGACGAACGAGGACAGTCGTTCCGCCACCGCTGCTTCAAACCTGACGGGTGTGGGGATGCGCCTACTCATGACTACAGTGTAGTCGATCGATGCGACTAGAACTATTGATGCCGCCGCGTGCCGTGATGCGGTTGCACTGCGCCCTTGCTCAAAACCGAGAGGTCGCAGGTTCAAATTCTGCCCCCGCCACCAAGTAAGTGCATCTCAGAGGCCTGATCGCCAGGATGGCAGTCGGGCTTTTGATCTTCATGGCAGCGCGGTGGCAGCAGGATCTGACCGCACCGATGGGGCCACTGGCTTTACTGGCGTGGGAGGGAAGAGGCTTGACTCTCAAGAGTGCAATGTGACATTGTACCGACACTCGATGGCATGGAGGTGGTTGCAATGCTCACCTGTAATATCTTGTCAAGCAGGTCATGGCCCCGCGCCGCTGGGTCTGGAATCGCTGGCTGCATGTCGCTGCGGGTCCTTCCATGAGCGAGATGCCGACTCAGGCCGTTGCGCACGGCACCGCCGCGGACCAGTCTGTCGGCCTCGAGAAGAACGCCATTGGCCTCGTACGCTCAACCATCTTCGCGGTGGCCGGAGCGGCGCCCGGCCAGACCGTGGCAATCACCCTGGCGACTCTGGTCGCGGCGAGTGCCTATGG
Organism: Actinomycetota bacterium; assembly: GCA_027306495.1. Taxonomy (GTDB): domain Bacteria; phylum Actinomycetota; class Actinomycetes; order Streptosporangiales; family Streptosporangiaceae; genus DAHUZQ01. The sequence goes on along the minus strand of DAHUZQ010000132.1, from coordinate 3,738 downwards.
GACGATCATCCCGCTCATCGTGACAACGGCAGGGCTGCTGTGCGTGGCCGTCGCTTTTCACCGGCTGAACATGTGGAATCAGAACGCGGGGGCGACTTATTCGTGGGTCGCCCGTGGCTTCAACCCCTACGTAGGCTTCTTCGTCGGCTGGTTGATGCTCGTCGCCTTCACACTCTTCGTGCTGATCGACGTGATAACCCTGGGGCCGAGCATGCTCGGGTTGCTCGGCCTCTCGCCGTCTAATCAGGTGGGTTCCGCGATCGCCATCGTGGTGCTCGGAACGTTCCTCACCGCCACCGCAGTGCGGGGAATCAGGCCGAGCGCGAGGCTGCAGGTGGGAATGGCCATCGTGGAGTACGGAATCCTCGTCGTCTTTGCGGTCTGGGCCTTCATCGCAGTCTTCATCATCCACGCCCATGGCACGATAACCCCGACCGCCCAGTGGCTGTCGTTCCGCGGTACGGGTGCTGGCGTCTTCGGCGCATCCATGCTCATCGCGGTGGCGTCGCTGGCCGGCTGGGACGGTGGCATCTACGTCAACGAGGAGACGGAGGCGCCGGCGAAGAACCCTGGCAAAGGGGCGGTGATCGGTGTGGCCATCACCGGCGCGCTGTTTGTCCTCCTTTACGGGACTTTCCAGGGTGTCGGGAGCAGTTCGGCGCTGCAGGCTCACGGGTCGAACGCGATCGCCTGGGTCGGGCAGACCCTCGGCGGGTCGGTAGGGGAGCACATCGCCGCGCTCGCCATGGTGCTGTCGGTCGTGGCCACCACCCAGGTGGCCATCATCGGCACTGCCCGGGTCGCCTACGCCATGTCACGTGACCGGGTCCTTCCCCGCCGTCTCGGGGTCATCAGCAAGCGTTACCGCACCCCTGCGTTCGCCACGCTCGCGCTCGGCGGGTCGATGATCGTGCTCGCCGTGATCGACGTGTTCGCCAACTCCGTCTCCAACGCCCTCAACGTGCTGATCAACTCCAGCGGGCTGCTGTACGCCATTTTCTACGCCGTCACCGGGCTGGCCGCCGCCTGGTACTACCGGTCGCTCGTGCTGCGCTCCTTCAAGAACGCCATCCTGAGTGGCCTGCTGCCACTGGCGGGGGCAGCGCTCCTCCTCTGGGTGTCATACAAGGGCGCGACCAGCCTCACCGGGACCGAGCAGGCCTCCCTTATCGGCATCGGGGTGGTTGGTCTTGTCCTGCTGGTCGTGGCGGCGAAGGTCTACAAGGCGCCCATCTTCACCTCTGCCCGCGAGCGGGCGGAGGTGCCCGCCGAACCCGAACTGACCGGCAGCGATGATGGGGCCCGGTAACACGCAGCACACCTGCGCGCCGCGAGGAGCAAGTGATGAAGGTTACGAGCGTTGACACCCACGTAGTGACGGTTCCGTTTGTCCACCCCGAGACTTGGCGGTTCGGGCGCATGTGGGGCCTGACGAACGCCATCGTCGAGGTGCATACTGATGAGGGCATCACCGGCATCGGCGAAGTCCCTGGCAGCCCGGTCATCAGCCTGGTGACGGAGGCAATCCGGACCACGAGTTCGTGGATTGTCGGCGAAGACCCGTTCCGGGTCGCCCAGTTTCTCACCCGGGCCTCCGACCGCGGCTGGCACCATTACCCGTACCTGGGGAATGGTGCCGCTGCCGGCGTCGAGATGGCCCTGTGGGATATCTGCGGCAAGGCCCTCGGCTGCCCTGTCCACCAATTCTTCGGCGGGCTGCAGACCGAGCACGTGCCGTTCTACTGGTACGTGTGGGTGGAGGACCGCAAGCCCGAGACAGCCCGTCGGCAGGCGGCGGAGGGAGTGGCGCGCGGATTCAAGACGGTCTACCTGAAGATCGGGTTCGACATCGACAACGATCTCGCCCTGGCCAGGGCAGTCCGGGAAGAGATCGGTGATGGTATCGCGCTGCGGCTGGATGCCAATGAAGCGTGGAACAAGTTCGAGGCAGTCCAGGCTCTCCGCAGGTTCGAGGAGGTTGGGCTGGAGTTCCTCGAGCAGCCGATCGACATGCACAACATTGCCGGACTGGCCGACCTGCGGGCCGCCTCGCGAGTGCCGATCGGGGCGAACCAGTCCGCGTGGCTGCCCTGGCAGGTCCCCGAGGTGCTCGCCCGCCAGGCAGCCGACGTGATTGTGACGGATCCACATCAGCTCGGCGGATTGGTGCCCTTCCGTGACGCGGCAGCCATGTGCGGCGTGGCCGGTGTCCCCATCATCAAGCACGCATTTGCCGATCTCGGCGTCACCACCGTAGCGACCGCCCATGTGCTGGGTACCCTCCCGTCGCCCCAGCTCGGCCACCAGCAGTTCGCGACGATCCTCGCCCATGACTTGCTGGCTGAGCCGCTCACCTTCATGGATGGATGCATCGCCGTGCCAACCGGCCCCGGCCTCGGTATTGACCTCGACTACGAGGCGCTGGCGTTCTACGAGGAGCTGTACCGGACCCATGGTGAATGCGAGGGCTACGGGCCGGTCACGGACACGTCGCCGTTCCCGGCTGACCTCCGGGTCCCGAACCGGTGACCATGCAGTACTTCAATCCGTCTGAGCTGAAGTACTCCTACAGTCCCTGGCACACGCCAATCGGCACGGTGGTGCCGGGTGAGCGGTTCGTGGTCGAAACCGAGGACTGCTTCACAGGACGATTCCGCAACCCCGATGACTACAACGAGGAGTCCGCTGCCTGGGTGGAGGAGAACCTCGACGGCGTCACCGGCCCGATCTTCGTGACGGGTGCGGTGCCCGGTGGCGCGGTGGAGGTGACCCTGGAAGAGATCACGATCACAACTCCCGGCAGGGTGGTGGTCAGCCGATGCGCCGCGCATTCGCCGAAGGACTGGTGGCACGAGGAGGACCACGCGCTCACCCTGGAGGTGACCGACGGGCAGATCCGGCTTGGCCCGGACTGGGCCGTTCCGGTCCGTCCGCTGATTGGCTGCCTGGCGACGGCACCAGCCAGGGAGGTGATCCTCAGCCGTCACGAGGGTGCCTTCGGGGGAAATCTGGACTGCAACGAGATCACAGCCGGGGCGAGCGTCGTGCTTCCCGTGGAGGTGCCGGGCGCGCTGCTGTACTTCGGGGACTGCAAGGCCGCCATGGGGGACGGAGAGGTGACGGCGGCACCGGAGGTGGGGACCCGGATCGTTGCCTCGGCCACGCCGATTCCCAGGCCAAAGTCGATGGGAGCACCGCGGGTCCGGACGCGCACCCACCTCACCACCATCGTTTCCGGCATCTCGCTAGCGGACGCCTGCCGGGCGGCCTTCCGGGAGCTCATGCTCTGGCTGGAAGAGGAGTGGAACCTGACCCGCACGCAAGCGGCGGTGGTGATGGGCGTTGGGGCGCAGTGCGGGGTCGGTCAGGTCAGCAACATGCTGCATACCGGCAAGTGCACCATCGCGGTCGATCTCCTGCCCCCTGGCCCGCCGCGAACTGGGTCCCGGTAACTCAGCTCAGTGAGCCAAGGAGGATACATGCAGTCTTTGGAAGGCCAGGTTGCGGTCGTCACCGGCGCGGCCCGGGGCATCGGGCGTGGCGTGTGCAGCGTGCTGCGCAGTGAGGGTGCCGAGGTGGTGGTCGCGGATGCCGATGGTGAGGCGGCCAGCCGTGCCGTAATGGAGCTGAGCCCGGACGGCGAGCACGCGGTCGCGGTTACCGCAGACGTGAGCACATCCGACGGCGGCGCACAGATGGCCGCGGCGGCCATGGATCGCTGGGGGCGGATCGACATCC
>DAHUZQ010000130.1 GCA_027306495.1 Actinomycetota bacterium | reverse complement strand
GCCACCAGGGCGACGGCCACCCCCGCGGCGTCAAGGAGATAGTCGCCACCTGCCGCGAGGACCGCCAGCGAGTGCGCCGTCAGGCCAACCGCCACCAGTCCGGTGACCAGGGCCAGATTGAGCACCAGGACGACGGCCAGGCGCTGAGTGCGGGACACGTCTGGCAATCCTATGGACCGGGCCCGCTCCTGGCGGCTGGGTGGATGCCCCGCGCCAGCGCGCCACCTTCTCGGCTGCGCCTTCCGACGCACTGGCGGAAGGCTTCGCTGGCCGGCGGGAGCCTCATCTTCCGGGAAGCCGGCAGCCGGTAACGCCTCCCGTCCGCCCAGTCGCTGGCGCCCTGGGCGGGGTGTGCCGCGCCGCCACCGCAGAGCATGGCCGCGCGTGCCCCGCCGGTCACCTGCTGGGGGTATCGCGTGCTCCGGCGGAGATCAGGCTGCCGGCGCCGCTGCGGTCAATCTCGCGCTGCGGTCGGCGGCACCGTTCGGGGCGGTAGCGTCCCGGGTGTATCAGGACGCACCAGATGAGGACCCGCAGGCGCCGCACCCACAGGTGGTGACTGGCCCTGCAGAGCATCCGTGTCGTCCGTGGACCGTTCAGCATGCTCCCCCCGAACCGCCGGACCCTGCGCCACAGGCTGCGACGCGTTCGCGCCGGCGGCGCGGCCGGATACAGATCCCGGTACTGGCGCTCCGCGAGTCCCGCCGCGGCTTCGACGGCCGCCTCCAGCAGCTGAGCATCGGACAGGCTGGCGGGCCGGAGGGAGGGGCCGTTCGCGGGCGAAAGCAGCTCACACAGGTCACCGACGATGTGGTAGCCGGAATCGCGCAGGCATGCCGCCAGGATCTCCGACTGTTCGGCTGCCCAGGCTTGCTGGCCAGCGGACAGGGCCGTCCGCGCTTGCGGTGACCGGGAACTCAGGACGTCATTGGCGACATGATGCTTGATGTGCCGGGTGTAGAACCAGTCCGGTATCCCCGCTGGCAGGGCCTCGTTCATCCGGCGCAAGAATTCGGCCTCGGCCAGCCCGAGCGAACGATTGAGGCGCGCCGGTGGCAGATCCAGTCCGGTGGAATCGATGCCCACAACGGACGCGAACCGTGCCCAGAGAATGCCGGCTGGTGCCTGCCGCGGCACGGTGATGACATGCAGGCGGTCCGGCGGGATGTGCCGTGACCACATACGCAGGATGGCCAGCGTGTCATGGACAGACCAGAACCACGCCCGGCCGCGCCGGTCACTGGCCGCCGCGGTGCTCATGACGTCCGCGAGCCACTGCTGCCAGCAGAGTGTGGACCGGCACTTGACGGTCTCCTGCCATTCGGCGGGCAGCAGGCTGGCGATGTCGCGGGCCGTGACGATGACGTGCAGGTCCGCCGAGCGCAGCGACTGAGCGGCGCGGTCGGCCTGCTGCGGGGCGCACGCCGCGAGGATCTCATCGGAGATGACCGCCGCCCCGCTCACCCGCAGTGCCTGGCTCGTTAAGACATCCCACTCGCCGCTCCAGGGATCCGCCGGATCGTTGGCCGGCCGCGGAGCCTCCCGCAGATCCCGGCTGGCGCGAGAGTGATCCCGATGAGCGTAACCAGGCAGCACGACTCCCTGGGCGGCCAGTTGAGCGCGGTTGTCCCACATTGCCTGCTGCAGGAACGTCGTCCCGGTCTTCGGCTCGCCGATATGCAGATAGACCCGGGGCACATGGGCGCCCGGCGCCATGCGCCAGCGATCGGTCAACGTCAACGAGACACCTGCCAACGTGCGGGCGCGACGGCGCCCTATGGTCGCAGAACAGTCACGGACACGGAAAGCGATCGAAACATTACTCCAAGTAGTCCCCGTGTGCTGGGAAAGCGATGCAAAAGTCATCGTCCTGGCGCGGAGCGCCCAGATCGGCGGGGCTGTCCCGCGTCAGGCCATCGCGGTTACGACCGCGATGAGGGCGACCAGTGCGATCAGCATGTAGGCGAGGTAGGCGTCGAGCCTGCCGGACTGCAGCCGTTTGGCGGCGCGCACCACAGCGAGCACCGGGCGCAGCACCGGCCGGTACAGGTAGGTCTCGACGACTTCCACCACGTCCACGCTGTAGCCGAGCCGCGGGCCGGGTCGGCTTCGCGCCCCCGTTTCTTGCGGGAACGAGGGTTCTGGCCGGGACGCCTGCGGACCCTGCGGCGCGGGCCTCGGGCCAGCGCCCGATGGCTCCCGCCCGCGGGCAGGTGCCGGCGTCAGCGGCGCCACCTCCGCCCTTGTGTGCAGCACGGTCGCGAGCACCCGCCGGGCCGGGTTGGCGAACCCGCTGGCGGTGTACCGGTCGGCGCCCTCCACCCCGGCGGTGGCCGAACGCCAGGCGGGCACCCGCCGGACCCGGATCATCCGGCCCCCGGACACGATCAGGCCGAACGCCAGCACGGCCAGCCCGAGCAGCGGCATCACGACCCACAGCCAGGACGGCGACAGGATCGAGAACCCACTGAACACCGGCTGCACTACCCAGGGGGACTTGAGTGCCCCCGAGGTCGTCGCGTCGGAAACCACCGGTGACAGGCCCGCTGCCACCACCCGGATAACCAGCGGGAGCAAGGCCGCGGGCAGCAGGCAGGCGACCGCCAGGGTCACCAGCCCGGTACGTCCTGCCCAGCCGTATTCCTGTGCCGGGTCCGGGTGCCCGCCCGCCCGGCGTGGACCACCGCCCAGCACGACCATCCCGATCAGCCGCACGAACGTGACGCCGGCGAACCCCACCGTGAGCGCGACGGCAGCGCCCGCCAGCGCCAGTGTCAGCCGGTAGCCCAGCCCGGCCACCCGGAACTGCTGCATAAGTGCTTCCAGCAGGAACCACTCCGCGGCGAACCCGGCGGTCAGCGGCAGCCCCGCCAGGGTGAGCGAGCCGACGGCGAGCCCGGTGCCACTCCAGGGCAGCCGACGTGCCACCCCTCGCAGCCCGTCCAGGTCATCATCCCCGCGCAGCCCAGCGTCCTCGTCCTCGTCATCCAGCCCGGCGGGGGCGTCCTCGTCCTCGTCGTCCGGCCCGGCGGCGGCGGCCTCGTCCTCGTCATCCGGCCCGGCGGGGGCGGCCTCGTCCTCGTCGTCCAGCCCGGCCGTGGCGTGGTCGTCGTCATCCAGCCCGGCCGTGGCGTCCTCGTCCTCGTCATCCAGCCCGGCTGCGGCGG
>DAHUZQ010000126.1 GCA_027306495.1 Actinomycetota bacterium | reverse complement strand
GGGTGAACACGCCGGACGGGTACTGGCACGCCATGCATCCCTGGCCCGCGCAGGACCCGTTGCCCGGGCGAACGGGCAACGGAGCCAGGGGCATGGCATCGGCGCTGACGGTGGGTGAGCGGGTCTTTGTGATCGACTGTGGCCGGGGGGCGCCGTCGGCCACAGTAGACGCGAGGGTCGCGTTCGAGCACCTGGCGGTCGTGTTCCTCACCCACCTGCACGCCGACCATGCCGACCATGCCGGGCATGGTGATGTGCGGGTGGGCAAGCCGCATGGGTGGCGGTCACGCACGGCCACGCGGCGCCGGCGTTCGCCTACCGCTTCGACACAGCCGACGGCTCGGTGGTGTTCTCCGGGGACACGACGGTCAACGATGACCTCATCTCCCTCGCCCGGGAAGCCGACATCCTCGTCCACCAAGCCGCCGACCTCGGCTACTTGCGGCGGCATGGGATGAGCGGCCCGGTGCTGGAGCGCATGGCGGGGCTGCACACCGATGTCGCCGAGGTTGGACCTATCGCCGAGCGCGCGCGTCCGCGAGCTGATCCTGACCCACTGTCTCCCGGCGGGCCCGGCGGAGATCAGTGAGCGGGAATGGGCCAGCCACGCCGGGGAAGGCCCCGCCGGGACGGCTGCGCGGGCCGTGACGGCCCGCGCAGAGCGCTCCCACCCGCCGCATTGTTACCCTGGGGCAGATCCTGCGAGCTGTTGGCGCCCGGAACTGCGGTCTGAGGTGGTGACAAGGATGGATGACAAGCGGGCACGGGAACTCTTGCGAGCCGAACGAGAGACGGTGGAGAGCCTGCTGCACAACGCCGAGGCGATCAGGCAGGGAAGCTGGGGGGCGGCAGACGAGGTCCGCGACTCAGGTGACCAGGCACAGGCGCTGACCGCGGAGGGCATGGATGAGGCGCTGCGTGATCGGCTGACCAGCCGCCTGGCCGCCGTGGAGCGCGCGGAACGCAGGCTGGTCAACGGCACCTATGGGCGCTCGGTCCGCAGCGGCCAGCCTATTCCCGATGACCGGCTGGAGGCCGACCCGACCGCCGAGCTCACTGTGGAGGAGGCACGCTCCGGGCAATAGAGCGATCGAACGGCACCGCCCTCAGCACGGGGCTCCCGACCCGGTACGGTCCAGTACGTGTGGATGCATGGTCACGACCTCAGCGCGGCGGTCGCGGAGAATTACCTCGCCTTCGCCCGGGAGGCTCATGGCCGGAGCCCGATGTATGAAGCGCTGGCTATGGCGGTGGCGGATGATGCCGGCGTCGGCGGATTTCTCAGTTCGCTTCCGGCGGCCAAGCGCCAGCCCAACCTGCTGTTCGCGGCAGCCCGCTACCTGCTCGGAGCACCGCCGGAGATCGATGACCTGCGGTCACTGGTCAGCCGGGACGGGGAGCGGTTGGCCTCGGTCATGCGGGAAAAGCGGACACAGACGAACGAGCCCGCCCGGTGCGCGACTCTGCTTCCGGCACTGGCGGGGCTGCCGCCGCCACTGGCGCTGATCGAGGTCGGAGCCAGTGCCGGGCTGACACTGCTCGTCGATCTCTACTCCTACGATTACGCCGGCCACCGGCTCCCCGGGCGGGATCCACTGGCACCGACACTGCGTTGCGAACCGCATGGCCCCGTACCCTTCCCGGCTGAGGTTCCCGAGGTCCGCTGGCGGGCGGGGCTGGATCTGAACCCATTGGACGTCACCAGTGACGACGATGTCCGTTGGCTGTCGTGCCTGGTCTGGCCCGGTGAAGGTGACCGTGGGCAGCGGCTGGCGGCCGCGGTCGCCACCGCCCGCCGCCGCCCGCCGGACGTGCGTCGTGGTGACCTGCTCCGTGACCTGCCAGCGCTCGCTGCACAGGCGCCGCCAGACGCGACGCTGGTCGTGTATCACTCCGCTGTGCTCGCCTATGTCGCGCCCGCTGACCGGCGGCGGTTTGCGGCCACGGTCCGGCAGCTCGGGGCGGTCTGGCTGTCCAACGAAGGGCCGGGCCTCGTGCCGGACCTGCCGGTACCTGCCCATGCCGGAGCACCATTCGTGCTCACCCGGGATGGCCGGGAAACGCTCGCCTTCACCGACTCGCACGGGACGTGGCTTCGGTGGCTGCCTGACACGGGAGCAGGTTGATCGGGGACCGGTGGGTTACGGTCAGTGCCCGGAGGGCCGTTCTTCCTCGTCCGGGCTGCCAGCTTCCAGTTCCCGGCCATGATCCGCGCCGGATGGGACCGCGGCAGGCTCACCCTCCCGCAACTCCGCATGCCCGTTCCCGTGGCCGTTGCCGGTCGGTACGGGGATACCTTCGGTCAGCACGCGGTTGAGGCGGACCCGCAGCTTGCCCATGGCGCCGCGCTCGCTGGGAGCGGGAACGCCCTCACCGGGCTCGCCGGGTGCGGGTGCGGGCAACTGCGGCAGTCCGGTGCGGGATTCCAGCACGGCCCGGACCTCCTCCGATACCGGCCGGGTCACTTCGATGAACTCGCCGCTGGGCAGTTGCCGGATGATCCCTGTCTCCACACCGTGCTCAAGCAGGTGGGTGTCCTTGCGCTGGAGGCCCAGGCAGATCCGCTTGGTCACCCAGTAGGCGACGGCCGGGGCTAGGAAGACCGATACCCGCGCGATCCAGGTCAGCGTGTAGAGGGGGATATGAAGCTGGGCGGCGATGACGTCGTTCGCGCCTTCCAGCCAGAGCACGCCGTAGAAGGCGACCGCCGCCATGCCGATGCCGGTCCGGGTAGGGGCGTTGCGGGGCCGGTCGTTGATGTGATGCTCGCGGTGGTCACCTGTGATCCAGCGTTCGAGGAACGGCCACAGCGCGGCACCGCCGAAGATGATGCCGAGTGGCACGAACGCGGGAATGATCACGTTCCAGGCGATCGTATATCCGCCCACGTTGGAGACCCAGTTCGGCATGATCCGCAGCGCGCCCTCCAGGGCGCCCATGTAGAAGTCCGGCTGTGACCCGGCGGTGATCCCGGAAGGGTTGTAGGGCCCGAACAGCCAGATGGGGTTGATCTGCGCGAACGTAGACAGCAGGGCCACCACTGCGAAGACGAAGAAGAAGAAGGCGCCCGTCTTCGCCATGAAGTACGGGTACATGGGGGCACCGACGACGTTGGTCTCGGTACGGCCCTTCCCGGGCATCTGGGTGTGCTTCTGGTGGAACATCAGGAACAGGTGGGCGGAGATCAGCGCCAGCAGCAGGCCCGGGATTATGAGCACGTGGATGATGTAGAGCCGGGGGATGATCACGTGTCCCGGGAACTGGCCGCCGAACAGGAAAAACGACAGGTACGTCCCGACGATCGGGACCGACTGCAGCACCCCCTGCGTGATCCGCAGCCCGGTACCCGACAGCAGGTCATCGGGGAGTGAGTAACCGAACAGGCCCTCGAAAATGCTGATCGTGAAGATCGCGATCCCGATGATCCAGTTGAATTCGCGCGGCTTGCGGTACGCACCGGTGAAGAACACCCGGAGCATGTGCACCATGATCGCGCCGACGAACAGCAGCGCCGCCCAGTGGTGGATCTGGCGCAGGAGCAGCCCGCCGCGGACATCGAAGCTGATGTTCAGCGTCGAGGCGTAGGCCTCGCTCATCCGCACCCCGTCCAGCGGGTGGTAGACGCCGTGATAGACCACGTCCGTCATGCTGGGCTGGAAGAACAGGGTCAGGAATATGCCTGTGAGTATCAGGATGATGAACGAGTAGAGCGCGATCTCCCCGAGCAGGAACGACCAGTGGTCCGGGAAGATCTTCCGCATGAACCTGCGGGCCGGGGCGGCACCGCGGGTGCGGTCGTCGAGGAAGACCCCCACGCCCCCCAGGCCCTTGGAGTTGCTCATGACTCATTCCCCCCGGTGAAGCCCGACCCGCCGAGCTCCCAGAAGCTGGGGCCAACCGGAACGTGGTAGTCGCTGGTAGCGATGAGGTATCCCTGCGAGTCCGTGCCGAGCGGAAGCTGCGGCAGCGCCCGTGGGGCCGGGCCGAAGATCACCCTCGCTCCGTGGATGGCGTCGAAGGTCGACTGGTGGCACGGGCACAGGATGTGGTGGGTGGTCTGTTCGTACAGGGCGACTGGGCAGCCGACGTGAGTGCAGATCTTGGAGTAGGCAACGATGTCGTCCACCGTCCAGTTCATGACGGTGGGCGGCCGGAGCTGGCCGGGCGCGAACTTGATGATGATGGTCGTCGCCTTGGCGAGCGCGACCTGATTGTCCTGGTAGCCCTCGGGCACCACCGTGATCATCTGGCCGGGGTTGGAGAAGTCGGCCGGCCGTAGCGGCGTGTTCGGGCCGTAGACGATCAGCCGCATGCCCTTGCGCCAGACGGTGTGGCGCAGGCTGGTGCCCGGGAGCGGGCCCATATCCCGCAGCAGGACCAACGGTATCGCCGCCAGCGGCGCGGTGGCCAGCAGCAGGGTCCGGCGCAGCAGGGGACGCTTGAAACCACTGGCCGCGGCGCCGGCGTTGAACGTCTCCGCGAACTCCTCCCGCTGCTCGGGAGGGGAGGCCAGTGGCTTGCGCTGCTCGGTGAGTTCGACGTCCGGCATGATGTTGCGGACCCACAGCACCGCGCCGACGCCGAGCCCGAGGAACACCACGGACAGTGACGTCCCGAGGGCCAGGTTGGAGCGCAGGGTGGAGTCGAGGCCGTTGACTTCCAGTCCCACGTAGGCCGCTATGAAGCCGACACCGGCTAGGGCCGACAGCAGGAAGCACGCCGCCACGATGCGCTCTGCCCTGCGTGCCCGGACGGGGTTGTCGGGCACGGGCGGGAGTTCGGGCGGCGGCTCGTGGTGGTCGCCCGTCTCGTCCGCGAGCATTGCCCGGGACTGGGCCGGCGGCGGGGTGCCGATGATCCGGTGTGGGGTACGCGGCTCCTCGGGCTCCTGCCCGGCGGATTCCGGCGTGTCGTTCGGATTAGGCGTGTCGCTCATGTGTGCTCACGTCGCTTCAGCGTGATCCAGATGGATGCGAATACCAGCGAGCCGATGCCGCCGAGGAAGGCAACTAGTCCCTCGGTGACCGGGCCGATGCGGCCGAGGCTGAAGCCGCCGGGGTTGGCCTCGGAACGGACCGTGGTGATGTAGGCGATGATGTCGCGCTTCTGGGCCGGGGTGATGGTGGTGTCGTTGAAGACTGGCATGGCCTCGGGGCCGGTCAGCATCGCTTCGTAGATCTGCGTCGGGGTGGAATGCGTCAGCGCCGGGGCGTATTTGCCGTAGGTCAGCGCTCCTCCGGCTCCGGAGAAGTTGTGGCACTGCGCGCAGTCGGTGATGAACAGCGACTGGCCCAGTGCCATGTCCGCGCCGATGGGGGAGACCTCGGCGGCTGACGGGATCGCGGGACCGCCCCCGAGCGAGGCGATGTACGCGGCGATCGCGTGCGTCTGCGCCGTGTCGAACACCGGCGGCTTGCGGGGCATCTCCGCGCTGATCTCTTTCGCCGGCATCCGGCCGGTGCTGACCTGGAAGTCAACGGCCGCGGCGCCAACACCGATCAGGCTGGGGCCCTGGGAGGTGCCCTGGGCGTTCATGCCGTGGCAACTAGCGCAGGTCACCGAGAACAGCGAGGCACCTTCCGCGATCTGTTTCGGTGAAGCCGAACTGGGGGTCGCGGCGGCGGCGGTCCCGGGCTGGCCGGTGACGGTGGCGTAGGCGACGCCCGCGGTCAGCAGGCCAAGCACGATGACGGCGTACCCGGCGGCCCGGCGCCTTCGCCGTGCGGTGATCAAACTCACTGCTGCCTCGGTTTCGGGTCAGAGGAGGATATCGGGCATTCAGCGGATGATGTAGATCGTGGTGAACAGGCCGATCCAGACCACGTCGACGAAATGCCAGTAGTACGAGACGACGATGGCGCTGACCTGCTGCTCCTGGGTGAAGCGCTTGGCGGCGAAGGTGCGGCCGAGCAGGAAGAGGAAGGCGATCAGGCCGCCGATCACATGCAGTCCGTGGAAGCCGGTCGGTATGTAGAAGACCGATCCGTAGCCGCTGCCGTAGATCGTCAGGTGCTGGTCATGCACCAGGCTGAGGTACTCGTAACCCTGTCCGCAGACGAAATACAGTCCCATCAGGAACGACAGCACATACCACTCGCGCAGGCCCCATCGGCGCATGTTGAAGATGCTGCTGGCGCGCCGGATCTGGCCGCGCTCCACCGCGAAGACCCCCATCTGGCAGGTCACGCTGGACAGCAGCAGCACAGTCGTGTTGGTCGCGCCCAGCGCGATATCCAGGTGCGCCCCGGGCCAGGGCAGTCCTTCACCCTTGTCGACCGAGCGGATCGTGAAGTACATCGCGAACAGAGCCGCGAAGAACATGAGTTCAGAAGACAGCCAGATGATCGTTCCGACGCTGACCAGATTCGGCCGGCTCGTCGGTATCCGGGGTGGCGTCGTCGTCACGGATGTTGTGGCCACGAGGGTCATTATTACGACACCTCGTAGGGGAGTGTTGCCCGACCCCCCAACTGGGGGGCTGAGCCGCGCCGGGCAGGGCGCCGCAGTGCACCGGGGTCGGTACGATTCCAGTTCATGAAGGTTGCTGTGTACAGCCATGACGCCGACACCCGCGCGCGGGTCCGGTTGGCGGTCGGCCGGCGGCCGGCGCTGGATGTCCCCGAAGCCGAGATCATCGAAGTCGCGACGCAGCCCGCGCTGCTGCGGCTGATGGACGGTGGAGGCGCGGAGGTGATGGTGCTGGACGGTGAGGCGCAGCCGGCCGGTGGCATAGGGATATGCCGCCAGGCCAAGGACGAGATCTACGACTGCCCGCCTGTGCTGCTGATCATCGGCCGGGCCGACGATGGGTGGCTCGCGACCTGGTCGGGTGCCGATGCGGTGGTCAGTCATCCCATAGATCCCGGCCAGCTCGCCGATGCACTGGCCGGCCTCATGCGCCAGCGGGTGAGCAGGACGCTGCCCGCCCGGGCGTGAGACACCGAGCCCGCATAACATCTGCACATTCGCGTGGACCCGGTGGCCTGCCCCGGCCCTGCGGGCTCCGCACACCCACCCCAGCCGCCGAGGGGGCGCTATGGAATCGCGTACCACCTGGCCCGCTCTGATAGGCGCGCTTGTCAAAGGTGAGCCGCTCACCGCCGACGAGGCGTCCTGGGCGATGAACGAGATCATGGATGGCGCTGCGACGCCGTCACAGATCGCGGGGTTCGGGGTGGCTCTGCGGATCAAGGGAGAAACGGTCGCTGAGGTCACGGGCATGGCAGAAGCGATGCTGGGCCATGCGACACCCATCTCGATCCCGGGCCCGGCGGTGGACCTGGTCGGGACGGGCGGCGACGGCGCGCACACCGTGAACATCTCGACGATGGGGGCGATCGTGGCCGCCGCCGCCGGGGCGCGGGTCGCCAAGCACGGTAACCGGGCCGCCTCGTCCGCGTGCGGCTCTGCCGATGTGCTGGAGGCGCTGGGGGTCGTCATCGACCTGCCCCCGCGGGACGCCGCGCGGCTCGCCGAGGAGATCGGCATCACCTTCCTGTTCGCCGCGCTGTACCACCCCGCGCTGCGTCACGCCGCGGTCCCCCGCCGTGAACTCGGTGTGCCGACGGTGTTCAACTTCCTGGGTCCGGTGGCCAATCCCGCCAGGCCGTCCGCGCAGGCGGTCGGCATCGCGGATCCCCGGATGGGGGAGATCCTGGCCGGCGTGCTCGCCGCGCGCGGCAGCTCAGCGCTGGTGTTTCACGGCAACGACGGCCTGGATGAGCTCACGACCTGCGACACCTCCACCGTCTGGGTGGTGCACGACGGCACGGTGAGCCAGACGGTGCTGGATCCGGCGGCCCTGGGAATGACCCGTTCCCAGCCTTCCGACCTGCGCGGTGGCGACGCGGAGCACAACGCTGAGGCAGTGCGGTCGGTGCTGTCCGGTGCTGGCGGCCCGGTCCGTGACACGGTCGTGCTGAACGCGGCGGCCGCGCTGGCGGCAGCGGGCGGGGTGCCGGGAGCCCACAGCCTGCTGGACGCGCTGGGGGAAGGGTGTGCCCGCGCACGGGCCGCCATTGACTGCGGCGCGGCACAGCGATTGCTGGAGCGCTGGGTCACCACCAGCCAGGAGCTGTCGGCACGGTGAGCGCAGGCTGCGGGCACATATGGTCCGCGGCTGACTGAAACCGGGCGCCGGACGGCTGGCCGATCCAGGACGCCGGACGGCTGGCCGACCCGTGTCCCGGTCCGCGTGCTGCGTTCGCTCAGCACCGCTGCCGGCTGTTGAACCGGCGCGGCGGCTCAGGTGGCGTCGGGGTAGCCGAGGGAGAACGCAGCGTCCAGATCGTGCCGCGAATACGTCCGGAACGCGATGTGGGTTTCGGTGTGGGTCACCCCAGCGACCCGGTTCAGAGTGCCGGGGATCACATCGGCGAGTTCTTCGTGGGCTCGCACCCGTACCAGCGCCACCAGATCGAACTCACCTGTCACCGAATAGACCTCGGTGACGGCGGGGATCTGTGCGATGGCCTCCGCGGTCTGCGGGATTGTCCGGACGTCGGCCCGGACCAAGACGATAGCGGTGACCATGTGTGCCTCCTCGTCCGCGGGCGGGCCGCGGTCGCGGTCCGCTCCCCGTGTGCCGGCCGGACGGCGGTAGGCTACCGCCTGCGCTTCGCTCTTTCATTAGCGGGCGCTCAAACGGCCTCGCTGTGACTGTGGTCGCCGCGCACCGTGGGGAGTGAGGCGATCGCGGCCAGTGTCGCGATGCCCGCGGATTCCAGCCTCGCCAACAGCCTGCCCAGGACCTCCGCCGTCGCGAGCGCGTCGGGGAGCGCGCGATGACTGGGCCTGGTCGCGGTCCCGAAGTGGGCCGACAGCGTGCTCAGCTTGCAGTCGGGGACCTCCTCGACGGAGAGCAGACGGCGGGCGAGGTCAGCGGTGTCCAGCACATCGAACCCCGGCCAGGGCAGAAGGCATGCCTGGCACGCGGCGATCAGGAAGGCCTCGTCGAAGGGCGCGTTGTGAGCGGTGAAAACCCCGCCCCGGGCGAAGTCGAGGAAGCCGGCGAGGGCGGCGGGCAGCGCGGGCGCCCCCGCCACAGTGACGTCGGTGATCCCGGTCAGTTCGGTGATCTGCGGTGGGATCGCGGTCCCCGGGTTGACCAGCGACGCGAACTGGCCGCAGATCCGGCCGTCGCGGAATCGGACAGCGGCGATTTCGGTGATGGCCGCCTGCGCCGGGTCCCAGCCGGTGGTTTCCACATCGGTGACGACGAAGTCCACCGCGCGCAGGCACCCGTCCCGGGCGGGGATCCGGGCCAGGTGCAGTGCGCGCGGGTCCGAGGCGATTGCGCGCGGGTCCGAGGCGATCACGCGCCTTACGGTAGGGCAGGGTGCCGACATTCGCGGGCGTTCCGCCCCCGGCAGCCGTGGGATTCGCCGCCGCCGACCCGCCGACCGTTGCATTCGCGGGATTGTCGGTGGGCCCGCTTACCGTATGGCTCGTCCAGCGGTAATGGCCCGCACCGCTGGTGCGGCGTGGTTCACGGCGAGGCGACGACGTTTGCCTGGAGGGACGATGCTCATCGACTGCGATGTCTGTGAAATGCGCGATATCGCGTGCCCCGATTGCGTGGTCACCGCCCTGCTCGGCCCTCGCGATCGCGCAGCGGAGATCGGGGAGGCCGAACACCGGGCGCTGCGCGTCCTCGCTGACGCGCACCTGGTCTCACCGCTGCGGCTGCGGCCGCCGGCGACCCGCGCGTCCTGAGCCTGATGGCCGGCTGAGCAGCCGACACCCCAGCGGGAATGCGCGAAGTGGTTGAATTGCAGGCCATCCTTTCACTAATGTCAGCCCCGGCCCATCACTCGCCAGTGGTTACAGCCGCGGCGATGACGGGCCCACGCCGGGTCCCGGTGCCCGGGGAGGGGACCCGGGCTAGGTCGGCGCGGATCGCGATGGCGGAACGACTGGTCAGCATCTGCCGGGAAGGGTTGCAACACCCGCCAGCCTGAGTTGCGGGCGGGTCCCCGTGGCCAGGGTCGGCATAACCCCCGCCGGCCACAACCCCCGGCTTGGTGAGAGAGGAGCGTGTCGCCCCCGTGGGTACGCATCCAGGCGCTTATAGCCCCCTGATCCGCCGTGGCTGTGCTGCTGCTGTCACGGTCCTGACGGTGATGGGACTGACGTTGTCCGCCGGTTCCGCGGCCGCCGCACTCCAGCCGAAGATCAGCCAGGTGCAGGCCAGGGTCAACAAGCTGACCTACCGCGAGGACTGGCTCATCCAGCGCTATGACGTGATGACGGAGAGCCTGAAGTCCGCGCAGCAACAGCTTTCAGTGGTGGATCACGCGGTCACCAAGGACCAGGCTCAAGTGCAGGGCATGCACGGGCAGATCGCGGCCATCGCCGCTGGAGAATATGAGGACGCCGCCCTTACCTCGCAAGCGTCGCTGGTCACCAGTTCGACCCCGCAGGTGATCTTGAATCAGTCTGCGATGCTGGTCCACCTTTCGGCCGACCGCCAGGACCAGCTCGCTGAATTTCTGACCTCCTACCGGGAGCTGACCGGGGCTCAGCAACTGGCTAAGCGCACCGAGCAGGGCATCGCGAAGCTCCGCAACCAGCTTGCGGGCCAGAAGCGCTCGATAGAGAGCCTCGTCAAGAAGGAGCAGGCGCTGCTGGCCACGCTGACCGCCCAGCAGCAGCAGCAGTTGCTCGGCGGCGGGGGCGGCGGAACCGGCGGCGGGGGCTACCACGGCCCGACCAAGACCCAGGCGGAGAAGGCGGTCTGGTTCGCCTATCAGCAGCTTGGCTGTCCCTACGTCTACGGTGCCACCGGGCCCTGCAACCAGGGATTCGACTGCTCGGGGCTCACCCAGGCCGCGTGGGCGTACGCGGGCGTGGCGATCCCGCGCGACAGCTATGGCCAGGCCACACTGCCGCATGTCAGCCAGGCGAATCTGCAACTCGGCGACATCATCGAGTTCGCCGGTGAGTCGCACGTCGGCATCTACGTTGGCGGTGGCTACCTCATCGATGCACCGCAGCCAGGCATGAACGTGGAGAAGGTGTCGCTGTCCTCGCCGTGGTACGCACAGAATTACGACTTCGCGGTTCAACCCTGACCTTCCGCGGCGGCCTGCGCCGGAGCATAAGCTCACTGCCGGAACACCCACGCTCGCGGGCCGGCCAGTGCCGGGGACCGCGTTCAGGTACGGGGGAGCGACGGTGCCCAAGGTGCTGGTGCTGACCAACGACTTCCCGCCACGCAGAGGCGGCATCCAGTCGTTCGTGCACGCGCTGACGCTGTCACTGCCCGCGGCTGATGTCACCGTCTACGCACCGGCCTGGGAGGGCGCGCCGGAGTTCGACGCCCGGCAGCCCTTCCGTGTCGAGCGTCATCCGACGTCGCTGATGCTGCCCGTACCGTGGGTCGCCCGCCGGGCTGCCCGCATCATCGAGCGGGACGGATGCGACACCGTCGTCTTCGGGGCCGCGGCTCCGCTCGGCCTGCTCGGCCCGGCACTGCGCCGCGCAGGCGCCCGCAGGCTGGTGGCGATCACCCACGGCCACGAGGCGGGATGGGCAGCTCTGCCCGGCGCGCGGAGCCTGTTGCGGAGGATCGGTGACTCGGTCGACGTCATGACCTACCTGGGCGAGTACACCCGGGTGCGGCTGGCCCGCGCCCTGTCGCCCGCCGCGGGTGGCAGGCTGGTCCACCTGGCGCCGGGTGTCGACCCGGAGGTCTTCCGGCCCGGCGCTGGCGGATCGGCGGTCCGGGAGCGGCTGGGGCTGGGCGCGCGGCCGGTCGTCGTCTGCGTGTCCCGCCTGGTGCGGCGCAAGGGCCAGGACACGCTGATCGAGGCCTGGCCGCGGGTTCTCGCAGCGGTCCCGGACGCCATGCTGCTGCTGGTCGGTGACGGTCCGTACCGCGGCGACCTGGAAAGGCTGGCAGAGCGGCTGGGTGTCGGTGGCGCGGTGATCTTCACCGGACTGGTGCCACAGCCGGAACTGCCCGCGCACTTCGATGCCGGGAATGTCTTCGCGATGCCCTGCCGGACGCGACGGCACGGCCTGGACGTGGAGGGCCTGGGCATCGTGTACCTGGAAGCCTCGGCCACCGGGCTGCCCGTGGTGGGAGGTGATTCGGGGAATGCGCCCGATGCCATCAGCGACGGTGAGACCGGTTACGTGGTGCCCGGCGGAGAGGCCGGCCCGCTGGTGGACCGGCTCATCAGCCTGCTCACAGACCCCGCCGGCGCTCGTGCGATGGGAGAGAAGGGGATCGCCTGGATCGACGCCGAGTGGCGGTGGGAACTGATCAGCCGCCGGTTCGCCGACATCCTGGCGGGTTCGCCTCAGGCGTAGAGCGCGTCGATCTCCTGCGCGAAGTCCTTCATCACCAGCGAGCGGCGGACCTTCAGAGACGGGGTGAGGTAGCCGTCCTGCTCGGTGAGATCGTGGGCCAGGATCCGGAACCTGCGGATCGACTCCGCGCGCGAGACCGCCTTGTTGGCGTCATCGATGGCTCGCTGGAGTTCCGCGTTCAGGGCCGGATCCTCCCGGAGATCGGCCGGGGTCGTCTCCGTGGGACGCCCAGCCCGTTCCTTCCAGGCCGACAGGGCTTCGTCATCCAATGTGACCAGGCATGCCACGTAGGGCCTGCCGTCGCCGACGACCACACACTGGCTGACCAGTGGGTGAGCCCGGATCCGGTCCTCCAGGACCGAGGGCGCCACGTTCTTGCCCCCGGCAGTGACGATCAGTTCCTTCTTGCGGCCGGTGACGCGCAGGTATCCCTCGTCATCGAGTTCACCGACATCGCCGGTGCGCATCCAGTGACCCTCGGCCAGGGCCTGGGCGGTGGCCTCCTCGTTGCGCCAGTAGCCCGGGAAGATGTTCGGGCCGGCCAGCAAGATCTCACCGTCATCGGCGATGCGAGCCGACACTCCCGGGAGCGGCTGGCCGACTGTGCCGATCTTGTTATGTTCCGGGCGGTTCACTGTCGCGGCCGCCGTCGTCTCCGTCAGGCCGTACCCCTCGATGATGGTGATGCCAGCGCCCCGGAAGAAGTGGCCAAGCCGCTCACCGAGGGGCGCGCCGCCGGATACCGCGTACTCCGCCCTGCCGCCTATGGCGGCGCGCAGCTTGCCGTAGACGAGGTGATCGAACACCGCATGGCGCACTCGCAGGCCGAGCCCCGGCCCGGCACCCTGCCCGGGCTCCCGCGTCCCGTATGACCTGCTCCAGTCGATAGCCGTCTGTGCGGCGGCCCGGAAAATCCGGCCCTTGACCGCGCTCGCCGATGCCTGCTGCTCGGCGCTGTTGTAGACCTTCTCGAAGACCCGGGGCACCGCGAGGATGAAGGTCGGCTGGTAGCTGGCCAGGTCCGGGAGCAGCGCGGTGGGCTTCGGGTCGGGTGAGTGCCCGAGGATCACGCCGCCTTCCAGGCAGCCCACCTCGATGATCCGCGCGAAGGAGTGTGCTAGCGGCAGGAAGAGCAAGGTCGAAGCACCCTCGACGTCGAAGATCTTGCGCAGTGGGCCGTGGACCGCGTTGCGGACGTCGTTCAGGAGGTTCCCGTGCGTGATCTGGCAGCCTTTGGGACGGCCGGTGGTGCCGGAGGTGTAGATGATGGTCGCGAGGTCGGAACCGGTGAGTGAGGTGCGCCGCTCGAGGAGTTCCGCCTCGGTCACGCCTTCGCCGTCCGCGGCGAGCGCGGTCAGCGGGTGCGGGCTCAGGCTCGCGTCCGCGGCACCGTCCGTGCCGCTGACGCCCGTGGCGATGCCGATGGGGCCACCCTCGATCAGCCACATGTCCTTCACACCCGACTGCTGCACCACCCCGAGCAAGTTCCGCAGGTGAGCCGGCGTCTCCACGATGAGCGCCCGCGCACCCGAATCCGTGAGGATCCAGTCGACCTGCTCGGCGGATGACGTCTCGTAGATCGGGACCGTGACGGCACCCGCCGCCCAGATCGCGTAATCGGCCAGCGTCCACTCGTACCTGGTCCTGGCCAGCAGGGCTACCCTGTCGTGCGCGCCGATGCCGTTCGCGATGAGCCCTTTCGCCAGCAGGGCCACTTCCTCGCGGAACTGTGCGGCGGTGACGTCTTCCCACACCGGGGCCCCGGCCACGGTGGCCGGGGACGAACCGGCCGCCTCGGAGGCACCGGTGGCCGGCTGGGATGGCTGTCCGCCACCCGGCGGGCCGACCCGGGGGCCAACCCCTCTTTTCCGCCTGAGCATGACTGTGGCCGGGGTGCGTGCGGCGCGGTCGAAGACCACGTCCGTCACAAGTGCGCTCGGGGCGACTTCAACGACCACTTGGCTGCTGTACTCCCGCATGCCCGCCTCCTCGCCGCTGCCCGTGCAGGCTCACGTCCGCGGCCAGAACCCCTTGGGCCCGCCGTGCGTGCCACTACTTGGCAGCTTAGGCCGGCTGCTCGACGCTGGGCTGCCCCGGCAGGCGGTTCCCCACCCCCGCTCGTTTCACTCGCAGCCACACCGGGCTCGCGGGCGCCGGGTTCGCGGGTGCCGGGTTCGCGGTGCCGGGCTCGCGGGTGCCGGGCTCGCGGGTGCCGGGTTCGCGATGTCGACCGGGTATGCCCACGCCCGCGCAGTGGCGGTTTGGCGCGGGTCGGCCATTTACTGTGAGTCAGCAATGTCAGGCCTACCCGAGGGGCTGGGGCGTGCGAGTCCATGTGGTAAGCGACGTGCACGGCCGTACGGCCGATCTGCCCAAGGCGGCGCACGGCGCGGATGCGCTCATCTGCCTGGGCGATCTGCTGCTGTTCGTGGACTACGCCGACCAGAGTCAGGGCATCTTTGCGGAACTCTTCGGGGCCGACGCCGCGCGAGAGTTCGTCGCGCTGCGGACGGCCAGGAGGTTCGACGAGGCGCGAGCACTGTCAGCCGGGTTGTGGCAGGGCCTGGGGGGAGACCCGGCTGCTCACATCCGGGGGGCGGCGTCCCGGCAGTACGCGCAGACATTCGCGGCCATGCCCGAGCCCACGTACCTGACCTATGGCAACGTGGACATCCCGCATCTGTGGGACGAGCATCTGCGCCCCGGGCATACGGTGCTCGATGGGCAGCGTGTGGAACTTGGCGGCTGGGCATTCGGCTTCATCGGCGGCGGACTTCGCTCGCCGTACCGCACACCGAATGAGATGGACGAGGATGTCTACGCGGCCAAGATCGCCGCGGTCGGGCCGGTGGATGTGCTGTGCACTCACATCCCGCCCGCTGTGCCGCAACTGCTGTACGACACAGTGGCACGCCGCATGGAACGCGGCAGTGAGGCGTTGCGCGAGACGATCGCGGCGACGCAGCCCAGGTACGTGCTGTTCGGCCATGTCCACCAACCACTCGCCCGCCGTGTCCGGATCGGCCGGACCGAGTGCATCAACGTGGGGCATTTCCGTGCCACCGGGCAGCCTTTCGTGTTCGAGTTCGCTGGCGGGACGGGCGGCCCGCTGCCACGGTAGAGGTACGCTCCGAACATGGCCAGCACCATCTCCCGGATCCGCATCAGGTCCGCGCGCGCAGATGTCATGGCCGTTATCGAGGATTTTTCAGCTTACCCGCAATGGGCCTCGGCGGTACGGTCTGCCCAGGTGGTGGAGCAGGGTGAGGCTGGCCGGGCGCGCCGGGTGCGCTTTGACCTCGACGCTGGCATTTTCCGTGACAGCTACGTGCTCGGATACTCCTGGGACGGTGACGACGGAGTGCGCTGGGACCTTTCCGAGCCGGGTTCGGTGATCTCCGGTATGGCCGGCGGCTATGCGCTCGCCGACCGGGGGACCGGTGGGACCAGCGGGGAGGAGACCGAGGTCGCTTACGACCTTTCCGTCGACGTGCGGATCCCCATGCCCGGCCTGCTCAAGCGGCGGGCGGAAAAGGTCATCATCGACACGGCCCTCAAAGGACTGAAGAGCCGGGTCGAGGGTGGAGGAGGCAACAGGACGTGACAGAGCAACCCAAAGGCAGCCCGGATCCGGTCGGCGATTTCCAGCGCTGGCTAATCCGTTCCAGCGCCCGCAACGTGACGCGGGGGGTCGGTGACCAGATCCGGTCGATGATCGGGGTCCGCAATACCAGGTCGGACGTGTGGCAGACAGCGACGGCTGACCCGGATCCGGACGGCACCTGCGCCTGGTGCCCGGTATGCCGGGCTGCACGCCTGCTCCGCGAATCCGGGCCAGGGCTGGCCACACAGATGTCCGCTGCCGGGGATGCGCTGTCCGGTCTGTTCGCCGATGCCGTTGCCGCGGCCGAGGCAGCCCTTGCCAATGCGGGACGGGCTGCGAGCCCGGGGACGGCGAGCCCGGGGACGGCGAGCCCGGGGACGGAGAACCCGCCGCGTGAGCCTGACGATCGGGGTTGACCTCGGCGGCACCAAGATCGCCGCAGGCGTCGTGGACGCCCGCGGGCGGATCCTGGAGAAGATCCGGGTCGCCACACCGACCGCCAATCCCGACCTCGCTGAGAAGGCCATAGCCGACGCCGTGCTGGACCTGCTCCAGCGGCATCCCGCAGTGGCGGTGGGTGTGGGCGCGGCCGGCTTTGTCGACGAGAGCCGCGCTACGGTACGGTTCGCTCCCAACCTGGTCTGGCGTGACGAACCGCTCCGGTCCCGGGTCAGCGCGCTGGTCAGTCTGCCGGTCGTGGTGGAGAACGACGCCAACGCGAGCGCCTGGGCTGAAGCGAAGTTCGGCGCGGCTTCGGGGCAGGCCGATGCGGTATTCGTGTCCGTCGGCACCGGCATCGGGGCGGGCATCGTGATGAACGGCGCGCTGTACCGGGGCAGGTGGGGAATGGCGGGAGAACCCGGGCACTACCGGGTCGTCCCCGATGGCCGATTGTGTGCGTGCGGCAACCGGGGCTGCTGGGAACAGTA
>DAHUZQ010000123.1 GCA_027306495.1 Actinomycetota bacterium | reverse complement strand
CCCACCCGCGGAGATCCGCCAGTTGCGGGACTACACGCGGCTGCGCATCGATTTGACCAGGCCGTTCCGGTCGGGGCACCGTGGGCCAGATCGACGGCCTGACCGCGCAGATCGAGCGCTGACCTCCCGGATCGAGGCCCTGATCGAATTTGCACGGACAGATGGCGGGGCGAGAGGGAACTTGCCGAAGTAGCGGCGGACGATCCACCGGACCGGCTTGTTCGGGTGGCTATGCTTGGCCCACCTGCAGGTGAGCTTCCACAGGTAGTGATCCGGCGCGGTGAAGGTTTGGCTGGGTACTACCGTCGGGTAGTAGGCGGCCCAGCCCGGGATGATGGGGTTGAGCCGGGCGATGACCGCCTGCGCGTTGGCCCTGGTACTTGTAGCGGCCCTCACGCCGGCACTCGACCAGGCCGGCCCTCTCGAGCAGGTCGAGGTGCTGTGAGATCGCCTGGCGAGACGAGCCGATGCCATGCCGCGATGTCAGCCTGCCGCAGAGCTCGAAGAGCGTTTGACCACTCCGTTCGCTCAGCTCATCGAGGATGGCCCTTCGGGTGTGGTCTGTCAGCGCCTTGAAGAGATCCTCCATCGGTTGGCACGATAGGCAAGCAGTGACTTTTCTGTCAGGGACCCTGGATCTTCTGCACCCGGAAATGGAATGAGTTGGGTTCCGCATCAAGCACGCATCGAGTGCCCGGCAGCGGCACAAAGACGCTGTGATCACTCCGCGTGACGAAAGGCGCTTGGCCCTTCCCGCGCCGCAGTGAGCGGTCCGGGTGAGCGCCAGAACCGCTCAACCGCGTTCGGCAGTGACCGCTCCGAATCAGTGTTCAGCGCCGGTGAGGTCATGGACCACGCACTCGGTCGGCGGCAGAAGAGTGCGCTGCTACCGTGGTGTGGAATACCGGGGTAGGATCGTCCACATGAAGGTGGACAAGCTGAGCATCTCGTTCGACCCCGAGCTGGGTGATGCGGTCCGGTCGGCAGCCGCGCAGGCGGGCAAGCCACTGTCGTCGTGGCTGGCGGAGGCGGCGGCCAGCAGGCTTCGCGCCGAAGCACTTGAGAAGTTCCTCGCGGGCTGGGAAGCCGAGCATGGTGTGCTGACAGCTGAGGAGATCGCCCGCGCCGAGCGGGAACTCGGCGTCGCCGCGAACGACACCGCCGCGTGAGCGCACTGGTCCTGGACGCCGGAGCGCTGGTGGCCGTCGACCGCGGGGACCGGGCGATGATCGCCCGGCTGCGCGCCGCCCAGCGCCACGGCATGGACCTGCGCACCAACGCCATGGTCGTCGCCCAGGTCTGGCGTGACAGCCACGGACGTCAAGCTCACCTCGCGCAACTCCTGCGCGCGGTCGACATCCGTGCGGTCAGCCCCCAGGACGGCCGCCACGCAGGCGCCCTGCTCGGCCGAACCGGCACCAGCGACCCGATCGACGCCACCGTGGTGCTGCTGGCCAGCCCCGGCGACCGGATCATCTCCAGCGACCCCACTGACCTGACCAAGCTCGCCTCCACAGCCGGAAATCGGCCAGTCATTGTCCCCCGCTGACCATTGCCGAGCACCGCGCCGACAGCGGCATAGCGGGCATGTGTCAGGGCTGCTTGTATATCTTGCAGAGGCTGAGCCAGATATAATATCTGGAAAGCAAGGGGGGGTTTCTATGGCCAAGACCTTGATTGACGTGGACGAGGAGCAGCTCGCGGCCGCGCAGAAGGTGCTCAAGACCGAGACGAAGAAGGACACCGTCAACGCTGCCCTGCGCCAGGTTACCGCGCTGGCCGCCCGCCGCCGGGATCTGCAGCGGCTCATCTGCGGCGGGTTGCCCGACCTGGCAGACGAAGACGTGATGCGCGCCGCATGGCAGCGGTAGCCAGCCACCTGGCTGACACCAGCGCGCTGGCCCGGCTGCACAGGCGTGCGGTAGCAGCGGTCCTGGGCCCACTGATCGAGGCTGGGTTAGTCGCGACCTGCGGTGTGATCGAGTTTGAGCTCGGCTGGGCGACGCGCAGCGCCGCGGAGTTTGACCTGGTCAGAACCGACCGGGCGGAAGGCTATGAGTGGCTGGCTACCCATGACGAGGACTGGCGCCGCGCCCTTGAGGTGCAGGCCGCGCTGTGGCGAAGCGGGCGCATCAGGGCAGTCGGCTTTCCTGACCTGCTGATCGCCGCCGTGGCCGAGCGGGAGCAGGTCACCCTCCTGCATTACGACAGCGACTACGACCTCATATCCGAGGTCACCGGACAGCCCATGCAATGGGTAGTGCCACGCGGCACCGTTCCATGACGCATACGCACCAGCGACCCACTCGCAGCGGCAGAAGCGGGAGGGGGCCGCAGAGCGTGCCGCACACCCACGCGGTGTTGCGCCAGCGCGCGTCCGCCGCAGACCCGCTGTGGCACCCCCCATGCCCCATGTCCATGGGAGAGATCTGCCACATTTCGTCGGTGTAACCGCCTTCGACGGCCTGCGTACGGGCTTCCTCCCACAGAAGTTGCTCAGCGTCGGCCGGTGATATCTGATTATCAGATTTTCTGCGGCGCTCCGGATCCTCAGCTCGCACCGTCGACCGGACCTGTGCCGGGCCAGGGTTTTCGGCACAGACAGGATCAGGTGCGGTCGAGGGTGGAACGGCGGCGGCTCTCGTACTCGAACGCGCGCAGCAGGAGCAGGCCGATGACGGCGTAGCCGACGCCGATGAGCAATTCCGCGCCGAGCTGACCGGCCACCGACGATGCTGACGCGCCGGCGGCGAGGCGGCGGGCGGCCGCGATGCCGTGCGTCAGCGGCAGGTAGGCGGCGGTGGCCGACATCCACTGCGGCAGCTTGCCGAGGGGGATGTTGACCCCGCAGAAGATCATCAGCAGGCCGAGGATGACGTTGCTGGTGACGGCCGTCTCGCGGATGCGCAACCCGAGCGCGGCGTTGACCAGGCCCAGGCCGGTGCAGGAGAGGCTGCACACGACGATCGCCAGCCCCATCGGCATCACCGCCGCCAGTGGCACCGTGATGTGGAACATGAGGGCAGAGACCACCAGCGCAAACACGGACACGATGAAACCGTTCGCGATCACCGGGAGGGAGCGGCCGAGGAAGAGCGGCAACCGAGCGGCGGGGGTCGCCAGCACCAGGGACAGGGTCCGCTCCTGGCGCTCGTCGGCGATGGTGTTGCCCATAGCGAACAGGCACGGCAGCGCGGCGAACTGGATGGCGTCGCCGATCACGAAGAACGAGTCCGATGCCAGGTGGGCGGCCCGCCCCAGGTAAACGAACAGCAGGATCTGGAAGATCGGCGAGATCAGGAAGGTCGGGATCAGCACGGACGGGCGCAGCCAAGAGAACAACGCCCGGTAGCTCATCAGGCCGCCGATGAAAAAGATGCGCAGGAAATTCACAGGCCGGCTGGTGGCGCCGGGACGGCCCTGAGCGAGGCCGACCGCGGTCATGACAGCGCCAGAGTGGCGTTGGCGCGGGCGGAGTGCAGCATCCGGCCGGACACCCAGACGCCGAGCACCCCGTACGCGGCGGACAGCGCGAGCGCCATTCCCATGGCGCCCCACGGCATCGCGCCCGAGGCTGCCTCGTGCACTGCCCGCACCCCCCAGGTCGGGCCCAAGATCCAGGAGATCGGCCGGACCCAGGCCGGCAGCAGCGACAGCGGGATCATGAACCCGCAGATGAGCCACAGCGGGAATTCCAGTACATTGCCCAGCGCCCAGGCGGACCGGAATCTGACCACGCTCACCGACAGCAGGAAGCCGAACATCCCCACCGATATCACCGTCACCACAACGCCGCCGATGAACCCGGCCGGCCGCCCCACCGTCAGCGGGATGCCGAACAGCAGCCGCGCCCAGATCACCGTGGCAGCCATGCTGTACAGGCCCACGGTCGACATCGCCAGGGTGACCGGGGCGAGCGTCGCGGCAAACGGAGTCGGCGCGGCCGCGAGAAGCTCCAGCGTGCCCTCGCGGCGCTGATGCTGCATCGCTCCCGCCCCGGAGGTGCTCGCCGCCGCCCAGATGCCAATCATGCTCGCGCCGACGGCTATCGCGGCAAGACGGCGGGGCGCACCCGCGCCGTACATGAGGAACGCGGACGTGGAGAAGAACATCGGCCAGATCACGCCCAGCAGGCCGTTGAACCACGACCGCGACAGCATTTTGAGGTGCATCAGCCAGCCGGTGGCGATCACCCGCAGCACGTTCACGAACGCCCTTCCCCGACCAACTCCACGTAGGCGTCCTCCAGCGTCGGTTCCCTGGTCGCGACCCTGCCGACGGTCGCCCCGTCCAGGCACCGGAGCACCGCCTGGGTCACCTCCGCACCCGATGCGGCGCGGACGGCGAGGATCTGGGCCTGATCCCGTGCTTCGACCGACACGCTGCGGATCCCGTCAACGCCGCGCACCGCCGCGACGGACCGGTCGTCGAGCCCGTAGACCTCGACCTCCAGGACGTGGCCGTCCGAGACCCGGCTCTTGAGCTCCTTCGGGGAGCCCTCCGCGACGATGCGGCCCGAAGCGATGACGGCGATCCGGTCGCAGAGTTCGTCGGCCTCAAACATGTAATGCGTCGTGAGCAGCACCGTCTTGCCGGCCTCAATCAGCTGGGAGATCGTGGAGCGCAGTTCACGGGCGCCGACCGGATCGATGCCGATGGTCGGCTCGTCCAGGAAAAGCACGTCCGGGTCGTGCAGCAGCCCCCGCGCGATGTGCAGGCGCTGGCGCATGCCCCGCGAGTAGCCCTCGACCAGTTCCCGTTCCCGTCCCGCAAGCCCCACCTGCTCGATCAGGGCGCCGATGCGCCGGGACTGCTCGCGCGCCGGGACGCCGTACAACTCCGAGAAGTAGCGCAGGTTGTCCCGCGCGGACAGCCGCTCGTACAGGCCGCGATCCCCCCCGAACACGTATCCCACGCGGCGCCGGACGGCGCGGGTTTCTCTGACCACGTCGTGCCCGAGCACGAGCGCTGTCCCGCTGGTCGGCAGCAGCAGCGTGATAAGGATCTTGATAGTGGTCGTCTTGCCGGCCCCATTAGGCCCCAGCAAGCCGAACAACTCGCCCTTCTCCACGGCGAAATTGATGCCGCGCACCGCTTCGACGTCCTTGACGGATGTGCGCCGTATGCCTGTCCGCGAACGGTAGGTGCGGCGCAGATCCCGCACCTCGATAACGGCCACACGGCGACCCTATCGGCCCGGTTATGGGGTTTCTATCCATTTTTTGGCGCGATAGGGCTGGACGACCCCGCCCCCTTCCAGCCCACCCCGGCAGGCGAACCGGGTCGGCGTCACGGGTACGCCGCTGTTCCCGGGTCGCGGGTGAACTCGGCGCGCACGCCGAGCAGCCGGACCGGGCGCCGCTCGGTGAACCGGCCCAGCGCGGCGAGCGCTGCCTCCTCGAGGACCGCCGGCTCGGTGCTGGGCGCCGTGAGCGTGAGGCCATGGGTCCGGGTCACGAACGGCGCGTAGCGGATCTTGACCACGACCCGGACGGCTGGGCGTTGTCCGGCGGTGATGTCGGCCGCCACCAACCGGGCCTGCCCGGCGACCTCGCGCTTCACCTGCTCCCAGTCAGTGATGTCCTGCTGGAATGTGACCTCGCGGCCACGAGAGCGTGGCACGTAGGGTGTGCTCTCCACCTGTGCCGGGCCCAGGCCCCGAGCGGTCAGAATGAGCCACGGTCCGATGGTCGGGCCAAGGTGTGACGCCAGCGACTGCGGGTCGGCGCGGGCGAGATCGTTCACCGTCGCGATACCGAGGCAGGAGAGGCGTTTGGCGGTCTTAGCGCCGACGCCCCACAGCGCATCGGTGGGCAGTTGACCCATCACCTGGTACCAGGACTCGTGCGTCAGCCGGAAGACCCCAGCGGGCTTCCCGAAGCCGGTGGCCAGCTTCGCCTGAAGCTTGTTATCACCGATGCCGACCGTGCACTCCAGGCGGGTCGCGGCGCGGACGCCTGCCTGGATCCGCCGCGCGAGCCCTTCCGGATCGCCGGTCTCGGCGGCGAGGAACGCCTCGTCCCAGCCGAACACCTCCACGACCGCATCGAACTCGCGCAACGTGGCCATGACCGCAGCCGACGCCGCCTCATAGGCTTCGGTGTCCACGGGGAGGAAGACCGCTTGCGGGCAGCGCCGGTAGGCGGTCCGCATGGGGAGTCCCGAGTGCACGCCGAAGGCGCGCGCCTCGTAGGAGGCGGTGCTGACGACCCCGCGTTTGGCGGGATCGCCATCCCCTCCCACAACCACCGGGCAGCCCCGCAGTTCGGGTCGGCGAAGCACCTCAACAGCGGCGATGAACTGGTCGAGGTCGACGTGCA
>DAHUZQ010000118.1 GCA_027306495.1 Actinomycetota bacterium | reverse complement strand
CACTTCCGCCACTGGTCCCGATAGCACGCCAGACATCCCCGCGTGGAGCACCCACCCGCTGATTCGCAGGTGGTCCGGCTGCGGGCGGCGGTGCTGCCCCAGGCGACAATGGTTCCCATGACAATTCCGGTCACCGGCGAGCAATACGCGATCACGGCAGGGGACTACGCGGCCACCATCACCCAACTCGGGGCGGGCCTACGCGAACTGACCTTCCGGGGTGAGCCCGCCGTCGCCGGGTACCCGGCGGCCGAATTGCCCCCCGGCGCGGCGGGCCAGTTGCTGATTCCCTGGCCAAACCGAGTGGACGGGGGCCGTTACGAAGTAGGGGGACATTCCTACCAGCTTGACCTTAATGAGCCGGCGCGCAGCAACGCGATTCACGGACTCACCCGATGGATGAGCTGGAACGTGCTCCAGCGTGCCCCAAGTGAAGTCACCCTCGGGCTGTGGCTCCTGGGCCGGCCGGGCTACCCGTTCTGCCTGGAAATCGAAGCGCGATACCGGGTGGGTGCCAGCGACGGACTTCAGGTCAGGGTGACCGCGCGCAACCGCGGCCCGCAGCGGGCACCATATGGAACCGGCTCTCATCCGTACCTGACCGTGGGAGAGCCCGTGGATGGCTGCGAACTCGCCCTCCCCTGCTCGCTGTGGCAGCCTGCCAACGACCGTGGCATCCCGGCGGGGCCAGCCCGGGCTGTGGATGGTGGAGAGATGGACTTCCGGCAGGCCCGGCAAATCGGGGCGACCGAGCTGGATCACGCGTTCACAGGGCTGACTCGCGGGCCCGGCGGACGGACCTGGGCGCGGCTGCTCGGTCAGCGCTCGCAGGTGTCGCTGTGGGCAGGAGAGGGATACCAGTGGCTGCAGGCGTTCACCGCTGACACGCTCAGCCAGAGCCGCCGTCGGCAGGCAGTGGCGATCGAGCCAATGACCTGCCCGCCAAACGCTTTCGTGAGCGGGACGGACCTGATCATGCTGGAGCCGGGTGACGGGGTAACCCACGAATGGGGCATCGAGGTGAGCAACCGTGGCTGATCCCCGCCTGCCGAGCAGTGGCCGGACGGCCTCAGGGACCCGGCGTGCGATCGTACTGACGCAAGGGCCAGCCTCAGGGACCCGGCGTGCGGCCGGAGCCAGGGTGGGCGAGTCGCTCCCTCAGTTCGGCCAGGTCGTCCGGGCTGTCCACGTCGTCGGCGGTGCCGACATCGCCGCACTCCACTGAGGTCACCAGGTCCGGGTGGGACCGCAGGTACGGCCGGGCCCCGACGTCGCCCGTGGCCAGGTGCAGGACGCCCGGCCAGTGTGCCCGCGCCACAAGCACCGGGTTACGTGGGCTGCCGTGGTAGGTCGCGACCGCTATGGCCGCCCCCGCGCGATGCGCGGCGATCAGCCGTGCGACGGACAGTTCGCCCACCAGTGGCTGATCGACGAGCGCGATGACGGCCGCCGTGCAATCCGAAGGCACCGCTGCCAGGCCCGCCGCGAGCGAGGATCCCATGCCGGTGCGCCATCGTGGGTTGTGGACCACGGTCACGCCCTCGATCTCCAGGCCCACCGCGCCCGATACGACCAGCACGGGGTCGGCCCCGCCTGCGCGCAGCATGCCCACGCACCAGTCGGCCAGCCGCGTGCCGGCCACCTCGACCAGCGCCTTGGGCGTGCCCAGCCGGGAGCCCGCGCCGGCGGCGAGCAACACCCCAGCCACCCGAACGTCCACGCCTGCCAGGGTAGAGCCGGCGGGTGGCGAGCCGCCGCGCAACCGCGCTCGCACAACATCAGAGGTCCGCCAGGAGCTTGATTTCACCTGCCGCCACCCCGAAATCCGCTGAAACCGGGTGCGATTGGGGCCGGGCGACGTGAAACGACGTGCAGAGATCCCTCCACCGCGGTGAACCGGGCAAGGACAGATCCTCCGCCGCGGTGAACCGGGAAGCCGCAGCTCAGCTGTGGTGGATCCGGCCACCGGTGTCCGTCAGCGGCTGGCCAGAACCACCCCACCGGAGTTGGATGAGCTCAGCCACCACCGAGATGGCGGTTTCCTCCGGCGTCCGGGCGCCGAGGTCCAGCCCGATCGGCGACCGGAGCCGGGCGAGTTCGTGCTCAGACATGCCCACTTCCCGCAATCGCGCCAGCCGGTCTTCATGCGTCCGCCTGCTGCCCATGGCGCCGATGTATCCGGCAGGCGTGCGCAGCGCCACCTCCAGCAGCGGCACATCGAACTTCGGGTCGTGGGTGAGCACGCAGATCACCGTGCGCTGGTCAACCGCGGTCCGGGCAAGGAAGCGATGCGGCCAATCGACCACTACCTCGTCGGCATCCGGGAAACGGGCAGCCGTGGCGAACACCTGGCGCGCGTCGCACACGGTCACCTGGTAACC
Source organism: Actinomycetota bacterium (assembly GCA_027306495.1). GTDB lineage: Bacteria > Actinomycetota > Actinomycetes > Streptosporangiales > Streptosporangiaceae > DAHUZQ01. The sequence goes on along the minus strand of DAHUZQ010000118.1, from coordinate 4,024 downwards.
CAGGAACTTGCCGGCGCGCGCCACGGCGGCGGCGAAGTCGATCGCGCCAAACACCAGCATCTGGGGCGGCGGCGCGAACGAGTGCACGAAGACCGAGAGATCATCGCCGCGCCGCTCACCATGCTCCCCGTAGTGACGGATGCCGGTGAGCCCCTGCGCGAGCATGCCCCGCACATCGTCGTCGACCGCCTGATCGAGGCGTTCACCGGCGCCGAGGCTGCCCGACGCGGCGCATTCCGGCCGGATGATCCGGCGGGCGCCGATCTGACCCGGCCCGCCGATCACCGTGGCGACCGCTACGGGGTCACCCGCCCGGATGGCGCCGGCCACATCCCCCAGCTCCGGGTAGTTCGCCCGGCTGACCGGCTCTATGAACAGCTCGATGATGCCGCCGCAGGTGAGGCCCACCTCGAAAGCCGAGTCGTCACTGACGCCGTACTTCTGCATCACCGGCTGGCCGCTCTCGCGCACCGCCTGGGACAGTTCGTAGACGGCGCCTTCGACGCACCCGCCGGAGACGCTGCCCACGACGTCCCCGCCGGACGAGACGGCCATCGCCGCACCCGGTTCCCGTGGCGCGCTGCGAAACGTGCGGACCACGGTCGCCAGCCCGAACGTCTCGCCGGAATCCCACCACTTCGTTACCGGATCCAGGATGTCGCGCACGTCTCACCTCACGGGGTCATCACGGCTGGCGGTCGGCCCGCCCGCCCGGCGATCCCTTGGACCCGTTCGCGCGGTCCCTGGGACCGTTCGCTCGTTCCGCCATGTGCCGGGCTTCCCGCACCCTTCCACAGTACGGGCCGCGTCCTCGCAACCAACAGGACCATCAATACCGAACGCGTGGGCATTCCAGCGGGCGGCAAAGCCTGCCGCGGGGGATCCGCGCGCGGCCAGGGACTCACGGCCAGCCAGCCCGGCGCGGCCAGCCAGCCCGGCCGGGCAGCTCCAGGCTCACTCCACGATCTTGGAGATGGGAATCTCCAGGATGTCCCGCGCCCCAGCCGCCTTCAGCGCGGGGATCAGCGTGTTGACACCGCGCTTGGGCACGACGGTCTCCATCGCGTTCATGTCGCCGCGCGCCAGGGCGGTCACGGTCGGCGAGGACATGGCGGGGAGCATCTTCGCGACCGCTTCCAGGCGGGAACTCGGGACATTGAGCTTGAGCAGCACGTTGCCGCGGGCCTGGATGGCGCCCCGCAGCAGCAGCGCGATGTCCTCCATGGCCGCGCGCTTGTGCTCGTCCTGGTGAGCCTCGGTATTGACGACCAGTTCGGTGTAGCTGGTGAGCAGAGTGTCGAGAATGCGCAGGCCGTTCCTTCGCAACGAGGAACCCGTCTCGGTCAGGTCCACGATCGCATCGACGATGTCGGGCACTTTCGCCTCGGTGGCGCCGTGCGACGGGATCACCATCGCCTTGACCCCGTGCCCTTCCAGGTACCTGGCGGTCAGCTGAGGCAACTCGGTGGAGATCCGGATGCCTTCGGGAAGGTCGGCGACCGACTGCCAGGGTGCACCCATCGGAACGGCCAGCACGACCCGCACCGGATTGGAGGTCGCTTTCGAGTACTGCAACTCGCCGAGTGAAGTGACCTCGGCACCGGTCTCGGTGATCCAGTCCCGCCCGGTGATCCCCACGTCGAAGAGGCCACGCTCGATGTACGCGGGGATTTCCTGGGGCCGCAGGAACCGGACGCGGTCGATCCTGGGGTCGTCGATCGAAGCGTGGTAGTCGCGGTCCGAAGAGCGCCGGACGGTGAGATCCGCCGCATCGAACAGGTCCAGGGTGGCCCGCTCAAGCGAGCCTTTCGGCAGGACGAGGTTGAGCACAGGAGTCGGCCTTTCGTGGGTGAGGAGCATGGCCAGCGGTGAACGGCACCACCGGCGTCAATGTCGCGGCTGGTCCGGGCCGACGGTGACGTGCCGCCGGTCATGGCCCCGGCCTGCTCGGGCGGGGCCGTCCACATGCCCGATCCGGCGGATGGAGCGGAGCACGAGCGCGGTGTCGAGCGCCGCCACGACCGCCTCCCATCCCTTGTCCTCACTGCTGCCGGCAAGCCCGCACCGAGCGCGGGCCTGCTCCACATTGTCACAGGTCAAAACCCCATTGCCAACCGGCACCCCGGCGTCCATGGACGCACGGACCAGGCCATGGGTGAACGCCTGGCACACGTAGTCAAAGTGTGGGGTGCCGCCACGGATGACCGCCCCAAGGCAGACGACGGCATCGTGGCGTGCAGCCAGTTCGGCCGCGACGAGCGGGAGTTCCACCGCGCCGGTCACCCGGACGACCGTCGGTTCTTCGGCCCGGCAGGCTCTGGCTGCGGCGAGGGCGCGCTCCAGCAGCGCATCGGTGATCTCGGCGTGCCAGCGTGTGGCCGCGATGGCCAGCGTCAGGCCGGTGGCATCCAACGATGGGCGCTGCGGCGCTCCAGCGCCGCTCACCGGGCCGCCTCCGCCCGGGAGTCCGCCGCCGTGCCGTTCACCTGGACAGCCTGGCCGGGGACCGCGTCAGGCCCGTTCAGGCCCTCGATGAGATGGCCCAGCCGATCCCGCTTGGCCGTCAGGTAGCGGAGGTTCTCGTGGGTCGCCGTCACCGGCAGCGGCACCCTCTCGGTCGCGTCCACCCCGAACCCTGCCAGGCCGCGGATCTTCGCCGGATTGTTGGTGAGCAGCCGCACCGAACGGATGCCCAGGTCCGCGAGGATCTGCGCGCCGGTCGAGTAGTCACGGGCGTCCGCGGGCAGTCCGAGTGCCAGGTTGGCCTCGACCGTGTCGGCACCGCCGTCCTGGAGTTGATACGCGCGCAGCTTGCTGAGCAAGCCAATCCCGCGGCCCTCATGCCCGCGCAGGTACAGCACGATCCCGCGTCCCTCGCGGGCGATCTGGGCCATGGCTGACTCAAGCTGAGTGCCGCAATCGCACCGGCGTGAGCCCAGCACGTCACCGGTCAGACATTCCGAGTGCATCCGCACCAGTACGCGGTCACCCGCGCCGAGGTCTCCCAGAATCAGGGCCACATGCTCGGTCCCATCGAGCAGGTTCAGATAGCCGAGCGCCTGCCAGTCCCCGTGGGCGTTGGGAAGCCGGGTCTCGACGACCCGGCGGACCATCCGTTCACTGCGCCGCCGGTACGCGATGAGTTGGGCGATGGAGATCAATGCAAGCCCGTGCTCATCCGCGAATGCCCGCAACGCGGGCAGCCTGGCCATAGTGCCGTCGTCATTGACCACCTCCGCGAGCACCCCCGAGGCGTCGAGGCCGGCGAGGCGGGCGAGGTCGACCGCCGCCTCAGTGTGGCCGGGACGGCGCAGCACACCGCCTTCGGCGTACCGCAACGGGAAGATGTGGCCAGGCCGCACGAGGTCGTATGGTTCGGTCGCGGAATCCACCAGCACGCGGACCGTCCGCGCCCGGTCGGCCGCCGAGATCCCGGTCGTCACGCCGTCACGAGCGTCGACGCTCACCGTGAAGGCGGTCCGCATCCGTTCGTTGTTCTGTGACGTCATGAGTGGCAATGCGAGCCGGTCCAGCTCCTGCCCGGTCAGCGGCACACAGATCACGCCGCTGGTGTGCCGGATCATGAACGCCATCAACTCGGGCGTCATCTTGGAAGCCGCCACGATGATGTCGCCCTCGTTCTCCCGGTCGGCCTCGTCCACCACCACGACCGGACGGCCGTCGGCGATCTCGGAGATGGCCCGCTCGACGGTGTCGAGCGGCACCTCGCCCTGGCCGGACGGTTCATGGGGAACGGGCCGGCCCGCGGCCTGCGCCAGCCCCGCGGCGTGCACGGCGCTGTCATCCGCGCCGATGGAGTGCTCCCGTGGCGTTACCAGGCTCATGACCGCGCCACCGCCTCCCGATCGGCCAGGGTCGCGCCGTGGGGGCCCGGGGGTGGTTCCTCACCGCGGCCGTGGCCTGATGTGGGGCATTGAGCTGGATCGCCCAGCCAAGCCCATTGTGGATGCTGCCCGCGAGTTAGGCCTCTTGGCCAATGCCACGCACGAGACCGTCATTCGTC
>DAHUZQ010000113.1 GCA_027306495.1 Actinomycetota bacterium | reverse complement strand
GATGGATCAGATATCTGTGACGCGAAACCCGGCGTGCGCCTTGTACCGGCGGTTGATCGACACAAGGTTGGCGGTCAGCGCCTCGATCTGCCCGCAGTTGCGCAACCGTCCCGCATACACGCCACGCACTCCCGGAATGCGGGCAGCCAGTGCCTGCACCAGGTCGGTCGACTCGCGGTCGTCGCCGAGCACCATCACATCGAGGTCGACGGACTCGGCGTCCGGGTCGAGCAGCACGACCGACGACACGTGGTGGAACGCGCCGACCACCCGCGAGCGCGGCAGGACCAGTGCGGCCTGCTCGGCGGCACTACCCTCCGCGACCGCCAGCGGGTAGGCGCCGCGGGCATCGAACCCCAGCGGGTTCACGCAGTCGACCACGACCTTGTCAGCCAGTGCGTCCGCCAGTCCCGCCAGCAGATCACGATGGCCTTCCCAGGGCACCGCCACGATGACGATGTCACCGCTCCGGGCGGCCTGCTCGTTCGACATGCCGCGTGCCCCCGGTACGCCGAGACCGCCGGCTGCCGCCACCGCGCGTTCGGCGCTGCGCGACCCGATGATCACCGGGTTCCCGGCACTGGCGAATCGCCGGGCGAGGCCACGGCCCTGGTCCCCGGTGCCGCCGAGCACCGCGATGGTCATCGCCGCCACATCTGCGCGCCCGCCGGGCGCACTGAGCTGATCCGCCATGTCCCGATCCTGCCAGAGCAGCGGGGCACATGGCACGATGGAGGCATGGACGGTGAGCAGGTGGCAGCTCTGCGGGCACTGCTCGCCCCCACCGGCTGGCTGGACCGTGCCAGCGAATTCGCGCGGGCGATGCGCCGCTCCACCCGGCACGCCGGGGGTGTCCTCCTCGTCGGCCCCCCCGAACAGGAGCCCTGGCATTTCGCCGCCCACCTGGACCAGCAGAGCCGACTCGCGGGCATTCCCGAACTGGCGCCGACGCTGATCCGCTGGGCTCCCCCGGCACAGGCTCCCGCGCACCTGCGGGTCGGCTTCCAGCGCCTGGAAACTGCCCGCCGCGGAGAGTCGGTAGTGGTCGTTACGGAACGGCATGCCCCCGACGCACTGCTGGAACGCGTGCACGACGCCCGCCGGCTGGGGGCAACCATCCTGTCGCTGGGCGATGACCCCGACCTTGCAGCCATGGCGCACGAGGCGCTGGTTATCTCGCCGCAGACCGCTCCGGTGTCGCTGGACGGAGCACAGCACCTGGTGAGCGCCGCCGCCGCGCAGAACGGGGACCGCCGGGGCATGAGATCCGCCCTGGCACGCTTCCTGGACGTGGTCAGCGGCCCCGTCTCGTCGTGACCGCGGCGCCCGTCCCGGTGAGCCGGCCCACGAAACTGCCTCTCATCCCGGTGGGCAGCGCGATTGTGACGAGCCCGCCCGGCGCTGGGCCCAGCGGTGGGCGGCGAGGCGCCGGTTCAGCCGTCCAGGCTGAGCACCATGGTCGGCCGCTCGACGACGTGGTCCTCGCGCAGCGGCCGGACCGCTGTCCCGATGGCGAAGAACTCTGTGGTGTGGCCACCCCAGGTATGGCTGTGCTGGCGCAATTGCACCCCTACGATGCCCTCCGCGTGCAGCGCCTCAGCCTCGGCCTGCATCCGGCTCATCGCCAGTTCACGGGCGTCGTAGAGCGCCTGGGTGAACTGCTCGATCTCCACGTTGCGGCCGATGTTGCCCAGCACCCCGCCCAGTCGCTGGTGGGCGATGTGGTACACGCAGCTGCCCATCACCATGCCGAGCGGCGCGTAGCCCGCCCGGATGAGCGTCCAGAAGTCCTGACCGGACAGATCTGATGTGAACGGCTGGCCCTTGTTGTTGCGCCAGTTGCTGACGCCGCCGCCGCCCGCGCCCGGCTCACCCTTGACGGCGGTGCCAACCGCGATGAACTCGGCGATGTCGGTGCCGAACTCCTTCATCTCCACTGCCAGCCGCACACCGACGATGCCGTCGGCACGCAGTGCGTCCGCTTCCGCCTCCATGCGGGTCATGGCCAGCTCACGGGCGTGGTACATGGCCTGGGAGAGCACGTTGAGCTCCTGGTTGGTACTCCACTTGCGCAGCTGCAGGCCGACGTGATAGATGGAACTGCCCAGCACCAGCCCGAGTGGGCGGAACCCGGCTTCGCGCACCAGCAGGAACTCGTTCACCGACAGATCCGAGGTGAAGATCCCGCCCGGCTGGCCGGGGCGTAGCTCGGCGAGCCGCGCGATAGCGTCCTTGGGCACTCCCGCCGCACCGAGGTCGGTGGAGGTCTGCTCAGTCATGATTCTCCTCGCGGGCGGGCGTTGATCATCGTCGTCTGCATTGTCACAGGCCGATCCGGATACCCCGGGCGGCCCGGCGCCGCTCGGGATCCAGGGACAGGATGGCAAGGCTGCGTGGCTGGTTCACCGGGCCGGTTGTGAACCGGGTGATGGCGGTCCCGATGAGGGTGGCTTCGGCGATGTGATCCCGGAAGCCCTCCCGGGCCGGGCACTCTCGAAGCTGTACGTGCAGGTCGTTCACCGCGGTGACGACGCCGTCGGCACCCAGCCTCGCGACGTCGGCTTCGAGTTGCGTGCGCGCGTCATGCCGGGTGGCGTTGACAAGCTCGGTGTAGGCGGTCACCTCTGCGTTCTCGGCGTTCCAGAAGGTCTGGCTGCGCGTCACCAAGTCGTCGTGAACGGCCCCGATGGAAATGCCGAGCGCCAGGCCGACCGGCATCCAGCCCGTCTGGACCAGTTTCGCGAATTCCTGGCCGGACAGGTCGGAGGTGAAGGGGCGGGCGAGCGGAGGCACCCCGGGAATCCGGACCGCCGTGCCGATCGCGTGGAACTCCAGTGCTCCAGCCGCAGGGAACGGGCCCACGGTCAGCCGCACACCGACGATCCCATGGCCGCCCAGCGCACTGCATTCCGCCGTCATCCGCCCAATGGCGATATGGCGCGCCTCGTACATCGTCTGTGCCATTGGCCGGAATGGCGCCCAGCCAGACTGGCCGGAAACACCGACGCCCATATTCACCGCTCCGCCCAGGAAGCGGCTCGACGGCCCCGCCGGGCATGTGTAGGCGCCCGTCCACCCGATGTTGTACACGGCCGCGCCCAGCACCTGGCCGACCGGTTCGAATCCCACGCTGCGGATCGCGGCGAATTCCGCAGTGGACAGCGCCGAGCCCCAGGTGCCGCTCTCCGCGATCTCCGCCATTCTGGCTTGCGCCGCCGACGGGAGATCACCTCCGGTACGCGTGTCGGCCACTCATGTGCCCCTTCCGGCATTCCCCAACGGCCACCCTACTCGGTCTGGTCATCCCACGACAGCGAGCGGGCTGGGGCTGGGATGTCACGGGCTATTCGTCACCGGCGTCCCATTCCTTGTTGCGCTCACGCACAGTCTCCAGCGCTCGCGCCGCGTCGGCTTCGCTGTCGAAAGGCCCGAGACGGTCCTTGCCGGGGCAGGTTTCGTCCGCTTCGACCCGATTGTGCCGGACGCAATACCACCAGTGATGTTCCTCATCCATGCCAGTAGACTCCCATCCCATGACGGCTGTACTCCAGCCTGGCCGGATTTCCCCGCTGCGCCAGGTTCCCGCGAACATTCCGCGGCCGGAGTACGTCGGCCGCAGGCGGCCCAGGACCGGCGAACCGGATGTCAAGGACGCCGCGACGATCGAGCGGATGCGGGCCGCGGGGAAGCTGGCGGCGCGTGCCCTAGCGGAGGTCGGCCGGCACGTACGGCCCGGGATCACCACCGACGACCTCGACCGGATCGGCCATGAATTCCTCTGCGACCACGGTGCCTATCCGAGCACGCTCGGCTACCGGGGCTACCCCAAGTCGCTGTGCACATCGCTGAACGAGGTCATCTGCCACGGCATCCCCGACGACACGGTCATCGCCGACGGGGACATCGTCAACGTGGACATCACCGCCTATCTGAACGGCGTACACGGTGACACCAACGCCACTTTCCTGGCGGGAGAGGCCGACGAGGAGTCGCGGTTGCTGGTCGAACGCACCCATGAGGCGATGATGCGCGGGATCCGGGCGGTGGCACCCGGCCGTCCTCTGAACGCCATCGGCCGGGTGATCGAGTCGTACGCCCGCCGGTTCGGCTACGGCGTGGTCCGCGACTTCACCGGGCACGGGATCGGCACGACTTTTCACTCCGGGCTGATAGTGCCGCATTTCGACGATCCGCATACCACCAGCGTCATGGAACCGGGGATGACGTTCACCGTGGAGCCGATGCTCACCCTGGGCACGATCGAGTACGACGTGTGGCCCGACGGCTGGACGGCTGTCACCCGGGACCGCCGGCGGACCGCCCAGTTCGAGCACACCCTGGTGGTCACCGACGACGGGCACGAGATCCTCACACTCCCCTGACGGGATGGGCCCTGCGCCGCCACCGGAGTGCGGCCACAGCGGCGGCCAGCAGCAGGAGCAGCCCCGCACCCGCGACTGCCGCCAGCCCACCCAGCAAACCGGGCGGATTGCGGACCGCCACGATCCGGGCAGGGGGTGGGCCCGCCGTGAACCGCGCCGAAGCAGGGAAGACGCCCGCGCCAGCCGCGGCCGACCTGCGCAGCCGCAGCAGGGAGCCCGCCGCCCGCAGCGCCCCCGCCGGGTTGATGAGGCCGAAGCCCACCCTGGTGTTGTAACCGCCGCGCGGGTGACCGGTTGCCGAAACGGCGAGCGCCCGTTCGGCGATCGCCGGGGTGATGTCAGGGTACTTGGACTTCAGCAGCGTGATCGTGGCGGTCAGCCACGCGTCCGAGGACAGCGGGCCCCAGATGAGCCAGGGCCGGCTCGCTGGCCCTGTCACGTTCAGGGGGTTGCCGGGCGCCGTGACGAGGATCGACTGGTTCGCGGGCACCTCGTACCCCTTGGGCGGGACGTGCAAGCCGGGCACCAGGGCGGCACCCGCGCCGAGCACGCCGGGCAGGCTGGAGGGGAACTGGGGAACGTTTCCCACGCTCTTCCACCGGTACTCCATGGCGACGATGATGACCCTGTGTGCCACCGCGTCCTGCACTGCGCTGGCCAGCGCCGGCGAGTCGGCGATATCACTGGTTGTGATGCAGACGACGCCGGCACCGTGCCGGACCGCGTATCCGATCGCTTTGGCAATGTCGCTCTGCCAGGACCCCGTCACTGGCTTGGTCGGAACCCTGATGGAGAGGATCCTGGCATCAGGGGCGAGGCCGACTGTGCCGAGTGGGTTGGCGGAATTTCGCCCGGTGCCAGCGACAGCCGATGAGAATGCGGTACCGGCCACGGGCGACATGCCCTTGCCCGCGCCGAACCGGGGCCCCTCGGTGACCTTGCCGCGCAGTCCGCTGACACCGCCATCGACGCCCGAGCTGATCACCGCCACGGTCACTCGCTGTCCCCGGCTCACCCGCCAGGCAGCCCGCATGCTCTTGATGAGCTGACTTCCTTCGGCCGCCGTGAAGCCCACCGGAGCCGCCGGGGCGGCCACCCGCGCGGGTGCAATGGGCCGCAGCGGGCTTCCCGGCGAGGCCGCGGCGGCCGTGGTGGCAGCGAATACACATGCCAGCGCCCCGGCCGTGACCACCCCGGCGCGCCAGACGCTCAGCACGAGATGTCCTTCCTGGCGCAGGGCGGCCGCGCGGTGGAGGTGAGTGCTGTGACGGCGAACCCGGGCAGATTGGCGGCGAGGTCCATCAGCGGGCCCGTGGCATCGCCGTGCGGTACGACTCGGCCGTCGGCGAAACCTGCCGCGACAAGAACCAGGTAGGGGCCCGCGGATTGCTGAGCGAACAACTGCCGCGCGGGGTCGGTGAACGCGGCGGCGATGGTCCCGGGGAATGCGACGGCGCGCACCCCCGTCCCCGACCAGCCGGCCGCTGGCCCCGGGCCGGCCTCGATCCTGGCGGTGACGGCGGCATCCGACATGACCACGACGCCCATCGTGGCGACCAGCGTCCCTGACTGGTCGGCATAGGTCGCCCGCAGGACGGTGCGGCACCCCCTCCCGAGGAGAGCGGCCACCGCGGGGTCGAGAGCGGCCGAGCAGGACGCGGGCGGGGCGATCCCCACCCGCGTGGCTGTCGTTCGCGCGCCATCGCTCGTCACGTAGGGCACCCGGGCCGGGAAGATCGCTCCCGCGGGCAGCCGCTGCCAGCGCGAGGCGATGTCGGCCTGGCTGGCTGCCGCGAGCTCAGCCCGTGTCGGCTGCCGGGTGAGTTCGTAGTCGAGGCCACCGCCACCCACCGCGATCCCGGCGATGCCAGCTATCAGCAGAACGCATACGAGCAGGACCCGCAGCCGGCGCTGGCGGCGAGCGTGCGCGGGCTGCGGTCCACCGCCGGTCCCAGGTTGCGCCCTCGCTGTCCCGGGCTCCGGCATCACGCCGGCCACAGGCTCCGGGGCAGTGCCCGCTCCCGGTTGCGTCGTGGCGCCCCCTGCTGCCCAGTGCCCGGGGGTGCCGGTTAAGGCGGCCGGCCCGCCCGGCGCTGATGAACCGGGCGCCTCCCGGGTCACGTCGCTGTCTTCGACCGGAGAGCCCTCGTGAGGGACACCATTCACCAGGGAAGTGTACGTCGATTACATTCGCACAGAAAGCGCGCACCCCGCACAGCTTCCCGGGGTGCGCGGGACCTGGCTCGCCAGTCCGGCCCGCGTGCCAGGACCGAACCGGTATAAGAGGAGAAATGGGAGAACTGATCATCGCCCGGCACGGCGAGACTGAGTGGAGCCGCGACCGCCGGCATACCGGCCGGACCGACGTCCCGCTGACCGCAGCGGGGCTCGCCATGGCGGCCGCATTGGCCCCGGCACTGTCGCGGCGGCGGATCGCCGCGGTGTTCACCAGCCCCGCCGAACGGGCCACCCGGACCGCGAGCCTGGCCGGCCTCGACGCCAAAGAAGACCCGGACCTGTGGGAGTGGGACTACGGCGGCTACGAGGGCCGGACCACGGCCGACATCCGCACCGGGCGGCCCGGCTGGTACCTGTGGCGGGACGGGGTGATCCCGGGCGATGCGACCCATCCCGGCGAGAGTGGGGAGGAGGTCGGTGCCCGGGCCGACGCGGTGCTCGGCCGGGTCCGGCCCGTGCTCGCGGACGGCGATGTGGTGCTGGTGTCGCACGGGCACATGCTGCGTGTGCTCACCGCCCGCTGGCTGGGCCTGCCGCCAGCCGATGGCCGCTGCTTCAAGCTTGACACCGCGACCCTGAGCAACCTGAGCAGCGAGCACGGCGAGCCCGTGATCGCCTCCTGGAATCTGCCGGTGGGCTGAAGTCCGGCCAGAACCGGCGACCGCGTCACCGGCGGACTCTCCGGTGACGCTGGGGCAGCCGCCCGTACGCCGATCCGGTCCCACCCCCACCTCGGGAAGTCAGGACGCGGCCCGCCGCGTGGGCTGTGCCCGCTGATACTCCCGCACCCTGGCGCTCGCGGCCCGGACAGAGGGGGGGATGAACGGGAGCGGGATCCTGGTGCTTCCCTCCCCCAGCGCCCGCAAGCTCGCCGTCACGGCCAGATCGGTCGTCGGGCTGCCCGGCATGCCGTACAGGCGCCTCGCCCAGCGCGGCAGGCTGCCGAAGCCGAGGGTGGTCAGGGCTGGGGCTACCAGCTTGAGGGGCACGAACTGGGCGGGCAGGGCCGGGTTCACCGAGCGGAGCAGCGCACGGCGTGCCTGCGGGGTAGCACGCAGGTGGGGCCTCATCCGGGCGAAGTAGTCGGCCAGGTCGGCGGCGCTTGCCGGGACCCCGGCCGGGTCCAAGCCCACCACCGCCGCTGCCCGGCGCTGCTCATCCACGAACGTGTCCAGGTCGTGCCGTGTCATCGGCAGGCCCGCCCGGCGGGCCACGTCCGCGTAGGACGAGACCTCACCGCAATGCACCCACAGCAGCAGTTCGGGGTCGTCCAGCCGGAACTCGGTGCCGTCCTCATCGATTCCGCGCAGCGAGGCGTGCAGCTTGCGGACCCGCCGTCCGATCCGCTCGACCTCGGCGATGCTGCCATAGGTGCGGACCCGGACGAACTCGGTGGTGCGCAGAAAGCGCCCCCATGCCTCCTTGGGCCGGGCCAGCGCGGTGTTCTGCCACGTCCCCAGCATCACCCGCGGGTGGAGTGCCTGAAGGTACAGCGCGCGGAAGCCGGCCACCCACATCACGGGCTGCGCCATCACACGCCAGGTCACACTCGATGGGCCGAACAGGCCGTCCTCACCCGATACCGATTCCGCCGCCGGCCGCATCTGTCCCGGCACGGGCATGGACACCTCCGTCCCCGGCCCGCGCTACCCTCCGGCTGCCGGGCGCGTCTCGTCCGCTATCCAGCTTAGATAGGCCGGCGAGCCCGTCACTATAGCCGTCGCGATAATCTCCGGCTCGTCGTAGCTATGGTGCTCGGTCAGGAAGCCGGCGAGGGCGTCATATCCGTCAGCGGGGACCTTGAGCGTCACCAGCCATTCCTCGGCACGCTCGACGTCTCCCTCCCACCAATAGGTGCTGGCGATTGGCCCGGATACCTGCGCACAGGCAGCCAGGCGGCCCTCCACCGCACCGCGGGCCAGGTCCATCGCCTCTGCCCGCGAATCCGTCGTGGTCTGCACCTGCAGGAATCCTGCGCCCGCGTCCTGCGGCCCGGTTGGCGCAGGGCCGCTTCGACCAGCCATGGCATGTGATGCTACGCCTGGCCTGGCGGGAGAGCGCCAGTCCAGGGATGATCGTGCCACCGGCACCGCCGACCCCCCGGAGATCCGCCGTGCGCCAACCGTTCTGTCTCATCGTCAACCCAGCCGCGGCCAGGGGACATGCCTCCCGGCAACTGTCCGAAGCGCTCGGCGTGCTCAGCGCTGCCGGGGCGACGGTCGAGATCCATCAGAGCACCAGCCTCGCCGACGCGGCCCGGGCCGCTGGGCAGGCGGTGGGACGGGGCCGGACGGTGGTCGCCGTGGGCGGAGACGGAATGGTCGGAGCCCTGGCAGCCGCGGTCGCCAGGGCGGAGGGTGTGATGGGCATCATCCCGGCCGGGCGGGGGAACGACTTCGCCCGCATGCTGGGCGTCCCTCGCCGGCCCGGCGACGCGGCAGCGGCACTCCTGACGGGACAGCACATCAGCGTCGACCTGATCGGTGTGCGGGTGGCTGAAGGCCCCGAGGTGATCGTGGCCGGCAGCGTCTACCTCGGAATTCCTTCTGAGGGCGGGGAGCTGGCCAACCGGAGCCGGTGGGTGAGGGGCCCGCTCGGCTACCAGGTGGCCGGGCTGGCGGCGGTGCTGCGCTGGCGTCCGGCGACGTTCACACTCACCGTGGACGGCGCGCCACCGCTGGCGGCCATGCCCGGCTTCTGCGTGCTGGCGGCCAACTCCCGCTACCTCGCCGCGGGCAAGCGCGCCGCGCCCGGCGCCGATCTGGCTGATGGCCTGCTGGACATCCTGACCGTCCGGGAAGGGAACCCGGCGCTGGCACCCGCCGCCGGGGCAGCGAACCAGGCCGGCGCCGCTGCGCCCACAGGCGAGCCGCCCCCGGGCAGCACGCCTACCCGGCTTCCGCTCGCCTGGAAGGTCCCGTTCGTCCGTGTGATGCTGGCGGCCGGCCGCGGGACCCATGTGCGGTTCGCGCAGGTGGCGATCGTCCGGGCGGCATCCGTCACGGTCACCGTGGACCGTGACATGCCAGCCGCCGCCGACGGTGAGACACTGCCCGGAGCGGCACCGCTGCCAGCGGGATCACCCGTGCGGGTGCGAGTCCTCCCCGGTGTCCTGCGCGTCATCGTTCCCGCCGCCCGCGGGGACGGCGTGGCTGCTTCCGCCGCCGAGGAACGACTCCACGAATTCGGGGCTCCCTGACAACTCCGCCGGGGTGCCCATCATCCGGACCTCCCCGCCACCGAGCACATAGGTGCGATCGGAGATGGCGAGCACGGCCCGGGCGCGCTGCTCAACGATGAGCACGGTCGCGCCGTGTGCCGCCAGCGCTCGGACCTGATCCTCCAGCAGCGAGGCCGCGATCATCGGCGCCAGGTTCGCGGTCGGCTCGTCCAGCAGGAAGACCCCGGGGTCGAGCATGAGCACCCGGCCCATAGCCAGCATCTTGCGCTCGCCGCCGCTCAGCTTGCCCGCCCGGCGGGTGAGCATGGTCGCCAGCCTGGGGAAGATCGCGAGCACCCGGTCGATCCGTTCCGGCACCTGCTTGCGCGGCAGCAGGTAGCCGCCCATTTCCAGGTTTTCCCTGACGCTGAGCGGGGCGAAGACGTCGTCCACCTGGGGCACGTACCCGACCGCTGCCCGGGCGATCTCCTCCGGCGCCAGGTTCGTCACGTTGCGATTACCCACCACGACCGAGCCTGCCGAGATCCGGATAACCCCCACCATGCTCTTGAGCAGGGTGCTCTTGCCGGAGCCATTCGGGCCGACCAGCGACACCACCTCGCCCGGGTCGGCGCTGAGGGTGATGCCCCGGATCACCGGGTCGCCGCCGTAGCCCGCGGTCACACCCTCCGCCCGCAGCGGGAGCCCGGTCAGCGGGAGCGCGCTTGCGATATCAGCCGACAAGGTATGCCTCCACAACCTCGCTGCGCGCCCGCAACTGCGTCATGGTCCCCTCCGCCAGCACCTTGCCGTCCGCCATCACCACCACCGGATCGCAGAACTCGTCCATGATGGCGAGTTCGTGCTCGACCATGAGGATCGTCATGCCCTCCTGCGTTAGGGAGACGAGCTGCTGCCCGATGCGGCGGGCCAGGTGCGGGTGCACGCCCGCCATCGGCTCGTCCAGCAGCAGCATCCGGGGCTCGGCCATCAGCGCGCGCATGATCTCCACCAGCCGGCGCTGGCCCCCCGAGAGGTCGCCGGCGTAGTGGTTGGCGAACTTCTCGAGGCCGAACCGTTCCAGCACCCGCTCCGCGCGGGCGATCGCCTCGTCCTCGTCCGTGCGCCAGTACCACTTGCCGAGCACGGCACCCCGGAACGAGTCCCCGCGGTTGCCCGGCACCGCGGACAGCAGGTTTTCCATGACCGTCAGCCGCTTGAACTCACTGGCGAGCTGGAAGGTGCGGACCAGGCCGAGCCGGGCGCGCCGGTAGGCGGGCAGGCCGGTGATGTCCTGGCCGAAATAGTGAATCTCCCCGGAGGTGGACGGCAGGGTCCCAGCGACCATCGCCAGCAGCGTCGACTTCCCGGCGCCATTAGGCCCGATCAGCCCGGTCAGCCGGCCGTGCTGGACGGTGAACGACACGCCGTCGACGGCCCGCACCCCGCCGAACTCACGGGTGAGGTTGCGGACCTCCAGCACTACACCGTTCGGGGGAACCGCGAGGGCCACCGGCCCCCCCGCCTGCGGTGACCGGGGCACCGCAGAGCCGATCGTGCCTGGCGGCGCAACGGCGCCGCCATCGCCCGCCATCGCGGCGCCGGCTGGGCGGCTGTCAGCGGCCAGCCCGGTCTGGCGGGTGTCAGCAGCCGCGGCGCCATCGCCGCCGACCGGCCGGGCATCGACCACAGCTACGCTGGCGCCGCCGGGTGGCGCGCCCGCGAGGGCGGAGGTCAGCCGGGTCTTGATGACCCGTTTGCGCTCGGGCAGGATGCCCTGCGGCCGGAGCCATAGGAAGAGCACGATGAGCAGCCCGATCGCCACCCACTCCAGCGAAGGGATCAGGTTGGGCGGCAGGCTGTTGGAGGTGGGGATGAACCGGGTGACCTCTTCGAACCCGACCGGGACCAGCACCGCGCCGAGCACCGCGCCCCAGTGATTGCCGGTGCCACCGATGATGACGGCGGCGAGCAGCACCACGGTTTCCGCATAACCCCATGTCGCGGGCGACCAGGTGTTGATGAAGGAGACCAGCACCCCGCCGGACAGGCCGGCAATCGCCCCGCCGAGCACGAGCATCGCGGTCCGCATGGACAGCAGGTTCTTGCCGAGCGAGTCGGCCACCACGTCGTTGTCCCGCATGGCC
>DAHUZQ010000111.1 GCA_027306495.1 Actinomycetota bacterium | reverse complement strand
CCGGCGGGGCGGGGCCGGGCGGGTGGGGGCGGTGCGCCCGCTGGCGCACCGCGCACACTCGGGGTTGCGCAGCCTCAGGACTGCGCAGCCTCAGGGCTCAGAAGGCCGCCGCGGGCAGTTCCATGAGTTCGGCCGTGGTCTCGTCCACCAGTTGCCGCTCCAGCGCCAGGCGGGGCAGGACAGTCTGCGCGAAGAACCTCGCCGTCGCGATCTTGCCCTGGTAGAAGGCATGGTCCGCGGCACTCACGGTCCGCCCGCCGGGACCATCGAGCGCCGTGATCGCCACTTCCGCGCCCCGGGCGAGAAGCCATCCGATCACCAGATCCCCAAGCGCCATCAGCAGGCGGGTGGTGTTCAGGCCCGCGCGGTAGATCTCGGCCGGGCGTTCCAGTGAGGCCAGCGCATACCCGGCCATGGTGTCAGTCATCGCCTCGACGTCATCAGCCGCCCGGAGCAGGGCTGCGCGCTCCAGCTTGAGACGGCCGTTGCCCGCATCGCTGGTGGCAAACTCCCTGATCTGGCCGAGCAGTCCCCGCAGCGCCCTGCCTTCGTCGCGCAGGATCTTGCGGAAGAACAGGTCCATGCCCTGGATGCCCGTCGTGCCCTCGTACAGGCTGTCGATCTTGGCGTCCCTGATGTACTGCTCGATGGGGTAGTCCTGCAGGAAGCCCGAGCCCCCGAAAGTCTGCAGGGACAGGGTGAGCATCTCGTAAGCGCGTTCGGAGCCCACGCCCTTGACCACCGGCAGCAGCAGGTCATTCAGGCCCGCAGCGGCACCGTCGTTCTCGCCCCGGGCGGTGGCGATCTGGATGGCGTCCTGCTGGGATGCCGTGTACAGCACCAGTGCGCGCATGCCCTCCGCGTACGCCTTCTGCGTCATGAGCATCCGGCGCACATCGGGGTGCTCGATGATCGTGACCCGTGGGGCGCTCTTGTCGGTCATCTGGGTGAGGTCCGCGCCCTGGACCCGCGACTTGGCGAAGTCCAGCGCGTTCAGGTAACCGGTGGACAGCGTGGCGATTGCCTTGGTGCCCACCATCATCCGGGCGTTCTCGATGACCATGAACATCTGCCGGATGCCGTCGTGGACGCCCCCCACCAGGGTCCCCACCGCGGGACGGTCCGCCCCGAAGGTGAGCTCGCAGGTGGTGGACGCCTTGAGGCCCATTTTGTGCTCGACGTTCGTGACGTCCACCCCGTTCCGCTCGCCCAGCGAGCCATCCTCGCCGACCAGGTACTTGGGGACGCAGAACATGGACAGGCCCTTGGTGCCGGGGCCGTGGCCCTCCGGGCGGGCGAGCACGAGATGGAAGATGTTCTCCGCCATGTCGTGCTCGGCGCTGGTGATGAAGCGCTTGACACCCTCGATGTGCCAGGTGCCGTCCGGCTGCTCGACGGCGCGGGTGCGGCCCGCCCCCACATCCGACCCCGCGTCGGGCTCCGTCAGCACCATGGTGGAAGTCCAGCCGCGCTCGACCGCGAGCTGCGCGAATCGCTGCTGCTCCGGCGTGCCCACGTACCACAGCACCTTCGCCATCGACGGCCCGCTGGCGTACATCCATACGGCCGGGTTGGCGCCCAGGACCAGTTCCGCCACCGCCCAGCCGAGTGTCCGTGGTGCCGCTGTCCCGCCCAGATCCTCCGGCAGTTCGAGCCGGAACCACTCGGCATCCATGAAGGCGGCGAATGACGCCTTGAAGCTCTCCGGCATGCTGACCGAGTGCGTGGCCGGGTCGAACACCGGCGGATGACGGTCGGCATCGGCGAAGGATGCCGCGAGCGGGCCGGTCGCCAGCCGGTTCACCTCGGCGAGAATGCCGCGGACCGTGTCGGGGTCCAGGTCGGCGAAAGGCGGGGAACCCAGCACATCCTGGCGCCGCAGGACCTCGAACAGGTTGAACTCGATATCCCGGAGATTGCTCTTGTAGTGACTCATGACGTGCTCCTGAGCTAGCCGGCCGTCCAGCGGGCGCGATCCCTACTCACCAGTAACTTCTATGCTACCCGCTGGTAACGGCAGTGCCCAGGCCCCTCGCACACCCTCATGTGACGCGCTCTGGCGAGCCGCCCGCAGCGGGGACCATTCCGCCCGGGCGGGCCAGCGAGATGCCGGGCGGGCAAGCGAGATGCCGGCCAGGCCAGCGGGATGGCGGGCAAACCAGGGGGATGGCGACGGCCCGGTGAGCAGGGGGAAGCGCCGTGGGGTCAGCCAGGCTCGCCGCTGGTCAGTGGGTTGGCCGACCGTCTTTCCGGCACGCCAAAACTGTCCGGGCGGCTACCTCCAGCCGCCCGGACACCAGCAGCGAGCGATGACGCGGCTGTGCGGGTCAGGGCGAGTCGGACGGGCCGGACGGGTCGGCGGCGCCCCCGGTGGGGCTTCCGTCACCCAGTCCCTGCTCAGCCTCTTGCTTGGACAGCGCTTGGACCAGCCGCTCGATCTTGTCCGCGTTGTCCGTGCCCGCACGCCCGGTCCGCTCGGCGTATATCGCGGCACCGAGGTCACGGAACATGGCATCGGCCCGGCGCTTGGCCTGCACCTGGTCGAGCTTGGCCCGGCCCTCGTTGGCCGCCTCCTGGGTCTTCTGAGCCAGTTGGGTGGCCTGCACCTTCATCCGGTCCATCAAACTCATGGCACCTCCCAAACTTTCCAGGCCTGCCCCATAAGCGTACGCCGCCGGCCACCGTCTGCTCCCGCACTCCGGTACACCCGAAGCACTGTGCCAGGCAATGTAGCCGGGCGGCCAGCACCGTCCCGCGCCAGCGGCAGCCGTGATCTGCCCTGGCATGGCGGGCACGGCGGCACTAGCGTAAGGGCATGGTGGCAACCGATCCATCGCTCGCCATAGCGCCCGCCAGTGGCGAGGGCCAGGGCACGGCGCTTCCGGTTCCGGGTGCTTCTGATGCCGGCCGGGGCAAGGCGCTGCCGGCGCCGCGTGCCTGCGACGCTGACCGCGACGAGGTGCTCGCCATGCTGCGCGAGGGTGCCGCCTCCGGCCGGCTCTCGCACGAGACGTTCGTGGCACGGATGGAGGCCGCGGTGCACGCGCGGCACGCGAACGAGCTCGCCGCCATCGTCTGCGACCTGCGCCCGGTCCCGCCGCCACGGCGGACCGCGGTGCTGCTGCGCGCTGTCAGCGCCTGGTCGGGGTTCACCGCAGCAGCCCGCGGTGCCTGGCAGGCGCCGCGACTGCCCACCCTGGTGCTGCCGCGCGGTGGCCGCCTCACGTACACGATCGGCCGGTCGGGCGACTGTGATCTGGTCATCGCCGACCCGACGGTATCGGGGCACCATGCCGAATTGCGGCGGGCCGGGAACGGCTGGGTGCTGGTCGACGTCGGCTCACTGAACGGCACCCGCGTGAACGGCTGGCGGGCCGGGAACGGGTGGCCCATGCACGCCGGTGACCTCGTCGTGCTCGGCCGGGCGCGCCTTCGGGTGACGGACTGAGCGGGCCCGGCGCGGCGGGCTCAGGCGGGCACGGCCGGTGGCCCGGCGGGGTGGGCCGGGCCATAGCCAGCCCAGCGCGCCAGTTCCCGGCGCGCCTGGTCGCTTCCGGCCTCGGCACGCTCCCCCAGCCGTCGCAGCCACCCATCCAGGCGGCGCCTCGCCTGGTCATCGCCAAGCTCCGCGGCCAAGCGCACCAGCGTCATGTCGTGCTGCCCGGCTAGCCAGCGCCCCAGCACCTCGGTGTGATCAGTGACCAGTTCCCGCAGCTCCGCCAGCCCGCCGTGCCCGGCCAGCCAGCCGGCGAGTTCAGTCAGGGCGTGGTCACTTCCGGCCTGAGCCCGTTCCCGGAGTTCGGTGGCGCGACCGCACCCGGCGAGCCAGCGGGCCAGCCACATCTGGGCCACGTCGTCGCCGGAGTCAGCCAGCGGGCGGATCACCTCGATGGCCCGCTCGGTGTGACCGCGCTCGGCTAGCCAGTCCGCCAGCTCACGGCGAGCATCTCCGTCCCCGGCGGCGGCGCGCTCAGCGAACTGCTGGGCCTGGCCGTCCTCGGCCAGGCCGCGGGCCTCCCACCAGCGCAGCGCGTCGCCCGCGTCCCTGCCCGGCGCGTCTGCGGTGTTTTCGTCCGGCTCGGAGATCACCAGCATCCCCTCGTTTCGCGTGCCACCTACCGCATGCACCCTCAGATCCGGCAGGCCTCAGCCTACCTCCGGTGAGACGCTCTCCCCGTTGGCCGGGCTCGGGACCACACCGGCGGGCGATCACCCAGGCATGATGTGACCATGGCCGGGCAGGTGGAGTTGCGGCTGGTCGGCGAAGAGGACCTGGCGATGCTGGAGAGCCTGACGCAGAACCCGGAGCTGGCCGGTGAGTTCGAATGCGCCGGGTGGTCCGACCTGCAGCTCCCGCATTGGCGGCGGTCTCCGCCACGGTCCATACCATACTGAGGCCATGGAAACCGCTGGTGAACGTGGCCGCTGGTACAGCTCCACAGGTGGGCCCGGCGGCAAGGATCATCTGCCTGCCGACGTCCGTGCCGAGATCGAGCGGCGGGAGGCCGCGCGGGGCCGCCTGCTGTGCGAGGTGTTCGTGCGCGTATATGAACATGAAGCTGTCTCCAGCGTGGGCTTCCCCGATGGCTCGGCACTCGATGTCGAGGATTCCGAACAGGTGGCAGCTGCCGTCGCCCGGGCACGGGAGGAACTGGCTCTCTGGCGCTGAAGGGTTGGAAGACTGAGGTCCATGGTGGTTCGGTTTCGAGTGCGATCGGAGTAGTGACCCGCACCAGTTCCCAGCCCAGCCCTGATCCTGGTCCCAGCCCTGATCCTGGTCCTGGGCAGCTGGGCCGTCCTCCAGCGCGGCCCACAGTCGCACACGCTCACCCGCGGCCCAGCCGGCGGTGGCCAGTCCACCACCGTCTGGGTACCTCATGATCCCGGCGTAGGCCCACTACCCGAGCGATCAGGCAGGCCCTTCGCACGTGATCAAGCGGACAGACTCCGGCCATTCAGTCGCTGGACAACGCGTGAACTCCGATCCCTGGTAGCGGTGATACATCATGACCGTCAACTGCTATCTAAGGAGCCCACCGTGATCAGGCTGGGGTACCGGTGGTGAGCTCGATGACCGGGAGCGTCGCTGGCCCAGGCGCGGCTCGCGGCACTGCTGATTCGGTGATCGTCGCGGAGTCTTTAACCGATCCGGAGCGGTTCTCGGTCCTCTATGACCGGTATGCGGCCATGTTGTACCGGTATGCGGCCTGCCGGGTCGGGCCGGCTGATGCCGAGGACGCGGTGGCGGCTACCTTTCTTGACGCATTCACCGCCCGTCGCCGGTATGACCTGGGACGCCCGGAAGCGCGGCCATGGCTGTTCGGCATCTTGACCAAGGAGCTGGGCAAGCGGCACAGGGCCGAGGCAGCCAGGTTCCGCGCGCTGGCCAGAGTCGGTTCGGCGCAGCCGGCCGCCGGGCACGAGGACGACGTCGCCCGGCAGGTGAGCGCGCAATCAGTGCGGAGGCCGCTAGCTACGGCGCTGGCCCAGCTTGCCCAGCATGAGCGTGGCGTCCTGCTGCTCATTGCCTGGGGTGAGCTGAGTTACGCCGAGGCCGCAGAGGCACTTGACATCCCGGTCGGCACCGTCAGATCGCGCCTGAACCGGGCGCGCCGGAAAATGCGCAAAGCATTCGGCGGATCCGACCCGACGACCGTTGCCGAGGAGGAGCAATGACAGCGGACGACCTTACCGAACTGCGGGAATTCGGCCGGGAGCTCGGCATGGAGATCGCTGGGCCGTCGGCCGGGCTACGAGATCGTGTCCTCGCCGGGCTCTCGGAACAGCGCCAAAGCGCAGGATGGCCCGCAGGCATGCGCTGGCGCCGACCACGCCGGACCGGCCGCGGTGTCGCGCTCGCTGCGGCCCTCGCCGTGGGCCTTGCCGCGGTCATATTGGCCATCCCCATACTCGGGGGACGCAACGCGCCCGGCGGCGCCAGCGCTCAGGCCGCCGCCGTGCTGAACCGGGCCGCTCTGGCCGCAATGCGCCAGCGCCCGCTCACCGCCGCGCCATCGCAGTATCTGTACATCAAATCGGTCGAGAATGCGGCCACCTTCAACCCGCCCTCCAGCAAGGCGGTGTGGACGGTCAGCCTTTACGAGACCTGGCTGTCGGTGTCGGGTGTCAGGAACGGCCTGCTCCGGGAGCGGCCGCTAGCGAGCACGGCACCCGGCAAGCCGACTGGACGGTGGCGGTCGACAGTGCTTCCCGGCTGCCACCATGGCCGCTCGCCCGATGGTGGGCGCATGGTGACCGTCAAAGGCAAGAAGGTCGTGGCATTGGGTGTCAACGGCCCCTGCACTCCCCAGCCCGCGGTCTTGACGGGGCTACCGGTTACCACCGGCGGCATGATCGCTTACCTGTACCATCACCTGGCTGGCCAGAATCCCCCCGACGAGCAGGCATTCATCACAGCAGGCGACATGATCCGCGGGCAGTACCTGACTCCCCGTGCTCTCGCCGCGCTGTTCCGTGCGGTCGCCCAGATCCCCGGCGTCACCGTGGTCCACAACGCGGTGACGGCCGACGCCCGGCGCGGGATCGCGGTCCAGCGGATCTACAAGGGCATCAGCGAACAGCTGATCTTCGATCCGGTGACCTTCGCGTTCATCGGTGAGCGCGAGGTAGCGGTAAGCACGGCAAGCGGGCTGCGCCCAGGAACCGTGACGGACTCCCTGGCGGTACTGCAGGCCGCCATCGTCAGCCACGCCGGTGAGCATCCCTAGCCCGCGAGGGCCGTCACCGCCGGACCGGGCCCGTGCCGTGGCGATCCCCACACATGCCGCCGACTGGGCCGCGCGCTTCTGCCCGGTCACCTCACCGGCTGGCAGGAGATCCCGGCGCGAACGCTGAGCGGCGCTGCCGACATCAGTCCGGTGACAGCACAGTGCCCGATTCCGTGTCGACCAGGAGATGCACATGCGAAATTGTCTGCTGAAGCTGCCCGCGGGGGCGGCTGGGCTGGTCATCGCCAATACCGCGGGGGCGGCGGCAGCCGCTCTGGGAAATGCGGCAGCCGCTCTGGGAAATACGGCCCCCGCCGCCCGCGGGGGGAAGACAGCGGCTGAGCCTGGCACGGTGACCCGTGCGCCGCAGGCATCGACCCCGACCGTGCTGCTCGTCAATGGCGACCAGATCATGGCCGCCACTGCGGGGATTGACCGCGGCAGTGTGGTGGTAATGCCGGCTCACTCCGGACGGAGCGCGCCGCTCCTAACCCTCGGAGCGGGCGGCACGACCTATGAGATCCCGGCCGCCGCAGTGCCGTTCGTGGGCAAGAACCTGGGCCTGAGCCTGTTCAACATCAGCGACCTGCTGAGGGCCGAGCGCGGCGGCCGGGTGCCGGTGTGGGTTGCCTACCGGGGGCGCAGGCCGGCGCTGCCCGGCGTGACGCTCACCCGGGCAGGCGGCGGGATGGCCTCGGGGTACCTGACCGCGTCGTCGGCGAGGGTGTTCGGTGCGGCACTGGCGCGCCAAGCCGCGGCCGATCACGCCCGGGGCAGCTACGGGCAGGATGGCATGTTCGCAGGCGGGGTGACAATCAGCCTGGCCGGGACCGCCCCGGCCCCTGGCCGGGCCGCCAGCCTCATACTCCCCGCCCGGACGGGGCCGGTCCGGCACACGCTGACGATTCACGGGACCAACCTGTCGGGCGGGCCGGACACCGGCGGCGGCGTGGTGGTTGCCAACGTCGACAACACCAGGCGTTTCGCCGAATTCGCCGTCTTCCACCACGGCACCGCCACGATGAAGGTGCCGGCCGGGCACTACTGGGCCGCCGGAGTCTTCAGCAACTACACCCGGATGGTGGTGGTGCCGCAGTTCACCGTGACCAGGGATGTCACCATGGGGGTGGACGAGCGAACGGCGACCAGCAAGATCACGGTGGCCACGCCGAGGCCAGCCCAGACCGTCGTCATGACCTACAACGTGCTGCGTTCGGGCAGGGCGGGATCGAACGACTTCGCCGAAATCGAATCCCCCGGCAAGCGGCACACGACCCTGTACGTCAACCCGACCTCGCGGCGGCCGACGATCGGCAAGCTCGCGGCGCTCACGTCGTGGGTACGGCTTTCCCCGCCGGGCGTGAAGGGCACCCCCTACCGGTACTACCTGGAGCGCCTCGATAACGGGCGCATCCGGCGCAACCAGCACTACGTCGTGCGGCCCGCCAGCCTGGCTACGGTACGCGCACGCTTCTACTCCGACATACCCGGCACCGGGTTCACCACCGTGACCGGTGTGCCCTCGTCGCTGGCCAAGGAAAGCATGGCCTTTGACCTGGGCGCGTACCCGGTCAGCCTGCCTGGCCGGCAGACGCAGTACTTCACCGCCGGGACCCCGCCTATCGTGTGGTACGAGTATGAACAGTCAGGCAACTCCGCAGATGGGCAGAACGGCCCCTACCGCGAGTTCCGCCCGGGCCAGGTGACCGAGGACTGGGGCGCTTTTCCACTGCATCCAGCGCCCAACCGGAACCTGGTTGGCGCCGTCGCGCATGGCCCTGACCTGGCCCCGAGCCTGGTATCGGCGAGCAGGTCGGGTGACACGCTCTCGCTGGATGTCTCGCCGTTCAGCGACAGCGCTGGTGACACTGGCTTCCGATTCAGCGGCCTCAACGACCCCGGCGCCAAGGTCACCGGCAGCTACGAGATCGACGAGAACGGGAAGAAGATCGCGTCGGGGAACGCGGTGGGCACGGCCCACATGCTCGGCGACTTCTACGTCACGGCAGCCCTCGGCCCCGAGCCGTCGTCGATACGGCTCACGCTCGACGCGTCCGTGATGGGCACGCTCTACCCGCTGTCGACGGCCACCCACACCGTGTGGACCTGGCGGTCCTCCCGGCAGCCGGATGCCACGGTCCCGCGGGGCTGGGCGTGCCGGTGGGTCAGCGCGGCACCGCACCTGCGCGGCCGGAACTGCGCGGTGCAGCCGATGATGACGCTGGGATACCGGATCGCTGGACTTGGCCTTGACGGCGCGGCGAAGGCGGGTCCCCAGTCCATCCGGCTCACCGTCGGGCATCTGCAACTCGCGGCGGCGGCCAGGATCACTTCGGTAACGGCGCAGGTCTCCTTCGACGACGGCAAAACCTGGCAGACGGCCACCGTCACCGGCTCAGCCGGAGCCTACCGCGCGGCGTTCACGGCGGTGGCCGGCAGTTACGTGACGCTGCGCGTGACTGCGGCCAGCGCGGCCGGAGGCAAGATCTCCGAAACGATCATCCGTGCGTACAAGATCACATCCTGAACAGCGCCTGCATGACCACCATGCGCACCCCGGGCCGGCGACTTGGGGAGGGCACTTCCGGCCGGGCTCGTGAGTTCCCGCGAACTGGGCTCGTGAGGTCCTGCCGGTCACTTCAGAACTCGGCCAGCCCGCACGAGTCCCGGCTACGAGAATGCGGCCACGGCTGAGCGCTCTGCGGAGGGCCGAGCACCCGGGAATGGTCTTCGTCCAGGGCCCGTCGGACGGCCGTGGCCGGAGGCCCTGACGCCGGGGTATTAGGCCCAGTAACGGCTGATCATTGGGCGCATGCGGGCTTGGGCCGTGCTACCGCAACTGTCGATGTGGGAGCGGAGGACTGGGCGATGACGGCGACCCGGCCCCCCGGAAGCGAGGTGATGCCGTCGGCGGGGAAGTGGCCCATGACCCGGATGGCTCCGCTGGCGGGATCGGCACACGTGATACGGCCGGTTTCCGGGTCATACACCCACAGGATGCGGGCAGCCAGGGAGACCGACAGGGCGTTCGAGCCCCCCGCGTGAGCGGTGGCAGTGGGCGGCAGGCCCGGTTGGTGGCCGATCTTGACGTAGCCGCCCAAGTTGCCGGTGGCGAAGGCGAGCCAGGCGTAGCCGCTGGCCGCGACGATCTGGGTTCTCCCAACGCCGCCCGCGCTGTGGGTGCTTGAGTCGATCACCGCCCCGGAGAAGGGATCGCGCACCTGGAGAGCGTCACGGCCTCCGCCGTCGGGGGTTTCGGCGGTCCACAGTGCCCGCCCATCCGGTGGGGCTGCGATGCCGATCGCGTATTCGCCTGGCCCGAACTTGTAGCCATTAACGGGGGGCGGTGTCGGCGTCGGCAGCCGGCGGACGACGGCCGCGGTAGCAGGGTCGATGCCATACACCGTGGCCGCACCGCTCACCCACACCAGTCCGCCGGCGGCCGCGATGCTGGCGTCGGTCCAGTGGAAGCGCGGGGCGCCGGCGGGGATCTTCAGGCGATGGACGACGGCCAGCGTGGCGGGGTCGAGTGCCACCACCGCGCTCATTGCGCTCCCGGGCCCGGAGCGCGAGTAGGTGGCCAGCCAGAGCAGGCGGCCGGCGAACGCGGCGCCCGCCGCGGCCAGGTGGGCGGTGGCGGTGATCCGGCCGGTGGCGGGATCGACCCGGAAGACAGCGTTGGAAGCCTGGCCGCCAGCATCGGACCAGGTGAACAGGGCTCCATCGGCGTAAAGAGATCCCGTGGCCGGCCCGGGAAGCCGGACGTCACGGATCACTGTGAACAGCTGATTGTGGCCCAACGCGGCCACCACAGGTGGTGGAGTGGAACCGGCCCCTGAGCGGGTGGGCGCGGGCGAGGATTGCGCCCCGGTGCGGGCGGCGTTTCTGGTCGCCCGCCCGGCCTGCGTGGGAGCCCCGCAGGCCGCCAGCAATAGTCCGGCACCCACCGCCACAGAGATGACCGCTGGCCGTGCTGGGTTCAGGATGCCGGTCACCGTAATGCTCATCTTCTCCTGCCGTACTTCTGCGCCGTGTCGCCAGCGGCAGAGCCTCTGTCACCGGTTGTGACGGCCAGCAGGCCCAGCAGGTTGCGCACAGGAGTTGCACCTGCTGAGCGATGCTTGACTGAGTTGTCTCGCAGGGTTACCCGCGAGCCGGGCGGATCCTGGCACCGCTGGGCCGGGCCACCCTGGCCATATTCGCCGTGGCGTTCCTGCTGGCGACGCCAGCACCAGCACCGCGCCAAAACCCGCCACTGCCAGGGGCAAGGCCACAATTCACGAACGTAACGATGTCCCGCTGTCCTATGAGCCACATGTCAGTCAGGTGCCCCTGGCACGTCGGGCTTCCCAGCAGACCAGTTGACGACTAGTCTGAAATGATGGAATCAGTCGGTGCCTACGAAGCGAAGACTCACCTGCCCCGGCTGCTGGACGCGGTGGC
>DAHUZQ010000105.1 GCA_027306495.1 Actinomycetota bacterium | reverse complement strand
GCCACGATGACCGGCATCCCGCCGAGGTCGTCGGCGTCCCGGAGCACCTCGTAATGCGGCGAGCCCTGCTCGTCGGCGCCTCCGACGGCCACCTGGAGCGGGGTGTAGCGGGCCTTGACCAGATGCCCCGGCGCTTGTTCTCCCCATACGGTGCCACCCTCCGGCAGGCGGCTCGGGATCGCCGCGACCAGTGCGAAGCCGCCGGTGCCCAGGCCGAGTTCCAGAGCGGTGACGTTGAGCAGCACCGTGTCCCCGACCTGCGGGCGGCCGGTCATCTCGGGGTAAGCGAGCGCGGGCAGGACGTCACCACCAGCCCGGACCCGCAGTTCCACCGCTCCCGGCCACGCGCGGCCGACGGCCTCCACGACTGCGGTCCGCCATCTGATCACTCCGGCAGGGTAACGTGACCCGCAGCGGACGCTGAGCCGCGCATGCAGAAGGATCGGTGGAGTATGGCCCGGGGACAGCGCAGGGGAGTGCCCGCCATGTCGAAGCGCAAGACCGAACGGCTGCTCGGCCTGGTCGTCTGCCTGCTCTCCACCGAGCGCTATCTCACCGCCAGCCAGATCCGCGCCGCCGTTCCCGGGTACCCCGATTCCTTCGATGCCTTCAAGCGCATGTTCGAGCGTGACAAGGAGGAGTTGCGCGAAGTCGGCATCCCGATCGAGGTGGGTCCGACCAGCCCGCTGGAGGAGGAACTCGGCTACCGGATCACCCGGCAGGCCTACGTGCTGCCCGACATCCACCTCGAGCCCGACGAGGTGGCCATCCTCGCGCTGGCCGCCCGGGTCTGGCGCCGGGCCGAACTGGCAGGCGCGGTCGCCGGTGCGCTGCTCAAGCTGCGTGCCGCCGGGGTGGAACCGGAGGAGAGTGGCCAGCCGGGCATCGAGCCCCGGCTCGCCACCGGGGAGGAAGCGTTCGGGCCGCTCTGGGAGGCGGTCCGGGATCGGCGCCCGGTCGCCTTCGCATACCGGGCGGCCGGGCGCAGCGACCCGGCCCGGCGCGAACTGGAGCCGTGGGGAGTGGTGAACCGCCGTGGCCACTGGTACGTGGCCGGGCACGACCGCGGCCGGGGTGAGGTGCGGGTGTTCCGGCTGAGCCGGATGGAGGGGCCGGTCTCCTATGCCGGCCCACCCGGGTCGGTCACGGTCCCGGCCGGCACCGATGTGCGCGAGATCGTCCGGTCCTGGGACAGCCACCCGCCGGAGCGGCGCACGGCACGCGTGCGGGTGCGGGCCGGCTCCTGCTTCGGGCTGCGTCGTCATGCCAGCAGCGAGCAGCCCGGACCGGACGGCTGGGATGTGCTGGAGGTGCCCTTCGCCGACGTCCCCTGGCACGCCGAGCAACTGGCTTCGTTCGGCTCGGACGTCATCGTGGATGAACCGGTGGACCTTCGCGAGGCGGTCATCACCCGGCTGAAGGGGGTGCTGGCATGACGGCCACCGCCGGGGGCACGGCGGGCCCGCCCGCCCGGGCGACAGCCCGGTTGCAGCGGCTGCTCGCCCTGGTGCCCTATGTGATGAGCCGCAAGGTGGTGGGGCTGGCCGAAACCGCCGCCGCGTTCGGTGTGAGCGAGCGGGAACTGGTAGACGACCTCAACATGCTGTGGTGTGTGGAATTGCGGGCACCCGACCCGTACTGCCCGATCGACCTGTCCTACGAAGGCGGGGAGATCGAAGTCAGCCAGGCCGAACCGATGGACCGGCCGCTCCGGCTGGCCGCCGACGAGGCGAGCGCCCTGCTGGTCGCGCTGCGGATGCTGGGCGAACTCGGTCAGCCGGGGCCGGGGCTCGGACTGGTGGACTCTTCCGCGCTCAGCCGGACCATCGCCAAGCTGGAAGCAGCCGCCGGGGAAGCCGCCGGGCTCAGCGCCCAGGTTTCCGTGCACGTCGAGCGGGATGCCATCGACGGGGTGCTGACCCTGGTCCGGGACGCGATCGCCGCGGGCCGGCGGCTGCACCTGTCCTACTACGTCCCGGGCCGGGACGAAGCCACCGACCGGGACGTGGACCCGATGCGCCTGCTGGTCGTGGAGGGCCGTTCCTATCTGGAAGGCTGGTGCCGCAGGGCGGAGGCCGTGCGCCTGTTCCGGCTGGACCGGGTGCTGCGGATCGAAATGCTCGACCTGCCCGCGCAGGTCCCCGTGGACGCGCAGCAGGTGGACGTGGACCAGGGGCTGTTCCGGCCCTCGCCGCAGGACCTGCGTGTCGTCATCGACCTCGCGCCGCGCGGACGCTGGGTCGCGGAGTACTACCCGTGCGAGAGCGTCGAGGACCTGGCGGACGGCCAGGTGCGGGTGGTGCTGCGGACCCCCGATACAGCGTGGGTACGCCGGCTGGCGCTGCGTCTGGGTGACGACGGCCGGGTCGTGGCGCCGGCCTCACTGGCTGAGCAGGTGCGGGCTGACGCGACGACGGCTCTGGCCCACTATGGGGACGATCCCCGCTAGTGGACTCCCCCATGGGGGACCGTCTGGGCTGATTTCCCGCATATGAGCTTGCAGGGTAGGGCAAGTGACACCTGCGGCGTAGCATGTCGCTAAGGCGTCCCCGCGGTGCGGGGGGGCATGAGGCCTCGCTGAGAAGGACAGTTATGGGATTTGATGCGCTGAGCCCGTGGCATTTGCTGATCGTCGCGGCGATCGCGGTCCTGCTGTTCGGGGCCAAGAGGCTGCCAGACAGTGCACGGTCGCTGGGCCGGGCACTGCGGATCTTCAAGGCGGAGACCGCGGGCCTGCGGGACGGCGGTAAGAGCGACGACTCCCAGTCTGCCCTGCAGCCTCCCGCCACCGGGCAGCCGTTGCCGCAGTCGCCCACCGTGCGGGTTGAGGACACCAGTGCGTCGGTGCCGGAGGCGCAGCACACCGGTCAGCCGAACTGACCGCTGCTGACCCGATCACCCGATGACCGCCCCGCCGGATCCGATGGCGTCGCCGCGCGCCGGGGCCAACGGCGGGTCCCGCCGTGACTCCGGCGGTTCCCGGCTGCCGCATATGACCCGCCGGGAGAACCCGCAGGCCCAGATGTCGCTCATCGAGCACATCCGGGAACTGCGCAGCCGCCTCATCAAGTCGCTGCTGGGCCTCGGTGTGGGCACGATCGCTGGGTGGCTGCTCTTCGGGCACGTCTGGCACTTCCTGGAGCAGCCCTACTGCAGAATCCCCCAGCGGGACCGGGGGACCGAACTGCTCGGCCACGGCTGCTCGCTGATCTTCAACAGCATCTTCGACGGATTCTTCCTGCACCTGAAGTTGGCCTTCGTGATCGGCCTGATCATCTCGTCGCCGGTCTGGCTGTACCAGGTCTGGGCTTTCATCGCGCCCGGTCTGTATGCCCGGGAACGGCGCTGGACCTACGCCTTCGTGGGCTCGGCGGTGCCGCTGTTCCTGATCGGCGCCGCCTTCGCCTACCTGGCGATGAGCAAAGGCCTGCTGTTCCTGCTGTCGATGGTGCCACCGGGCGTGACGAACCTGATCACCGTGGACACCTATCTCGGCTACGCGCTGGGGATGCTGCTCATCTTCGGCCTCGCGTTCGAGGTCCCGCTGGTGATGGTGATCCTCAACCTGGCCGGGGTGCTCACCCACGTGCGGTTCCGCAAGTGGCGGCGGTTGATGATCTTCGGAGTCTTCGTCTTCGCCGCGATCGCTGTGCCGAGCCCCGACCCGTTCAGCATGCTTCTGCTCGCGCTGCCGTGTGTGGCCTTCGTCGAAGTCGCCGAACTGTTCATCTGGCTCAATGACCGGCGCCGCGCCCGGCGGCCGTCCATGTACGCGGGCCTGTCCGACGACGAGATCTCGCCGCTGGACTTCGACGAACCGGTCTCCGCGGATTCCGCCGACGCGTCCTGACTTGGCTCCTATCGGCTGGTCCGGGCCGGCTCTCGCCTAGGCTTGATTACATGTCCACCGCGCCCACGCCGGCGAGCGAGGTCAGCCCGGCCGAGCGCTACCGGGCGTTCCGCCGGAAGCGGACCGAAGATGGCGCGGAGCTTGCCGACTTCCAGGGGCTGTACGACTTCTCCTTCGATGAGTTCCAGGGCGATGCCTGCCGAGCGCTCGCCGGGGGGCACGGAGTGCTGGTCGCGGCGCCCACCGGCTCGGGCAAGACGGTCATCGGAGAGTTCGCCGCCCACCTGGCGCTGGCGCGTGGCGGCAAGTGCTTCTACACCACGCCGATCAAGGCGCTGTCCAACCAGAAATACAACGACCTGGTCCGCCGGTACGGGCAGGACCGGGTCGGGCTGCTGACGGGTGACAACAGCATCAACGGTGAGGCCGCGGTGGTGGTGATGACCACCGAGGTGCTCCGCAACATGATCTATGCGGGTTCGCCGACCCTGGCGGGGCTCAGCTTCGTGGTCCTGGACGAGGTCCACTACCTCGCCGACCGTTACCGGGGTGCGGTCTGGGAGGAAGTGATCATTCACCTCCCGGAGTCGGTGCAGGTGGTGGCGCTGTCGGCGACGGTGAGCAACGCCGAGGAATTCGGTGACTGGCTGTCGGCGGTACGTGGCGGCACCACGGTCATCGTGGACGAGCACCGGCCGGTGCCGCTCTGGCAGCACATGCTGGCGGGCGCTCGGCTGTACGACCTGTTCGTGGAAGCGGGCGGGCGTGGCCAGGCAGGCGCCCCGAGAGCGCAGGTCAACCCGGAACTGCTGCGGTTCGCCCGGCGGGAAGAGTGGACGCGGGGCCGCGCCTCCGGCCGGCCGGCCCGGGGTGGTCACCGCCCGGTCCGGACCCGGACGCCGGGCAGGCCGGAAGTCATCGAACGGCTCGACTCGGCCGCGCTGCTCCCCGCGATCACCTTCATCTTCAGCCGGGCCGGATGTGATGCGGCGGTCCGGCAGTGCCTGGATGCGGGACTGCGGCTGACCAGTCCGGAGGAGTCAGCCGCCATCTCCGAGGTGGCCGAACGCCGGACCTCATCGATCCCCGAGCAGGACCTCGCCGTGCTCGGGTACAGCGAATGGCTGACCGGCCTGCAGCGTGGCATCGCCGCGCACCACGCTGGAATGCTGCCGACGTTCAAGGAAGTGGTGGAGGAACTCTTCACCGACGGGCTGATCAGGGCTGTCTTCGCCACCGAGACGCTGTCGCTGGGCATCAACATGCCGGCCCGCACCGTCGTTATCGAACGACTGGACAAGTGGGACGGGGAAACGCACGCGGATCTGACGCCGGGGGAGTACACCCAGCTCACCGGACGTGCAGGTCGGCGTGGAATCGATGTGGAAGGCCATGCCGTCGTGGTCTGGCAGCCCGGCATGGAGCCGGTCGCCGTGGCGAGCCTCGCGGGAACCCGCACCTACCGCCTCAACTCCAGCTTCCAGCCCTCCTACAACATGGCCGTAAACCTGGTGGCCGAAGCCGGGCGGGAACGAGCGGAGGCCATGCTGGAAGCCTCGTTCGCGCAGTTCCAGGCCGACCGGTCGGTGAGCAGGATCAGCCGGCAAGCCCACGCGATCCGCGAGGAGCAGGCCGCGCTGGAGGTGGCCTGCGACCGGGGAGACTTCGCGGAGTATGCGAGCCTGCGCAGGGAACTGTCGGATCTGGACCGGGACCAGGCGCGGTTCCGCTCGGCGGTCCGGCGGGCCGAGGCACTCGCGTCGCTGGAGGCCCTGCGCCCGGGCGACATCATCACCGTCCCCGGTGGCCGCCGGGCCGGAGTGGCGCTCGTGCTGGAACCGGGCCTGCCCCGGCTGGCGCGGCGGGCGCGGGCCGGTGCCGGTGGGCCAGGTGGCGTCGGCGGGCGGGGTGGTGTCCGGGAGCGGGCCGGTGCCGGCGGGCCAGGTAGCGCTCGTGGGCCAGGTAGCGCTCGTGGGCCAGGTAGCGCTCGTGGGCGGGACGATGCCGGGGTGCCCGGGTCCGGAGGGCCCACAGCGGAGGTGGACGCGGTGCCCGCTCCACTGGTGCTCACGGCGGACCGGCAGGTGCGCAAGCTCTCCCTGGCGGATTTCCCGTCCCCGGCAACGGTGATCGACCGAATCAAGATCCCGGCCTGGTTCAGCGCCCGTTCGCCCAAGCACCGCCGTGACCTCGCCGCCACCATGCGTACCAAAATCGCTGATCATGATCTGCGCAAGCCGTCCCGGCGGGAGCGTGATAAGGACGCACAGGAAGCGGCGGGAAGTGCGGAGGTCGCCCGGCTGCGGCGCAGGCTCCGCGACCACCCGTGCCACTCCTGCCCCGACCGGGAGGTGCATGCCCGGCAGGCGGAGCGCCACGCGCGGCTTGAGAACGAGGCGCGGCGGCTGGAGTCGACCGTGGCCGACCGCACCCACGTGCTCGCCCGCACGTTTGAACGGGTCTGCGCTGTGCTCAGCGATCTCGGCTATCTCGCGGGGGATTCGGTGACCGACTCGGGCAGGCGTCTGCGTGCTCTGTACACCGAACTCGACCTGCTCGCAGCGGAGTGCTTGCGCCGGGGCCTGTGGGATGACCTCGGGCCTCCCGAACTCGCCGCATGCGTGTCGGCCCTGACCTTCGAGGCGCGGCGGCCCGATGAATCGGGTTCGCCCCGGCTGCCCGGTGGTGGGGTGCGGGAAGTGCTGGCGGAGATGGTCCGGGCCTGGGGTGACCTGAGCCGTGTCGAGCAGGGTCACGGCGTGTCGTTCCTGCGCGAACCCGATGCGGGGCTGGCCTGGACGGCGCATGCCTGGGCTCGCGGCAAGCCACTGGAAACCGTGCTCGGACCGGACCTGACGGCCGGTGATTTCGTGCGGGCGATGAAGCAGTTGATCGATCTGCTCGGCCAGCTTGCCACTGCGGCGGCCGGCACACGGCTGGCAAAGACCGCCCGGTCGGCCGCCGATGCCCTGCGTCATGGCGTCGTCGCATACTCCTCGGTCGCGTGAGGCCGTTACGCTCCCTGACTATGACGGATCTGCGTGACTTCGGCCGGCTGGTGGCCCGTGATCACGGGCTCTGTGTTGTCTCGACCCTCCGTGCGGACGACACCATCGCCTCCTCGGTCGCTAACGCCGGCGTTCTCGATCATCCGGTAACGGGAGAACCCGTGGTTGCCATGGTGAGCAGGGGCGAAGCGCGCCGGCTGGCCAACCTGCGCGCCCGGCCCCGGGCCACCCTGGTGGTCCGATCAGGGTGGGAATGGGTGGCGGCGGAAGGGCCAGTTGATCTCGCTGGCCCCGATGACCTGCTGGACGGCCTGGACGCCGAACGGATTCGTGTCCTCCTCCGCGAGATCTTCGCGGCCGCGGGCGGCACCCACGATGACTGGGAGACCTACGACCGCGTGATGGCTCAGGAACGGCGCACGGCGGTCCTGGTCAGGCCGGAACGCGTGTACTCCAACCGCTGAGCGCCCCGCGCCGGGCTCAGCCGCCCCTGCTCAGGCGGCTTCACCCGGCGGGCCGTGGCTTTCCATGATCCTTCCGTCCGGGCTGGTCGCCGTCGTCGTGCCGTCCGGATTCAGGCGCAGCCGCCAACCCCACCGGTGGATCACGATCAGGTGGTGGAACTCGCAGAGCGGCACCATGTTCGCCAGGGACGTGGGCCCGCCGTCGGCACGGCGCCTGATGTGGTGGATGTCGCAGACACTGGCGGGCTGATCACAGCCCGGGAACGCGCAGTGGGTGTGGCGCAGCATGACCGCGCGCCGCAGTTGTGCGGGAATCGTCGCGGTAGCCGTTCCGACGTCCAGCGGCAGGCTGATGCTGGCCAGTGGCTCCCCATCGAGATTTGCGCGCAGCGCCGCTGCGAGCCCACCAGGCCCGGAAACGGCGTCGATCGCCAGACGCAGCAGTTCACGGCGCAGTCGGGCGCGGGCGGGGCCGGATAGCCGCGCCCCGGCGTCCGGCGACCCACTGCGGGCCAGCACCGGCCGAGCCTCGCAGTGGCATCCGCCGCAGGTGCACTCGCACGCCGGACCTGCCGATGCGCGAAGCCCGTCGCGTGTCAGCCCATATTCGGCTGCGAAAGCGGTCGCCAGCTGGTCCCAGGCCGCCCAGTCCACATGGCCGGTCACGACCGGGACGACGGTGGAGTCGCAGGCCGCGGCCTCCGCTCCCACAGTGGAAAGCCAGCCGAGTTGGCCGGAGGCGGCGGCGATCCAGGCGGACTCGACCTGTGCCGCACCAGGCAGGGTACGCAACTGAGCCAAGGTCAGGTGGACCTGCATCTGGGTGGGCTGCCCAGCCCGGCCCGGCAGCAACCCGGCGGCGATAAGCCTGCGGCAGGCCTCCGCCAGGGCATCGTGGCGCCGCTGCGCGGCGGTCCGGGTGTCCTCGGGCCCTGCCTTCTTGGCCAGTGACTCCAGGACCGCCGACAACGCGGCGGCGCATTCAGGGGTGAGGTCGCCTTCGGCCCGGCCCGCGCCGCCGAAAGTCACCCCGAGCCGGAAGTAGCGATCGTCGAACGATCCGTCGTCGGCGTCGTGGCCGGTATCGGCCGGCCGGCTCCGCTGGTACATCTGCTCGGCCAAACCAGCCAGGTCACGCAGCAATGCGCCACCGGCGGCGGCTTCCAGCAGGATTCGGTCAGCATCATCCCAAATGGCGGCCGGAAGCCGGCCGGTCCATTCGCAGAACTCCTTGGCCCAGGAGGCGGAGATCTCGCCAGCGGCCAGCGCGGCCTCGATGACCGGGTGGAGGACCAGGCGCTTCATCCAGCCCACGGCACCGGCAGCGGCGCCACGGCTGACCCGGGTCTGCCATGTGAGCCACGCCCGTGCGGTGGCGGAGCCGTCGACTTCCGGTCCGCCCTGGGCCGCGAACGCCGACAGGATGCGGGAGCGCGCCGCTGTATGCCTGGCATGCGCCCGCTCCAGCCCTCGAAGCACGTCCGCCTGCACCATCGACGGGACCGAGGCGGCGTCGAGAGAGGTCAGGTAGGCCAGTGCGTCGTCCAGCGCGGCCAGCGCCTGTGCCGGGCTGGCGATCGTCTGTGGACCGCACATGTGAGCCACCTCCTCTCTCACCCGCCGCGGTATGGAACCGCGACCTGTATCGAACTCGCGTTCGATTCTAGTAGGTGGCACTGACAAGAGACGGCCGCCGGCGCGGGCGCAGTGTTATGGCGCGGGCGCAGTGTTATGGCGCGGGCGCAGAGACAGGGTCGCTGTCGCGCAGAGGCAGGCGAGCGATCATGGCCTACCGTGTCAGTCATGGCAGAGCAGGAATCACATCGCGCGTCGGACGCCGATCGCGAGCAAGCGATCCTGGCCCTGCGCGAACATCTGCTGGCGGGCCGCCTGACGCTGGCGGAGTTCTCCGATCGCGTGGAGATCGTGCTGCAGGCGCGGTTCGCCGGGGAGTTGGCGAACGTGCAGCGGGACCTGCCCGCCCCGGCCACGTCGGGGACGCCGGCGGAGGTTTCCCTGGCCAAGCTCACCAGCGATCCAGCCCCGGCCGTCCCCTTGGCTCCGCGACGTAAGCCCACGCACATCAGCCTGGCCCTGCTCAGCCACATCGTCCGGCGTGGGCGTCTGCGGCTGCGCCGGTGGACTCTGGCGACCAGCGTTCTGGGCGACCTGGATCTCGACCTGCGGGAGGCCACCGTCGATACACCCCGGACGACCGTGGCCGTCATCGCAGCACTAGCGAACGTGGACGTGTATGTGCCGGAAGGCGTGAACGTCGAGGTCGGCGGGATCTCCATCCTCGGGCACACGCGCGACCACGGCCGCGACGCGGGCCGGCCGGACGCGCCCACCATCTACGTGCGGATCATGGGTTGCCTCGGAACCGTCGACGTCTGGCGAGTGCCTGCTGACGTGCGGGGGAGTTACGGCGAGATCCTCCGGCAGATCCGCGACCGCGCTGCGATCGCGGGACCGGCTGAGCCTCCGGGACCGGCTGAGGTCACTGGTCCGCCTCAGACTCCCGGACCGCCTCAGGCTCCGGGACCGAGGCAGGCGTCCTCCAGCAAGCCCAGTTGACGTCGATGGAAACGATGCCCGCCGTCGTCTGCCGGATTAGCCCGACGGAATGGGCGGTCCCGCGCCGGGTCAGGCTGGCCACGCTGGCCGGTTAACCCGCTGCCAGCCGGTCCCGCTCGGCCACTCGGTCGCTGGTCAGTGCGGCGGCGGGTCGTCCCGGTGGTGGCGGGGGCCCGGACCGGGCGGGTGCGGTGGCGGCGGGATGGTGGCGATGCCGGGCGTGGTGCCCGGCCAGATCAGCAAGACCGGGCACGGCGCGTGGTCCACCACGAAGCGGGTGACCGGCCCGAGGCTGCTGGGCCCGAGCCGTGACCGGTCGCCGTCCCGGGCGAGCACCAGCAGGGCGGCGCCAGTGGCAGCGGCGACCACCTCTCGCTCGACCCGGCCGCGGCGCTCGGCGGTCTCGCACGGCCGGCCGAGCCGGGCGAGTCGCGCGGCCGCCGCGCGCAGCAGGCTCGCTGCCGATTCGGCGGTCATTTGCTCCACCCGCCAGCCAGGGTCTCGTTCCGGATGACCGCGTCCGAGCAATCCGGCGAACGCCCCGTGCGCGGCGGCCGGCACGTCCTCGGGCGCGACGTGCAGCAACCGGACGGGGGCACCCGCTGGCGCTAGGGCAGCGGCCGCATCCACGCAACCGCGCCAGCCGTCCTCGGTGACCCAGACGAGCACTGGAGCGGGGCCAGTTGGTGCATCCGTGGTCATATCAGCCTCCGACAACCGTCAGGCCCGCCCACAGCGCGAGCACGGCCACCACCAGCGCGGCGGGCACCGTCAGCAGCCCCAGTCTGGTGAATTCGGCGAGGGATGGGCGGGCGCCGCGCGCATGCAGCACCCGCCGCCACAGCAGGGTCGCCAGCGAACCGGTATAGGTGAGGTTCGGCCCGACGTTCACACCGATCAAGACCGCGAGCAGGGTGGCGGGCACCGATCCTGCGGCGACGGTCAACGGGATCAGGACCAGCACCGCTGGCAGGTTGTTGATCAGGTTGGCCAGCACGGCGGCGGTGACCGCGACGATCAGCAGCGTGGTCAGCGAATGCCCGGCGGGGATCAGCGGTGCCAGTGCCCGGCCGAGGCCGGCGGCCACCACGGCGCGCACCACGAGCCCCAGGCCAAGCACGAACGCCAGGAACGGCAGACTCGCGGCGCGGGTGATGCCGCCAACTGTGGTCCGCCGCTGGGCCAGGGCACGAACGGCCAGCACGAGCGCGCCCGCGAAAGCCGCCCAGGCCGGGTTCACCCCGAACGCCGAGGTCGCGACGAAGCCCGCCAGCGTCGCGGCAATGACCCCCAGCGCGAACACCGGCACCCCGGCGCGTTCGGGGACGCGGTCGGGTTCCAATCGCTGGGCAGGTGCCTCCGGCTGGGCAGGTGCCTCCGGCTGGGCCAGATCGGCCGCGAAGAAGCGGCGCAGCACGAGGTATTCCAGCCCGATCACGGCCAGCCAGGGCAGCGCCATCAGTTCGGCGAACCGCGCGAACGTCAGGCCGCTGGCGGCGAACGCCAGCAGGTTGGTCAGGTTGGAGACGGGCAGCAGCAGCGACGCCGAGTTCGCCAGGTGGGTGCAGGCGTATACGTGCGGTTTGGGGCGGGTGGCGAGGCGGGCGGCGGTGGCGAAAACGACCGGGGTGAGCAGCACCACGGTGGCGTCCAGGCTGAGCACGGCGGTGGTGAGCGAGGCGAGCACGAACACCTGTGCCAGCAGCCGCGCAGGCCTGCCCGCCGACCCGTGCGCCAGCCAGGAACCGCAGAGCGCGAACACCCCCTCGTCGTCGCACATCTGTGCCAGGACGAGCACCGCCGCGAGGAAGCCCAGCACCGGCGCGAGCCGCTGTGCCTGCGCCAGCACGTCGCGCCACGGCAGCGCCCCGGTGGCCACCAGCAGCGCGGCGGCGGGCACCGCGGCGACCGCCTCCGGCCAGCCACGTGGGCGGACCACCGCCCAGCTGAGGACCACCAGCAGCGCGAAGGCCGACAGCGCCAGCGAAGCGGTCGCGTTCAGGGCGTGGATGCTCCCGGGTCGGATTCCAGACGGCGGGGAACTACCCGCATCCAATCAGATCCGCGCGGGGCAGTCGGCGCACCCTGGCAGGATGGCCGGGTGGGCCCGCTCATGTTGCTCGACACCGCTTCGCTCTACTTCCGGGCGTTCTATGGCGTGCCGGATACGCTCACCGCGCCGGACGGCACGCCGGTCAATGCTGTGCGCGGGCTGCTCGACATGATCACCCGCCTGGTCCGGGGACGCCAGCCCGGTGCGCTTGTCGCCTGCTGGGACACCGACTGGCGGCCGGCCTTCCGGGTCGCCGCGATCAGTTCTTACAAGGCGCACCGGGCCCGGCCCGACGGCTCCGAGGAGGTGCCGGCCGCGCTGGAGATCCAGGTGCCGGTCATCGAGGAGGTGCTGAAGGCGGCCGGGATCACGGTGGCGGGTGCCCCCGGGTACGAGGCCGACGACATCATCGGAACGCTCACGGCGCGGACCGATGGCCCGGTCGAAGTCGTCACCGGGGACCGGGACCTGTTCCAGCTCGTGGACGACTCCCAGCCGGTCCTGGTCCTCTACACCGCGCGGGGCTTCGGCCGGATGGAGACCATCGACGAAGCGGCGGTCAGTGAGCGCTACCAGATCCCGCCGCGGTCCTACGCGGATTTCGCGGTGCTGCGGGGCGACCCGAGCGACGGCCTGCCGGGCGTGCCAGGGGTGGGGGACAAGACGGCTGCGGCGCTGGTCCGCGCGTTCCCCTCGATCGAGGCGATGGTGACCGCGATCGACGCGGGGCACGGTGGCTTCCCGGGCACGAGCCGTCCCAAGCTGGCAGCGGCCCGCGAGTACCTGCGGGTGGCGCCAGGTGTGGTGCGGGTGGCAGTGGACGCTCCGGTGCCCACCTTGTCCGCTCGGCTCCCGGTGACGCACGTGGATGCCGAACGGCTGGCGGCTCTCGATGCCCGGTGGGATCTCGGCTCCTCGTTGCGGCGGGCGCTCGCCGCGCTGGGCGCGCCGGGGTTGTGACGCGGTTACCGGATCTGCAGGGCCACCAGGCAGGTGTCGTCTTCGCGGTCGTCCGCGATCCCGAGTTCGTCGAGCACGGCCTCGATGATGCGGTCTGGGTCACCGATCCCAGCCGCGGCGGCGGCCAGCGCGGCCATGCCCTCATCCACCGGCCGGTCGCGCCGTTCCACCAGCCCGTCGCTGTAGAGCAGCAGCACGTCCCCGGGCAGCAAGTCGAGGGTGGCGGTGGCGTAGGCGTCACGGGCGGCGCCGAGCAGGATGCCTTCGGGGCAGTCGAGCAGGCATGCGCCCTTGCCCCGCACCAGTACCGGTGGCGGATGGCCGGCCTGCGACCAGGTGAAGCTGCGTGTCCCCGGCCAGAAGTAGCCGGCCACGACCGAGGCGGTGTGCTCGGGCGCAACATGGTGGACCAGGTCGTTCAGCCAGCCGACCAGTCGCGCCGGCTGCGCGCCTGTGATCGCCAGGCCGGCGAGCGCGCCGCGCAGTCGGGCCATGCCCGCAGCGGCCGCCAGTCCGTGGCCCGCGACATCCCCGATCGCGAGCAGCACGTGGCCACCGGGCATCTCGGCGGTGATGTACCAGTCCCCGCCGACCTGGCTGTCGCGGGAGGCGGGCAGGTACTTGACGGCCGCGCGCAGCCCGGGCAGGTCGAACGGTTCGTTATGCAGTGGGAGAATAGCGTGCTGCAATTCGACGGTGACCTGCCGCTCCCGCATTAAAGCCGCGGCGAGCTTAGAGTCACCAGAGATGGCGCGGCTCATGCCGGTACCCCTGAAAGCCGGAACACTGCGGGGGTGGAGACAGCAGTATCGGGAACCACCCACTTCGACTTGTGAACGCCGCTATGCCAAGCCTGACGCACCCCTGGCCATGGTGTCCAGGGAAAAGGACACCAGCAGCGTGATTAGATGACCTTGTGATCGAACCGCAACCGGGGCCTGTGGCCGGAGATCTGTATCCCCCGCGGCGACTGGCGGAGGCCGCTGGGGCGACCCGCCGGGCGGGCCTGGATGCCCTGCTCCTGACCCCCGGGCCAGACTTGCGCTACCTCACCGGTTACGACGCCCACCCCAGCGAACGGCTGACCTGCCTGGTTCTTCCCGCGGACGGGCCGGCCTGCCTGGTCCTGCCCCGGTTCGAGGTTGGTTCGGCGCAGGCATCGCCGGCCGGGTCGATGGGGCTGGAGTTCGTCCCCTGGGATGAGACGGACGATCCTTATGAGCTGGCCGGCCGCCGGCTGGCCGGGGCCGGGGCGGTGGGCCTGGCCGATCAGATGTGGGCGATGAACGTGCTCCGCCTGCGGGAGGCGCTGCCGGCGGCCAGGCAGGCGCTGGCCAGCACTGTGCTGCGGGGCCTGCGGGTCCGCAAGAGCGCGGCGGAAGTCGCGGCCCTGCGGGAGGCGGGCGAGACGATCGACCGGGTGCATGCATGCGTGCCGTCGTGGCTGCGGCCGGGCCGGACCGAGCGCGAGGTAGCGGCCGATATCGCGGCGGCGATCGTGGCGGAAGGGCACGCGCGGGCGGACTTCGTGATCGTCGGTTCCGGGCCGAACGCCGCCCACCCGCATCATGAGGCGACCGGCCGGGTGATCGGTGTCGGCGATGTGGTGGTGGTCGACATCGGCGGCACGATGCCGTCGGGCTACTGCTCGGACTGCACGCGCACGTACGTGGTCGGGCGGCCGCCGGCCGAGTTCGCCGGCTATTACCAGGTGCTTCAGGACGCGCAGGAGGCCGCCTGCCAGGCGGTACGGCCGGGCGTGAGCGCCGAGCAGGTGGACGACGCGGCACGTTCGCCCATTACGGCTGCCGGATATGGCGAGCACTTCCTGCACCGCACCGGCCACGGCATCGGCCTGGAGACGCACGAGCACCCCTACATCGTCTCGGGCAATACCGAGGCACTGGCGCCGGGAATGGCGTTCTCGGTCGAGCCCGGCATCTATCCGGGACCGCACGGGGCGCGGATCGAGGACATCGTGGTCTGCACGGACAACGGTTTCGAACGGCTCAACAACGCCCCCCATGACCTGGTCCGGGTGGGGGCCTGAACGAGGGTGGAAGAACTCGACCGCAAGATCGTCTCCCTGCTGTGCCGGGATGGCCGGATGAGCTTCACCGACCTGGCCAGGGAAACGGGGTTGTCGGTGTCGGCAACCCACCAACGGGTGCGCCGTCTGGAACGGCGTGGCCTCATCACCGGGTATGCGGCGGTGATGGACCCGGCCGGCGCCGGACTGCCGCTGACAGCGTTCGTTTCGATCAAGCCGTTCGATCCGGCGGCGCCCGATGACGCGCCGCAACGACTGGCCCATCTGACCGCTATCGAGGCCTGTCACAGCGTGGCCGGGGATGAGAACTACATCCTGAAGGTCCGGGTGGCCTCACCGGCCGACCTGGAGAACCTGCTGCAGGAGATCCGGGAGGCGGCGAACGTCTCCACCCGCACCACGATCGTGCTGAGCACCCCGTTCGAGAACCGCCCACCGGAGCTTCCGGAAGACTAGGCCGGCCCGCTCACGCCAGGTCGCGATGGACGAGCAGGAGTGCCACGTCGTCAGTCGGCGCGTGGCCGGTGAACTCGCGCATCTCGTTGCTCAACCGGTCCAGCAGGGTGTCCGGCGAGTGCGGGGCTCGAAATGCGGCCGAGCCGAGCAGGGGGAAGAACTCACCCGAGCGGTTGCGCGCCTCGCTCAGCCCGTCGGTATAGAACAGCACCTGATCGCCGGGCGCCAAACAGATGCTGACCGGGCAGCGCTGCCCGCCGCCCAGAGTGCTCAGGCCCAGCGGCAGCCCGGCCTGCGCCGCCGCGATGGGCCGCGGTCCGGCCGGGCCGAGCAGCAGCGGCATTGGGTGGCCACAGCAGAGCAGGTCCATCCTGCTCCCGTCCGCGGTGACATCGGCAAGGATCGCGGTCACGAATTCCTCCAGCCCGAACTGGTGGCCCAGGCTGGCTTCGATCCGGGCGGCCAGATTGGCGAGGCCTTCCTCCTCATAGGCGATCGTGCGGAACGCGCCCAGCACTGCGGAGGCGGCGCGCAGCGCAGGCAGGCCCTTGCCCTCAGCGTCACCGATCAGCAACCGGAGCCGGCCGCCGGTCTGGACCACGTCATACACGTCCCCGCCGACGCGGGCGCCCTCGGACGCGGACAGATACAGCGCGGAGAGCCTCACCGGTGCGCAATCGCTCGGCAGGGGCCGCAGCACCACCTGCTGGGCGGCCTCGGCGACCAGGCGGGCGCGTGCGAGTTGCCGGTCCCGCCGCGCGCGAAACGTGGTGGCCAGGGCTGCGACCGCCGTGACCACCGTCACCGCCACCGTCGCGGTCACCGTCCCCCGGAAGGCCTCTCCACCGGGCCCGGTTTCGGCAAAGAAGATCCCTGCCACCACGAGCGCTTCCGCCCCGACAGCCAGGACATACCACAGCCCGCCGGCCACCGCCGCCAGCGCCGGGGCAGCGGCCAGCAGCGGCAGCAGCCCGGAGCCGAAGCCAACTACCGCGCGCGCGACCCCGAGCACGGCGACCAGCACGAACAACACTGCCCGAAGCAGCAGCCACGATCTGGATGCGGTAACCGGTAATTCCCCCTGTGTGCCCGCCCGTCAACCACTGTCAGCCCAGCGATGACCGACGAGGTGTGTTTACCATCACTGGTAACCTACGTTACTCAAACGTTGCCGCTTGCCGCTGGGCTCCACAGGGATCTTCGGCCGCCTGCCGGGCCCGGTCAGCCCGAGATCTCGACGGCGGCCGCCGGGCTGTAGCGGACCCGGCCGAAGTAGCTCACCTTGGCGAGCACCCACCGGTGGACCCCGGGCCGTGCCGTCGCGAGTGGCCGCACCGGGAAGCGCAGGGTGGTGGTGTAGCCGGGGGGCGCCGCGAAGGCGCGCGTCCAGGTCTGCGCGGCTTCCCACATACCGAACGGGGAGATCAGCTGAGCCTCCCCCCGCAGCGACCCGGCCGTCTGGTTGGTGATCCGGACGACGAATTCGCCGCGTTCACCGGGAGCCAGCCGGAGCCTGGCCGGCTCAACTGTCAGGGCCAGTTCCGCGGCAGTGGCCCGCTGATCGGCCCGGTGCCGCGCGGCCAGGATGTCCAGTGGCGCATCGAGCGGTGGCAGTGGCGGCTCGCCGATCGTGATCAGCGTGGCATCCTCGAAGCTTTGGCCATCCTCGTCCTCGATCCGGGCAGCGAGGAAGCGGCGGCCGGGCGTGGCGGCCCCGTC
Source organism: Actinomycetota bacterium (assembly GCA_027306495.1). Lineage (GTDB taxonomy): Bacteria > Actinomycetota > Actinomycetes > Streptosporangiales > Streptosporangiaceae > DAHUZQ01. The sequence continues at coordinate 2,674 of DAHUZQ010000105.1, read as the reverse complement.
GGCGCACACGGTCAGTTCCCAGGTCGCGTACGAGTCCGGGGACAGGTCATAGGGGAGCAGGTGAGCGGGCCCACCGCTGGGATGGTGGACGGTGAGCCCGTCCGGGACGATCAGCGTGACCGCGCCGGCCGCCGGCCGGAGGCCGGCGGCCACGCTGACCTTAACGGTGGCCGACTGGACCGCGCCGGCCCCGGCTGTGGTGGCTGTGTCCGGTGGTGGCAGCACCAGCCGGGCCGGGTCCAGGTGCACTGTCACGGGCAGGTTTCCGGCCGGTGCGGGCCCCTTGCCGTGCAGCCAGTAACGCGTGAACACCGGCTGAGCCGGCTCGGGACTGTCCTGGCAGGTGCCGGGCGTGCTCGTGGCGAGCGGTTCGCCGTCGGCCGGGATCAGCGCCACCGTGGTCACACCGGCAGGCCCGACCGGCACGAGCGCGACGGTCTCGCCGGCGAGGGCCAGCGGCTCGCCCTCGCCCGTGGCGGCAGGGGCGAGGGCCACGGAGTCCGTGGCGGCAGGGGCCGGCCGTTCCAGCACGTCGGTGAGGTACGCGGCCGCCAGTGGGGTGAACAGGCGGACCGGGGCCAGCGGTGGCCCGGTGCTCAGCAGGTTGCCGGGCGCTGTGCCGGGTGCTGTGCCGGGTGCTGTGCTGGTGCCGTGCGCGCCGGTGGCTCGCAACCGCGCGATGACGCCGGCCCCGCGGTCCGGTTCCCCGGCCAGCCCCCGGGCGAGCGGGTTCCCGCCGGGCTTGAGCGCTGACAGCAGCGCCACCGGGCGGTCCCCGGCCGGGGCGTCCACCGCGGCCAGGCTGGCCCTTGCGGGCAGTTGCCCGTCGTGGACGCCCACCTCATAGCTGAGCAGGGGATGGTTGTAGTCCTGGCCGGCCACCATGAACCCGGCGTCCCGCCAGTCACCCGTTCCCGCCACAAGCGCGTAATCGAACTGATGGCTCCAGTGCTGCCGGGAGAAGCTGGTGCCGTCCGGGGCGGTCCGCCGGTCGCCGTCGATCCAGACCCCCGAAGGCCAGGCGCCGCTGGCCCGCAGCACGGTGATGTGCATGGTGCCGTCCGGGCTGACGACGCTGCTCGGAGTGCCGCGGTTGAGCAGGGCGGCACTGTGCCCGGCCAGTGGCGGGTCGCACGCGGCCCCCGCACCGGGGGCCGCGTGCACGCCCTCGATGACCGCGTCCTGCAGATCGATCACGAGTGCCTCGATAGCGCCGGCCAGGTCGTCACCCGCGATCAGCAGCACCGGCAGATCCCGGTCCCCCCGCACGTCGGCGCTCGGTGCGAACGTCTGAGCCCGTGGCCGGGCGGCGTGCAGCCAGACCCGTGCGGTCCCATGGCGCGCTCGCTGGCGGGCCATCTCATCGGCCGGGCCGTGCCCGCTCCGCGCCAGCAACCGCGCGGTCCAGGTGCTGCGTTCAGGCCCGCCCAGGACGATCCGGACGTCCGGGAGGTTGGAGTCCAGGTCGAGTGACCCGTACCGAGGGCCGTCCGGCCGTGCGCAGGTAGCGGTGACCCCCTGCGCCGCCAGTGCCGCGACCAGGCTGCGGATCGCGGCGCGCTCCCGGTCGCGGCCGGGACCGGCCCGCCGCTCGTCCGGTGCGATGACCTCGGCGACGCCGATCGCGTGGGGCACGGAGTCCACCATGACCGCGGTGGTCCAGGCCAGGCCGAACCACTCGTGTGCCGGGTTGTCCAGGGTGAACGGGTGTGTGGCGACGTCGGCGTCCGGTGTGCCGAACGGCCGCCCGACCACGGCGGCTGCGCTCTGGTAGACCGGCAGCGCCCCGGGCACGTCCACCGGGAACCGCACCCGCAGCAGTGCGTGCGCGCCAATAGAGCCGTCCACGTGGGTGCGGAACTCGACGCGGTCCGATCCGTCCCAGAGGATGGTTTCCTGGGTGACGCGCAGTCCGCGCAGGCGCAGCGTGGCGACCAGGCGGGCGCCAACGGGGCAGCGCTGCGCGCGAACATCGGCCCGCGTGCCCGCCGACCCGGTGCCCGTGCCCCGGGGGGAGAGCAGCCACGCACCCTCCCCCCAGCGCGGGTGAGTGCGGTGCTCGTCGGTCAGCACGAGTTCGTTGCCGGGGCCGCGGAGCAGGTCGCTGGCACTCGCCCGGTCCACCAGGCGGGTCAGCGCACCGCCCAGGGCTGGGTCGGCGGTCACCTCGAAGGCGCCGTTCCCAATCGTGGTGGCCGGCAGGGGCTGCCAGGCGGCCCGGTTTTTGCCGCCGTCACCGGTGGCGGGCACGGCCCAGTAGGTGGCGAACCCGAGCGCGGGCACCTGTGCGCGGAAGGTGACCGTGACCTCTGCGAGGGTGCCATCGCCGTGCCGGAGGACACCCTCGGCGAGGAACGGCAGTTCGGCGCCGTCGGCGGACACGATCGCCAGCCACGTCCAGCAGGTGCCGGGGAAGGCGAGTGTGATGGAGGCATGCCCGGCCCGCGGCCAGGACAGGGTGTTGACGACCAGTACGGCGCGCGCGGCCGGCTGGGAGGGTGATGCGCTGGCCGGCTGGGAGGGTGATGCGCCGGGGGGAAGCGTGCACGCCAGTCCGCCCAGGTAACCGGCGGCCTCGCGGCGGGCGGCCTCGCCCCGATCGAAGGCTTCCCGCCAGCCGGCCAGCAGATCGAGGTAGACCTGGTCGGACTCGGTGCCGGTGATCGCGTCGTGA
>DAHUZQ010000114.1 GCA_027306495.1 Actinomycetota bacterium | reverse complement strand
CCGCCCCCGCGCGCCCGCACGCACCGCCAAGCGTGGGGAACCCACCACGCGGGGACGGCTCGTTCCCTCCTAGAACACGGGAATGATGTCTTCGGCGTTCACGGCGTCGGTGACGTCCACGCCCTCGATGTCGAGCTCGGGAATGGCCGGGAACTCGATACCCCACCGCTGCACGATGGCGCGGACCCGGGCCATGGCCACCCGCCAGTTCTCCGCCTGCTCCTCGTAGGAGAGCACGCCGAGGCCCGAGTCCCGGGCGTGGTCCATCAGCACGCGGTGGTTGTGCAGGAAGTACGGCGGCAATTCCCAGAACCCCTCCGGGGGCTCCCACAAGATCATCGACAGGAACACGAACCCGGCCCGCAACTGCCTGGTGATCAGGTCCTTGACGTCCTCGGTCAGGCCGGGCCACTCGTTCTCCAGGATGGTCATGCAGATCTGCAGGTGGCGGGACTCGTCCCGGCCGATCCGGTGGAACATCTCCGAGAACACCGGGTGCTGGGTGCCCGAAGCCATACCCCGGAACAGGGTGGAGGCGGCCATCTCGCCCATCATGAAACTGGTGAACAGCACGGGCAGTGAGTACTTGCCGACCGCCTTGTTGTAACCGCCCCAGTAGCGGCCGCCATTGTGGTAGAGCCAGCCGATGTTGTTGTGGGCGGCCCGTTCGAGGTCGGTGCCCGGCTCCCAGTCCAGCGGCCCGCCGGGCCAGAGCTTGGCGATGGAACGCTGGCAGCACTCCTCGTGGTTCATCTCGTCCCGGGTGATCGAGAAGAAGCACTTGCGCACCGGGTCTTCCTCGTGCTGCTCGAACGCGTGGATGGTGGCGCGGGCGAACACGGCGGGCCCTGATGCGTCGAAGTTGGCGAGCACGGAGAACCAGTACATGATCCCGAGCCGCTGCTCAGTGGTGAAATCTTCGGCGCGCAGCCCGTCCCACGGCAGGTCGGCGGGGTTCCACACGGCCAGCTTGGACTTCTCGTAGATCGCCGCCAGCTTGGCCGTCTCGACCCGCCACTCCATCGGGTAGATGTTCGGCTGGGGAATCTGCGGGGCGGGCCAGAACCCGCCGTCCGGTATGACGAGTGCGCGGTCGCCGTCAGCCACGTTTCCTGCTCCGTCCTGTGCCCTCGCCGGCGGGCACGCCGACTGCGCCCCGCCACGAAGGCCGAGGCCGCGATCCCTCATGTAACAGAGTACGGCCGAGAGTGCGCCTTGTCGTTATATGACGGCGGGCTGGGGGATCCAGTGCTGAGCCGTGGGCCGGCCAGCGCCGGGTCCTATGAGAGGTCCACATGGCGGCCGGCCGGGCGCAACCGGGGGCTTCCCGTGCCCTGCCCGTCGTGGCGCGATAGAGTACGCGCGTCCTGGTTGGATTCAGGATGGCGCTGAGCCCAGCGAAGCCGGTGAGAATCCGGCGCTGTCCCGCAACGGTGATGCCCCCGCGAGGGGATGAGCCCGGGCGCCTGGCCAGTGTCGGCGTGCTGTCCTCGGAGGAAGGGCGGTTCGTTCCGATGCCTGTCGGGTATCGCAGCGGGCGCACTTCGTCCTCCACGATCCCGACGGAGGATGATTCACAATGCGGGTACCTTCCCGCCTTCCAGCCATTGTCCTGGCCGGGGCGGTCGCGGTTTCCCTGGCCGCCTGCGGCACACAGCCGCAAACGTCCGGCTCCGGCCAGTCCGGAACCACGCAAACGACCGGCGCTTTCCCGGTCACCATCACGACCTCGAACGGCCCCGTCCACATAAAGGCCCGGCCCGGCGCCATCATCTCGCTCTCCCCGACCGCCACGGAGATGCTGTACGCGATCGGTGCGGGCAGTCAGGTCAAGGCCGTTGATTCCGACTCCAACTACCCGCCACAGGCGCCGCGGACCAAGCTGTCGGGCCTGCAGCCCAACATCGAGGCCATCGTCGCCGATAAGCCCGACCTGGTGGTGGTCTCCTACGACGCGAGCACGCTGGCGAGCAAGCTGTCCGCGTTCTCCATCCCGGTGCTCAACCTGTCCGCCCCGTCCAGCATCAGCGGTGTCTACAGCGAATTCACCCAGCTCGGCCGCGCCACCGGCCATCTGGCACAGGCACAGCGGGAGGTCGCGCGGCTGCGTCAGCAGATCTCCGCGATCGTCGCTTCGGTGAAGCGCCCGTCCCATCCGATCACCTACTACTACGAACTCGACCCCACGTACTACTCGCTGACCTCGACGACGTTCGTGGGCAGGCTGCTCGGGATGCTCGGGATGAAGAGCATCGCCGACGCGGCCAAGGGCGCGGCGGCGGCCGGCGGGTACCCGCAACTGTCATCGGAGTACATCCTGTCGGCCAACCCGCAGTACATCCTGCTGGCGGACACGATCTGCTGCCACCAGAACGCGACCACCCTGGCCAAGCGCCCTGGCTGGGCCAACCTGACCGCCGTCAAGGACAAGCATGTGGTCCTGCTCAACGACAACATCGCCTCCCGCTGGGGCCCGCGCATCGTTGACCTGCTGCGTACGGTGGTCGCCGCGCTCAAGGGGACGGGCGGTCTGAAGGGGACCGGGAGCAGTTGACCCGCGACCACGTCACGGCCCGCGGTGAGCGGGGTGCGGCCGGAGAACCCGCCGCCGCGCCCCGCCCGCCGGTGGCGCCACCCGAACCGGCGGCGCCACCCGGCACATCCGGTGGGGCCGGCAGACCCGGTGGGGCCGGCACATCCGGTGGGGCCGCACATCCGGTCGGGCCGACACATCCGGTCGGGCCGGCACATCCGGTTCGGGCCGGCACTTCGGGCCGCCGCGCCCCGCCCGTCCGGCGGCGAGCGGGGCGCGCCCTCACCGTGGCAACCGTCCTGCTCTTCCTGGCCGTCGCCGCGGGCATCATGATCGGGCCGTCGGACATCTCGCTGAGGGCAGTCGGGGAAGCGCTGCTCGCGCCGCTTCCTTGGCACCCCCACCTGAGCGTGCCGGCGGTGGACGTCGCCATCATCTGGCAGATCCGGAGGCCCCGGGTGGTGCTGGCCGGAATGGTCGGTGCGATGCTGGCGGGCAGTGGCGCCGCCTACCAGGGCGTGTTCAGGAACCCGCTGGCCGATCCCTACCTGCTCGGGGTCGCGGCCGGAGCCGGGCTCGGCGCCACGGTGATCATCATCAACGGGGCGGCGCCCGGCCTGCTTCCGGTGGCGGCGTTCGCGGGCGGCGCCGGCACGGTCGCCCTGACCTATCTGCTGGGCGGCAGCGCCGACCGCGGTGGGGATGCGACCCGGCCGGCCGGCGGGAGCGCATCCATCATGCTCGCCGGGATCGCGATGACCGCACTGCTCACGGCGGTCCAGACCTACCTGCAGCAGCAGCACTTCCCGCAACTGCAGCAGGTCTACACCTGGATCCTCGGCGGGTTCTCGCTCGCCAGTTGGTCCGATGTCACGCTCATCCTGCCCTATCTGGCCGTCGCCACGGTTGTGCTGCTCGCGCACCGGCGGCTGCTCGATGTGCTGCGGGTAGGTGAGACGGAAGCCAACGTGCTCGGGGTCGACGTCGCGCGGGTCAGGCTCACGGTGGTCGCGGCGGCGACGCTCGGCACGGCGGCGGCGGTGTCGGTCAGCGGCCTGATCGGCTTCGTCGGCATCATCGTGCCGCACACGGTCCGTCTCGCGGCGGGCGCGAGTTACCGGACCGTCCTGCCCGTCTCGCTGATCGGCGGGGCGGCGTTCATGATCCTCGCCGACATCGCCGCCCGCACCGTGCAGGCACCCGCCGAAGTGCCGATCGGCGTGATCACCGCCGCGGCGGGTGCGCCGTTCTTCCTGTACGTTCTGCGCTCGCGCCGGGCTCGCCGGGAACTCGCATGATCGTCCTGGAGAGGGTGGCCGTTCATTATGGGGAACGGCCTGCCCTCGCCAGCGTGTCGCACCAGGTGGCCCCCGGTGAGTGGCTGGCGGTGGTAGGGCCGAACGGGGCCGGGAAGTCGACCCTGCTGCGGGCCATGGCCGGCCTGCTCCCTCACCAGGGACAGATCACGGTCGATGGGCAGCCAACCAAGGGAATGGCCCGGCGGCGGCTGGCCCGGCTCGTCGCCTACGTCCCACAGACGCCGACGTTCCCGCCGGATATGACATCCCTCGACTACGTGCTGCTGGGCCGCACGCCGCATATCGGTTACCTGCGGATGGAGACCCAGCAGGACCGCGAGCTCTGCGGCGGACTGCTGGACCAGCTCGGGCTCAGGACACTGGCGGGCCGGCCGCTCGCGACGCTGTCCGGTGGTGAACTCCAGCGCCTCGTGCTGGCCCGCGCGCTCGCCCAGGAATCAGCCATCTTGCTGCTGGATGAGCCGACCAGTTCGCTGGACCTGGGCCGCCGGGTGGAGGCGCTGGAGATGGTGGACGCGCTGCGGCGGGAGCGGTCCCTCACTGTCGTGTCCGCCGTGCACGACCTGACTCTCGCCGGGCAGTTCGCGGACCGGTTGATGCTGCTCGACCAGGGCCGGATCGCCGCTGCCGGCCCACCTGGCAAGGTACTGCGCGAGGAAGTGCTGGTGCCGTGTTTCGGTCCCGGCGTCCAGGTGCTGACAGAGCCGGACGGCAGCCGGATCGTACTCTCCCGCCGCCTGGCGGCTCCTTCTCCCCGAGGCTGAACATCGCGAGCCGCGCCGCTATCGGTGCACGACCCCCGAGCACCCGTCCCCGTCAGCGCAAGGGCAGGGGGGCCAGCATGGCCAGGCCGGGCACCCGGCTCGTGACCGCTGACGCCTTCCGGCCCGAAGTCGAAGCCCGCGGCGCCTATCCGTCGGCCGGGACGCGCCTCAGACTCCGAGCCCGCGCCCGATGATCTCCTTCATGATCTCGGTGGTGCCGCCGAAGATGGTCTGCACCCGGCTGTCGGCGAACGCGCGGGCCACGGCGTACTCGCGCATGTATCCGTAGCCGCCGTGCAGTTGGACACACCGGTCCACCACGCGATTGCCCAGTTCGGTGTCCCACCACTTGACCATGGCCGCTTCTTCGCTGGTCAGCCGCCCGGCGTTGTGCTCGGTCACGGCCCGGTCGGTGAAGGCGCGCGCGACCGCGAGTTCAGTGGCCATCTCCGCGAGCACGAACCGGACGTGCTGGAAGCGGCCGATCGGCCGGCCAAAGGCCTGCCGGTCCTTGCAGTACGTGAGCGTCTGCTCGAAGATCGCCTCGGCGCCGGCCAGCGCCGTAGCCCCGATCGTGATGCGCTCGCGGGGCAGGTTCTGCATGAGGTAGATGAAGCCGGCGCCCTCATCGCCCAGCAGGTTGGACGCCGGGACGGCGACGTCGGAGAACGACAGTTCCGAGGTGTCCTGCGCGTGCATTCCCACCTTGTCGAGATTGCGGCCGCGTTCGAAGCCTTCCATGCCGCGCTCGACCACCAGCAGGCTGATCCCCCGGTAACCCCCCTGTGGGTCGGTGCGGGCGACCACGATGACGAGGTCGGCGAGCTGGCCGTTCGAGATGAACGTCTTGCTGCCGTTGAGGATGTAGTGATCCCCCTCGCGGACCGCGGTAGCCCGGATGCCCTGCAGGTCGCTGCCAGCACCCGGTTCGGTCATGGCGATCGCGCTGATCAGCTCTCCGGAGCAGTACCCGGGCAGCCAGCGCTCCTTCTGCTCGGGGTTGGCCAGAGCACTGAAGTAGTGCCCGTTGATGTCGTTGTGCACGGCGAACCCCGGGCCGGTGGTGCCCGCCTTGGCCAGTTCTTCGTCCAGGATGAGGTAGTAGCGGTAGTCCTCGATGCCACCACCGCCGAACTTCTCCTCGACCTCGATGCCGAGCAGCCCGGCCCGGCCGGCGGCGAGCCAGACGTCGCGGGACACCATCCCGTCCCGCTCCCATTGATCGTGGTAGGGCGTGATCTCCCGCTCGATGAACGTGCGCACCATGTCACGGAACTCGTCGTGCTCAGGGGTGAAGATGTCACGCTGCATGGGCGTTCCTCCTGCGACTGCGACCCGTCCCCGTGACGGTAACACCGGCCTGGCCCGGTCAACTATAAGCAAATGCTTACATCCTGTTATTGCAAGTACTTCGCAGGAAGCCTAGGCTGACATCACCCATAGCGACACGGGAGGATGCCCCGCTGATGCTCAGCAACCCGGGCCGAGTCCGGCGCATCCGGGCTGCCCTCAGCCCGGCCGAGTGGGCGCGGGTGGGCAGCATGGGCCTGGCCGTGCTGACGCTGCACGTCCTCGGCTGGGGGTTGCTGCTGGCCGCCGTGGCCGGGCATTACCACATCGGCAAGAGCGAGATTTTCGGTGTCGGCACCGGGGTGCTCGCATATACGCTCGGGATGCGGCACGCGTTCGACGCGGACCATATCGCGGCCATCGACAACACGACCCGCAAGCTCTCCTCGGACGGCAAGCGCCCGCTGTCGGTCGGGTTCTTCTTCTCGCTCGGCCACTCGACGGTGGTCTTCGTCCTAGCCGTGCTCCTCAACTTCGGTATCCGCGGACTCGGCTCGCAATTGCGCAACGGCGGCTCGGCCCTGCAGCACACCACCGACGTGGTGGGGACGCTGGTCTCGGGCATCTTCCTGTTTCTCATCGCCGCGCTCAATCTCCTCATCCTGGCCGGGATCATCCGGGTGGTCCGCGACCTGCGGGCTGGCCGCTTCAACCAGGCCCGCCTCGAAGAGCACCTCGACAAGCGCGGGCTCATGATG
>DAHUZQ010000101.1 GCA_027306495.1 Actinomycetota bacterium | reverse complement strand
CGTAACCCAGCCGCCGTCCCCGACACCTGCCGGGGCACCCTCGCCACCCGGGCTCCCTCCACCCACGCCAAGACCTGCGCCGGCGACGGAAGCGGCCACCGCACCGTTACCGCCGACGCCGCAGGCGCCCACGCCACCGCCGGCAAGGCAACCGCCACCACCAGCGCCACCGCCGGCACTACACGCTCAGCCAGCCACACCCGGCCCACAGCTAATAGCCGCCGCAGCCCACGCAGACCGTCCCGCCGCACCGATCGCATCCCGTGCTCCTCAGTGAGCCGACCAAACGCGCAAAGCATCACACGCTAAAGAACACCGGATCAATACGCCAAAAACAGCTATTCCAAGCTTTACTCAGCCATTACTATCCACCAGCGGATACGGTTCACGCACCCGCCCACCGGTTCCAGCGTTAGCCGTCAAGAAGCCCGCTGGACAGCGGCACTGATCAACCGCACCACCGCCGCCCGGGCAGCACGCCCACCCGGCAACCGGGTCACCCCCCGCCCCACCCCGACCGGCCCCCCCACCACCGCCAGCACCGCCGACGGCCCCCCCGCCGCCGCCGCATCCAGCGCCGCGACCTGCGCCGCCCCCGTCGCGATCACCACACCACACCGCCGCTGCAGCAACCCATCCACATACGGCACAGCCGCAGCCGCCGACGAACCCACCTTCACCGGCAAAAACTCAACCTGCACCCGCGTCGCCACCGACGCCTGCTCCATCCCCGCCCACACCACCGCCGCCTCACCCGACGCCACCCCCTGCGAACCCGTCACCAGGCAAGCTGTGAACGTCAGATACCGGCGTGCCCGAGACGCTCGCGCCGCACCACCGGAAACCCCCACCCACACCAGCGAACCCGCAACCACTAACGCCAAGAACAACGCTGAGGCGCCAAGCACCAGCCGATCGGCCCGGCCCACCCCCCGCCACCACGACACCACACCCACCCGGGATCCGCCACCCCGCGCGCCACGACGACCCACACCGCGCGGCCTGACATCACGCCGCGCCCCTGCCCAGACCCGCCGACCTGACGGCATACCTCGGCCCTCCGCATAACCGGACGCCAATAGAGCACATGGAGCATAACGGGACCGCCGGAACACACACCAGGCCTCCGCGCGCGGCGGCCGGCGCCGCCACGTGCGGCCCTGTGCCCGCGGCCCCATTCCCTGGGGTCGTTTACCTCACCGGGCCGCGTCCACTTGCCCGGTCCCTGTCCGGACCAAGGCCCCGGATGACGCCGGGCAGGGCACCGATCACGTCCGCCGCCCCGATCGGGGACTCACCGGCTGGTGCCAGCCCCGCCACGTCCGGTCCGGCCGCGGCGCGCTTGGCGGCCAGGCCGTGCAGGTAGGCAGCGGCAAATGCGGCCTCGACCGTGTCCAGCCCCTGCGCCAGCAGCGCACCGGCCAGCCCGGACAGCACATCTCCGGTGCCCGCCGTGGCGAGCCAGCCGGTGCCGGTCGGATTGACCACCACCGGGCCGTTCCCGCCCGCCGGCGCGATCACCGTGGTCGACCCCTTCAGGAGCACAGTGGCGCCGGTGGCCGCCGCCGCCGCCCGCACGTGCTCCAACCGGCGCGCCGCCACGGCCGCCGCGTCGGCCCCCAGCAGCCGCGCCAGCTCCCCGGCATGAGGGGTGAGCAAGGTCGGCCCTCCCCGCGCCAGCGGCAGGTCCATGGACGCGAGCAGGGTCAGCCCGTCCGCGTCGACGAGCACCGGCAGGCCGGTGGCCAGCACCGCCCGCAGGCGTTCCCCGGCGCTCTCATCGGTTCCCATGCCCGGGCCGGCCACCCAGGCCTGAACCCGGCCGGCCATCCCCACCTCGTGGCCCGCCACGCCGTCCCGCCCGGTGACCGTGATCACCGCTTCCGGCCACTGCTGGCGGACCACGGCGGCCGCCGCGGGTGCGGACACCAGCCGCACCATCCCGGTGCCGCCCCGGACCGCCGCCCCGACCGCCAGGACCGCCGCGCCGCTGAATGCCTCGCTCCCGGCCACGATCCCGAGCACGCCCCGGCGGTACTTGTCGGACTCCGCGCCCGGCCGCGGCAGCACGGCCGCGATCTCCGCCGCTTCCGGGCAGAACACCACAGGCGCGCCCAGATAAGGCCCGAGCCCGATGTCGATCAGTTCGACGCGGCCAGCGTGAGAGGCGCCCGGGTCGATCAGCAGGCCGGGCTTGCAGGTCCCGAACGTGACCGTCACGTCCGCCCGGATAGCCGTCCCCTCGACCACCCCGCTGTCCGCGTCGATCCCGCTGGGCAGGTCGACAGCCACGACGGCCGGGCCGGCTCCGCCCTCCCGCGCACGGGCGAGCATCCCCGCCAGGTCGGCGAACGCGCCACGCAGCCCGCCGTGGCCGCCGATGCCCAGCAGGCCGTCCAGCACCAGATCGGCCCGCCCGAGCAGCCCGGGATCACCGGCATCGGTGACCCGTCCGCCAGCGGCACGCAGCGCCGCCACCGCCTCCGGGTGAACACGTGTGCCCGCCGCGACCGCCATCACAGCAGCCCCCCGCCGCGCCAGCCTCGCGCCCGCATACAGGGCGTCGCCACCGTTGTCACCACTGCCAGCGAGAACAACGACCCGGCTGCCGTAGACCCGGCCGAGCATGCCCACGCAGACCGCCGCCAGGCCGGCCGCCGCGCGCTGCATGAGCGTGCCCGGAGGCACACGGGTCATGAGCACCCGTTCCGCATCGCGAACAGTGGCGACGTCGTGGGCGGCTATCATCCCTCGGCCACCACCATCGCCGCGCTGACCCCACCATCGTGGCTCAGCGACAGGTGCCAGGAGCGGACGCCGAGCAGCGCAGCGGCCTCCGCCACCGTGCCGCGGACCGAGAGGAACGGCCGCCCGCTCCCGTCGTGGCACACTTCCACGTCGGTCCAGCTCAGGCCGGCCGGAGCGCCCAGCGCCTTGGCGAGCGCCTCCTTGGCGGCGAAGCAGCCGGCCAGCGAGGCCGGTGCCCGGCCACGTTCGCCCTCGGTGAACAGCCTGGCCGCCAGGGACGGCGTCCGGCGCAGGGCGGTCGCAAGCCGCTCGATGACCACGATGTCCAATCCGATGCCCACGATCACGGTCCCAAGCCTGCCATTCCCGAGGGCGCCGGAGTCACTCGACGGTGACGGATTTGGCCAGGTTGCGCGGCTGGTCGACGTCCAGGCCCTTCGCGGACGCCAGTGCGCAGGCGAACACCTGCAGCGGCACCGCGGTGACCAGGGGCTGGAGCAGGGTGGGGACCTGCGGCACCTCGATCAGCGTGTCCGCGTACGGCCTGACCCGGGTGTCCCCCTCCTCGGCGACCACGATGACCCGCGCCCCGCGAGCCCTGACCTCCTGGATATTCGAAACGATCTTGTCGTGCAGCACGGCGCGGCCCTCCGGGGAGGGGACCACGACCACCACCGGCAGCCCGGCCTCAACGAGGGCGATCGGCCCATGCTTGAGCTCCCCGGCCGCGAAGCCCTCGGCCTGCATGTAGGCGAGTTCCTTCAGCTTGAGTGCTCCTTCGAGGGCCACCGGGTACCCGACGTGGCGGCCCAGGAACAGCACGCAGCGCTCGCCGGCCAGTTCCCGGGCGAGTTCCCGCACCTGGTCCATGGAGTCGAGCACGCGGTCCACCGCCGCCGGCATCCGCATGAGCTGATCGATGACCGAACCCACCTCATCGCCGAACTTCGTTCCCTGAAGCTGGGCCAGGTACAGCGCGACCAGGTAACAGCCCACCAACTGGGTCAGGAAGGCCTTGGTCGAGGCGACGGCGACCTCCGGGCCCGCCCGGGTGTAGAGGACCGCGTCACTTTCCCGGGGAATCGAGGAGCCGTTGACATTGCAGATGGCCAGCACCCGTGACTTCTGATCACGCGCGTGTCGCACCGCCATCAGGGTGTCCATCGTCTCACCGGACTGAGAGATGGCGATGACCAGTGTGGTCCGGGTCAGGATCGGGTCGCGGTAGCGGAACTCGCTGGCGAGTTCCACCTCGCAGGGGATCCGGCACCAGTGCTCGATGGCGTACTTGGCGATCATCCCGGCGTGGTACGCGGTGCCGCACGCCGCAATGATGATCTTGTCCACCTCGCGCAACTCGTCCTCGGGCAGGCGCATCTCATCCAGGACAAGCTTCCCGCCCGGGCCGACCCGGCCCAGCAGGGTGTCGGCGATCGCCCGTGGCTGCTCGGCGATCTCCTTGCTCATGAAGTACTGGTAGCCGGCCTTCTCGGCCGCGGAGATGTCCCAGTCCACCAGGTACTCACGGACCTGCGCGGGCGATCCGTCGAAATCCGTCACGCGCACCTGGTCCGCACGGACCTCGGCCACCTGGTCCTGGCCCAGTTCCAGCGCGTGCGGCGTATAGGCGATGAACGCGGCTACATCGCTGGCCAGGAAATTCTCACCCTGGCCGCGGCCGATGACCAGCGGTGAGTTCCGGCGGGCGCCCACGACCGCGCCGGGGTCCCGGCCATCCACCGCCACCAGCGTGAACGCGCCCTGCAGCCGCCTGCACACCCGGCGCATGGCCTCGGCGAGGGCACCCGGCCGGGCCGGGCCATCCACACCCGCCATCGCGGCCATCTCCGACTCCAGCAGGTGAGCGACGACTTCCGTATCGGTTTCCGATGACAGTTCGTGCCCCGAGGCGAGCGCCTCGGCACGCAGCGTCGCGAAGTTCTCGATGATGCCGTTGTGGACCACGGCAAGCTGACCGGTGCAGTCCACGTGTGGGTGTGCGTTCGGGTCGGTCGGGGCGCCATGGGTCGCCCAGCGGGTGTGTCCGACGCCCACCCGGCCGGCCAGTGGCCCACCGCGCTCGAGTGCCTCGACCAGGTTGAGCAGCTTGCCGGCTCGCTTACGGGACTTCAGCTGTCCCCGGTCCACGACCGCGACACCCGCGGAATCGTAGCCCCGGTACTCCAGGCGGCCGAGTCCCTCCAGCACAACCCCGACCGCCTGCCGATGACCCGCGTATCCCACGATGCCGCACATGGCTGCCAGGGTAACCGGTGCGCAGGCCCCGTTCGGCGCTCTGTTCAGCCAGGTGAGTCAGCTCACTGCGGCCGCACGGACCGCCTCGGCCAGCGACTGCGCGAGCCGGCGGGCATGCTCTTCCTCACGTGCCTCGACCATGACCCGCACGGCGGGCTCGGTCCCGCTCGGCCGCACCAGCACCCGGCCCGAGTCACCGAGTTCGGCGGACGCGGCAGCGATCCGGCCCGCCAGGATGGCTGAGGCGGCGACCCGCGCCTTATCGACCCCGGCCACGTTGACGAGCACCTGGGGGTATCTGGTCATGACGCTAACGACCTCAGCCAGTGGAGCACGGGCGCGCGCCGCGGCCGCCAGCAGGTGGAGACCGGTCAGCAGTCCGTCCCCAGTGGTGGCGTGGTCGAGCATGATGACGTGCCCGGACTGCTCTCCCCCGAGCACGAAGTGACCGGCCCGCATGGCCTCCAGGACATAGCGGTCGCCGACGGCCGTCTGCACGACTGAAATGCCCGCCTCGGCCATCGCGATCCGGAAGCCCAGGTTGGACATGACCGTCGTGACGACCGTGTCGGCCGCCAGTCGCTGCTGCGCCTTCAAGCTGAGCGCGAGCACCGCCAGGATCTGGTCCCCGTCGATGGTGGTTCCATCGGCGCCCACGGCGAGGCAGCGGTCCGCGTCCCCATCGTGGGCGATCCCGGCGTCCGCTCCGTGCTCGACCACGGCGGAACTCAGCGCACGCAGATCGGTCGAACCACAATCGACATTGATGTTGTCCCCGTCCGGGGCCACACCGATGGCTATCACCTGCGCGCCCGCTCGTCTGAGAAGTTCCGGCGCGAACTGCCAGGCGGCACCGTGCGCGCAGTCCACCACCACCCGCATTCCCGCCAGCAGGGTGCAGGCGGGGCGCCCTCCGGCCGGCCCGGCTGGCTGGCCCGGTGCCAGCAGGCCGGACGAGGCCGCGCCGGGTGCCGGGCACGGGTCGGTGACCGAAGCCAGCACGTGGGCGAGGTAGCGCTCGCGGTGGCCGGCGCCCTCTGTTACCCGGCCGAAACCCCCAGCGGGCGGACCATCCTTGGACACCCCCGGATCGCGCATGCGCGACTCGATCTCGTCCTCGACGGCGTCGGGAAGCTTGAACCCGCCGCGCGCGAACATTTTGATGCCGTTGTCGGCGGCGGGGTTATGGCTGGCGGAGAGCATGATCCCCAGGTCGGCGCCGAGGTCGGCGGTGAGGAAAGCGAGTGCCGGCGTCGGCAGCACACCCAGGCGCAGCACGTCCAGTCCGGCACCGGCCAGCCCGGCCACCACGGCAGACTCCAGGAACTCCCCTGACGCCCTCGGATCCCGGCCGACCACCGCGACCGGCCGTCGTCCGGCGGCCAGTGCTTCGGCGTACGAACCACGATCGTGCAGAACGTCACTCGCCGCGGTCGCCAGATCCATGGCCAGCCTGGCCGTGAGATCACGCCCTGCGACGCCGCGTACCCCGTCGGTGCCGAACAGCCGGCTTCCCGAATCCCGGACCACTGGTGGCGCCGGGCGCGAGGTTGCCGGAATCGACGATGAGGTGCTCGCTGACGGAGCGATACCCGGGCTCGCCGTCACCGTGGTACCAGAGCGCCGGTCAGCGCTTGGAGTACTGTGGCGCCTTGCGGGCCTTCTTCAGCCCGTACTTCTTGCGCTCCTTGACCCGCGCGTCGCGGGTGAGGTAGCCGGCCCGCTTGAGAGGGGGCCGGTTTTCGGGGTCCACCACAATCAGTGCCCTGGCAATGCCGAGCCGGAGCGCCCCCGCCTGGCCGGTCACCCCGCCGCCGGTGACCCGCGCGACGACGTCGAACTGGCCCGCGGCACCAAGCAGCACCAGCGGATCGCTGATGAGCTGCTGATGAACCTTGTTGGGGAAGAACTGCTCCAGAGACCGGTCATTGACCCGCCACTGGCCCGTCCCGGGGACGATCCGGACCCGGGCTATCGCTTCCTTGCGCCGGCCCGTTCCGTGGGCGGTGCCAGTGACGATCGGCCCGCGGCCCGCACGGTCCGCCGGTTCGGGAACCGTCTCGGTCGTGTACTCCGAGACGTGCTCGGCTTCGCCCACGTGCTCATCGGTTGCGAGCGTGGACGTGCCTGGGGACTCAGCCACGGTACTTCCCTCGTGCTTCCTCATCGTCTTGCGTCATGACACCGGATGCTGGCCGGACCGCCCGCCACCGCGGCATTGCCCTACTACCTGCTCGCGGCACCGGAGGTCCCCGCCTGCTGCGCGACCTGCGTGATCTGGAACGGCACCGGCTGCTGCGCCTGATGCGGATGGTCAGGGCCCGGGTAGACCTTGAGCTTGCGGAGCATGTTCCTGCCCAGCGTGTTCTTGGGGAGCATGCCCTTGACGGCCTTTTCGACCACTCGCTCCGGGTGCTTGGCCAGCAGGTCTCCGTACGCGACGGAATGGATCCCGCCGGGGTAGCCGGAGTGCCGGTATGCCCGCTTGTCACGGAGTTTGTTGCCGCTCAGGGCGACCTTGGAAGCGTTCACCACGATCACGAAGTCACCGGTGTCGAGGTGGGGGGCGAAGATGGGCTTGTGCTTCCCCCGCAGCAGCACCGCCACCTGGCTGGCCAAGCGGCCGAGCACGACATCGGATGCGTCAATGACATGCCACTGGCGCTGGATGTCCTTGCCCTTCGGGCTGAAAGTACGCACAGTCATGAGCCTTCGTGTGGGACCTGGTCGTGGACCCACGCCCGTTGCGATCCTGCGGGCGCGGTAGGTCCGCTGCACCGATGGCCGCGCTCCTGCTCCGCTGAGCGGCACCGCAGCCATACCAATACACACGGACGCCATCAGAGGATACCGGCGATTGGTGATGGCGGTCAAAGCGGGGGCGAAGCACCCCGGCGAACTTCCAACCACCCGGCAACTTATCGCTGACCGGCGGATGCGGGCGGCGTGGCGGGATACGCTCGCGCCATGGGTTCGACGGGCTCGCAGGACAACGCGCCGGGTGGGTACCCGCTTCCGG
>DAHUZQ010000098.1 GCA_027306495.1 Actinomycetota bacterium | reverse complement strand
CCACCCTGGGCGGCTTGTGGACCGCGGCTTGCGCGCCTGTCACGGCGGCTTGCATGCCGATGGCGAGGGTCACTGCCGTGAAGACGGCGGCGCCGCCCCGGACAGTCCATCGCCGGATGGGGACGGGGGCGTTCATGGGATCCCTTCACATGACCATTGACCGCGCCGCCTGGTCGGAGGCACTGTGGGCACCGTGGGTAGCGGCGCCTGCGCGCAACATAACCAGGCCAATATGTGCCGTCAATAGCCAGACAGGCACAAACGGCGAAGCAAGGACGAGAGACCGCTCGTGCTGCTTCAGCGGTCGGCGGCTGTAATAGCGGTGCAGCACCCGCAGGACCCTGCCCCGGTCATTGGTGACTTCAACCGTGAGATGGGCGGCGTCCGCAGCCACCCAGACTTCCGCCAGTGCGCCGCCGCTGGGGTGGGCCACATGCGGAAACCTCAATGGTGCCGATGTCTGTCGCGAACTCCCCGCCGCCCGGGTGTGCGGTAGGCGGGGCGCCGCGCGGGGAAACGGATAAACACCCCAAACGCCACGGGAACCGGAGTGAGTGTGCTAAGCGTCTAAGCTGCGCTGGCCACATCATCCCCCGGCTGGCACGTCGTGCAGGAGGTTGAGCATGAGTCAGCCACGCAGCCGGCGAGCGGCCCCGCTCGCGGGCGCCATCATCGCAGCATCCCTCGTGGTCGCAGCCTGCGGCTCGGTTCATCCCGGGTCGAGCGCGGCGAACGGATCGGGCGCCACCAGCCCGTCTGCCTGTGCCACCCCGGCGGCGAAGGTGCAGGCTTCCAGCCCGCTCACCGTGTCCGAGGCGGACAACAACAAGTCGCTGTGCATCCACCGCGGGGACGGTGTGATGGTCTATCTGCACGGTACGCCGGCCCACATGTGGTCGGGCATCGAGTCCAACTCGGCGGTGCTGGCGCGGCGGGCCAACGGCCGCCTCATGCTCGCGCTCGGCGTCACTGGGGCGTACTTCGTCGCGGTGCATTCCGGCACTGCCGTGCTCACCTCGTCCCGGACGGCTTGTGGTCCGAGCGTGCAGCCGACCGGGCCAACGACATCCGGCCCCCACTGCGCCGGTGGCAAGTCGGTGTTCCGGGTGACCCTCGTCATCTCGGGGTAGCCCCCCCGGCGGCTCGCCAGGGCGGTAATCCCGGGTTTGGTCATGGCCAGGCCAAACCTGATGCCTGGCGGGCTCGCTCCGGCCCGATCCGGGAAGTAAACGGGCATGGGGGACGGCCGCCGCAGATGGAACGCTCGGGCCACCGCAGCCGGGTTGCCCGGGAAGCCGCCCGCCGTTCGGGGCACGGGCCGGTCGCGGTCGCCCGTGCCGGTGATAGCAGGGCTGGTCACCGTCGCGCTGCTGGCCGCCGGCTGCAGTGCCGCCGGTGCCGGTGCCGGTGCCGGTGCCGGTGCCTCGCCCACCGGTACGGACCGCGGGGCCGTGGCTGGCACGCGCGCCGGAGCACCGGTCCCCGCGAATGAGAACCGGCGACCCGGGACGGCGGGCTGGCGGATAACCGACCAGGGCGCGCCCGGCGCGATCGAAGGTTATGCGGACCGGGTCAGTGTGATGCCCGGCCAGTCGTTCCGGCTTTATGTCTCCACGACAGCGGCCCGGTTCCGGGTGCGGGCCTTCCGGATGGGCTGGTACGGCGGCACCGGCGCACGGCAGGTGTGGGTCAGCGGCACCGTCGCGGGCCAGCGCCAGAGCGGTCCGCGGCTGAGCGGCGCGACCAGAATGGTGACCGCCCCGTGGCGGCCGAGCCTGACCGTGTCCACGGCGGGATGGCCGGCCGGCGCCTACCTGCTGCGGCTGGACGCTTCCACCGGCGCACAGCGGTACGTGCCGATCACCGTCCGTTCGGCATCAACCGCGGGCAAGGTCGTCCTGCTGCTCGGGGCTACCACCTGGCAGGCCTATAACACCTGGGGTGGCTACAGCCTCTACGAAGGTCCGGGTGGCTTCGCCGACCGCAGCTATGCGGTCAGCTTCGACCGGCCCTACGACGGCAACGGCGCACAACTGTTCCTGGTCTTCGACGATCCGCCGATCACACTGGCTGAGCGGACGGCCGGGGTGCCGCTCGCCTATGAGACCGATGTCGATCTCGCCGCCCACCCGCACCTGCTCGCCGGCGCCCGGGCGGTCATCTCGCTAGGGCACGATGAGTACTACTCCGCATCCATGCGAAGTGCGCTGCTGGCGGCCCGTGGGGCTGGGACGAACGTTGCGTTCCTGGGGGCCAACGCCATGTTCCGGCACATCCGGTTCGCCTCTTCCCCGCTCGGCCCCGACCGCGTGGAGATCTGTTACAAGGATGCCGCGATCGACCCGCTCTACGGCAAGGACAACGCGGCCACCACCCAGGATTGGCGGGACCCGCCCGACCCGCGGCCGGAGAGCGTGATCACCGGCGTCTTCTACGAGTGCAATCCGGTCAGTGCCCCATACGTGGTCTACGACCCGAGGAACTGGATCTTCGCGGGGACCGGTGTGCGCGCCGGGACTTCGTTCCCCGGCCTGGTGGGCCCGGAATACGACCGGGTCAATACCGGCGTGCCAACCCCGCCGGCGATCGAGGTGCTCGCGCACTCCCCGCTCACCTGCGGGGGGGTGCGCAGTTACGCGGACTCGGCCTACTACACGGTGGCCAGCGGGGCGGCGGTATTCGCGACCGGGACGATGCGCTGGGTATGTGCGATGCGGGTTCCCCACTGCGGTCACGGGGTGGACGCCGCTGCCCGCGCGTTCGTGGACCGGGCGACGCAGAACCTGCTGCGCGCCTTCGCGGTGGGCCCGGCCGGCCGCGTGCACCCCGCGCACTCGAACCTGGCTCCGCTGGCCGCCGGGCGGGGGATGCCGTATCCGGGGACGTGACAGCTCGGGCCTGGCAGGATCGCGGTGTGGCGCTGGACGAGGTGGATCGGCGGATCATCAGTGCCCTGATCGCCGACGGCCGGGCGACCTACGCCCAGATCGGGGCCGTGGTCGGGCTCTCCGCGCCCGCGGTCAAGCGGCGGGTGGACAGGTTGCGTGCGGAAGGGTCGATCACGGGGTTCACCGCGACGGTCAATCCCGCCGCCCTCGGCTGGACGACCGAGGCGTACGTGGAGGTCTTCTGCCGCGGCCGCACCTCACCGGGGGACATCGCGGCGGCTATCGCGAAATATCCCGAGGTGACCGGTGCCGCCACGATCACCGGGGATGCCGACGCCCTGCTGCACATCCGGGCTTCCGACGTGCGGCATTTCGAGCATGTGGTCGAACGGATCGGCGCTGAGCCTTTCGTCGTCCGTACCCGGAGCGTGATCGTGCTGTCCAGGCTCGTCAGCCGGGCCGACCTCGCCCCACCCAATTCCGGCGGCTAGCGGACGGGGACCACACCAGCGGCATTTTCCCCCGATTCGCGGTGGCTGACCTGCGGAAGCGGCTACAGTCGCACACATGCGCGAGCGTGATGAGCCCGATCCGTCCGGTAGCACCGCCCAGTTCCGCGCGTTCGTAGACCACAGCGGCGGGACGGACAGCACCCAACCATGGGCCATGCGCGCGCCCCGCAATCAGGCCGCCAAGCTCGCCGTGATCGTGGTCGCTGTGGCGGTCCTTCTCGCGGTCGTCGCCTACCTGTTCATCCGCTGACCACCCCGATGGTGGAGTCGCCGGCGTCGTCGTCGGGCCCCGGCTGGAACCGGTAGCCCATCCCGGGTTCAGTGATCAGCCAGCGCGGGCGCGCGGGGTCGGGTTCGAGCTTGCGCCGCAACTGGGTCATGTACAGGCGCAGGTTGCCGGAGGCGTCGGCGTAGCCGGGTCCCCACACCTCCGTCAGCAGGTGCTGCTGGCTGAGCAGCTTGCCCGGATTGCGGAGCAGCACTTCCAGCAGGTGCCATTCAGTCGGCGTGAGCCGGACGTCGCTGTCATCCGGCCTGATGACGCGCTTGGCCGCGAAATCCACGACCAGTGAGCCGATCCGCACCTGCGGGGTCTGCTCGGCGGGCTGGGCACGCCGGGTCACGGCCCGCATCCGGGCGAGCAGTTCATCCATGCCGAACGGCTTGGTCAGATAGTCATCAGCCCCGGCGTCCAGGGCCTGCACCTTGTCGGTGGAGTCGGTCCGGCCGGACACCACGATGATGGGTACGCTCGTCCACCCCCGCAGCCCGCCGATCACCTCCTCCCCATCGAGGTCCGGCAGGCCGAGGTCGAGTATGACCAGGTCGGGCGGGTGACGAGCGGCGGCCTGCAGTGCCTGCGAGCCATTGGCGGCTGTCGTCACGTCGTAGCCGCGCGCCCGCAGGTTGATCCGCAGCGCGCGCAGGATCTGTGGTTCGTCGTCCACGACGAGCACCCGCGCCATCTGACTACAGTGGCATGTCCGGCGGTTCCCCGGTGACGGGGACGCCATCGCGCTCGCGCCGACCTGGCTCGCCCGCATCCTCAGCCTGCGGAACGGCTGGCAGGGACAGCACCATCGTCAGGCCCCCGCCCGGCGTCTCCTCAGGCTCCAGTGCCCCCCCCATGGCCTCCGCGAGGCCTCGCGACAGTGCCAGGCCGAGGCCCACGCCAGTGGTGTTGTCGGTATCGCCGAGGCGCTGGAACGGGACGAAGACCCGGTCCAGGTCGGCTTTCGGAATCCCTGGCCCCCGGTCGGCGACCCGCAGTTCAACCCGGTCGCCAAGGGAACTCGCCGTCAGCAGCGGCGGGTGGGCCGGCGGGGAGTAGCGGACCGCATTGCTGGCGAGGTTGACCAGGACACGTTCCAGGATGGCCGGGTCCACCAGGACTTCGGGCAGGGAGTCCGGGATTTCCACCGCGACGCTGCCGCTGGGTGCCCCCATGTCATCGAGTGCCCTGGCGACGATCCCGTCCAGCCCGGCGGGCCGGGGGAAGACCGAGAGCGCACCCGCTTGCAGCCGGCTCATGTCCAGCAGGTTGTCCACGAGGTGCGCGAGCCGGTCCAGCGATTCGTCGGCCGTGGCGAGCAATTCATCGCGGTCCTGGGTGGTCCACTGGATGTCGGGTGAGCGCAGGCTGGTCACCGCCGCCTTCGCCGACGCCAGCGGTGTCCGCAGGTCATGGCTGACCGCGGTCAGCAGAGCGGTCCGCATCCGGTCGGCTGCCGCGATCGGGCGCGCCGCTTCCGCCTGGGCGGCCAGGCGTTGCTGCTCCAGGGCGACAGCGGCGTAGGTGGCGAAGGCGGCGAGGACGCGCCGGTCGTGGGCGGGAAGCGCCCGGCCGTACAGTGCCAGCGACAGCGTGTCGGTGATCGGCACTTCCACATCCGCGGCATCGGGTGCGGTCAGCACCGGCTCACCCGCGTGCGCGGCGGCGGACCATTCGGTGGTTGGCCCCCGGGACGGCCCGCCGTCCTGGGCGGGGTGACACTCCAGCAGCGTGACCGAGTCCATGCCGAACGCCTCGCGGACCCGTTCCAGTACCGCCTCAACGGCTTGCTGGCCCCGCAGCACGCTTCCGGCTGTGGTGGCGAGGAGTTCGGACTCCGCACCCGCTCTGGCGGCCTGCCGGGTTCGCCGCGCGGCCGTGTCGACGACCGAGCTCACCAGGACCGCGACCACGATGAAGACAGTGAGCGCGAAGGCGTTGTTCGCTTCGGCGATGGTCCAGCGGTAGAGGGGCGGGGTGAAGTAGTAATTGAGCAGCAGCGAGCCCACAATGGCTTCGAGCAGCGCCGGGATCAGCCCACCCACCAGGGCGACCACGATGACCGCGACCAGGAACATGAGCATGTCGCTGATGAGGCTGGCCTGCCCCCGCAATCCGGCCAGTGCGAGTGTCAGCAGCGGGGCGAGCGCCGCGGCCAGCACGTATCCGGCCAGCCGGCGCCGGCCGGTGAGCCCGCCGCGGACACTGGGCAGTCCCCGCCCGGCGCCCATCCGCGAATGGGTCACGATGTGCACGTCAATGTCGCCCGACCCACGGATGGTCCGTGCGCCGATGCCGGGCCCGGTCAGCAAGGCCGCGAGCCGTGACCGGCGGCTCGCTCCGAGCACGAGCTGGGTCGCGTTCTCGGCCCGCGCGAACACGAGCAGTGCGTCCGCGATGTCATCACCGACGACCTGGTGGTAGCTGCCGCCAAGTGACTCCACGATCCGCCGCTGGGCCGCCAGGGTGGCGGGATCGGCGCCGGTCAGGCCGTCAGAGCGGGTGACGTGGACGGCGAGCAGATCGCCGCCCGCGCCGCGGGCGGCGATCCGGGCGGCGCGCCGGATCAGGGTCTCGCCTTCGGGGCCACCGGTCAGCGCCACCACCACGCGTTCCCGGGCTTCCCAGGTGCCGCGGATATCGTGGGCCGCCCGGTACCGCTGGAGCCCCTCATCCACCCGGTCGGCCAGCCACAGCAGGGCCAGTTCACGCAAGGCGGTCAGGTTGCCGGCGCGGAAGTAGCTGGTGAGCGCGGCGTCGATCTTCTCCGGGGGATAGATATTTCCGTGTGCCATCCGGCGCCGCAGCGCCTCTGGGGTCATGTCGACCAGTTCGACTTGCTCGGCGCTGCGCACCACGGCATCTGGGACGGTCTCGCGCTGGCGGACACCGGTGATCTTTTCCACGACGTCGTTGAGTGATTCCAGGTGCTGGATGTTGACGGTGGAGATGACGTCGATGCCGGCCCCGAGCAGTTCCGCCACGTCCTGCCATCGCTTGGGGTTGCGTGAGCCGGGGACATTGGTGTGGGCCAGTTCGTCGACGAGCACCACCTGCGGTCGGCGGGTGAGCACGGCGTCGAGGTCCATCTCCTCGAAGTAGGTCCCCCGGTAGGGGATCCGCGCTCTGGGCACCACCTCGAGGCCGCCGATCTGTGCTGCCGTATGCGAGCGGCCATGAGGCTCGATGAATCCGACGACGACGTCCGTGCCCCGTTCCGCGCGGCGGCGCCCTTCGCCGAGCATGGCGTAAGTCTTGCCCACCCCGGCCGAACTCCCGAGGTAGATACGCAGTTGGCCGCGGTCTGGGTGTCCCATGCCTTCCCGCCGATCCAGCGATGTGCCTGTAGTCACCAGTGTGCCGACCGGTGGCGATGGCTGGTGAGCAGGGCAGCGCGGCCGGACAAACTCTAACGGGATCCATGCGGGCGGGTCCGTCGGCGATCGAGTGGGGAAAGCCGGGCCGGCGGCCCCCAGCCGGGCGGGGCTCCAGCCGGGCGGGGCTCCCAGCCGGGCAGGGCTCCAGCCAGGCGGGGCGTTAGCCAGGCGGGGCGTTAGCGGCCCGCGCCTGGGTACGAGGTCGGCTCGGGCACACCGGACTCCCTCACACCGGAGTCAGCGGCACCCGGCACGGACAGGCCGTACTCCGGGAGACCGGACCCTGGCACACCCGACTCGAACAGGCCGTACCAGGGTGTGCCGGACGCCGGCCCGGTGGGTTCGGGCCGGCCGGGCACAGTACGCCGGACGGCGTAGCCGGTCGCGCAGGCGAGCAGTGCCACGCCGATCAGGACGGCAAGGTACAGCCCGTCCACCGTGCTCCAGGCCAGCACGGCGTGGCGGCCGACGATGAAGCCGTCGTAAAACAGCCATACCGTCGCACCCACCGCAACAGCCCATGGCAGGGCCGCCTGCGCCGAGATGGTGGCGGTCAACGCCAGGTAGCAGATCAGGGCCGCCAGTGGATGGCGGGTACCGCCTGCCAGGACCACCATGCCCGTCAGTACGGCGGCGCCGAGATACGCGGCGCCGAGGACCGTGGAGAACGGCCGGGGCCGACCGCCCGAGCGTGGTCCCGCTGACCCGGCCCGGTGGCCCCGCCGTAGGTGGATTGCCAGCACGATTCCCAGTGCAGCCGTTCCCGGCGCGCAGCGGCCCGTTCCTTGCGGGATCCATGCGGCCCGGGCCCGAACGCATACGCCACCCAAACGTGCTGCCGCCGGCCGGTGCTTGTGGTCAGGGCTGGTAGCGGTAGCCCATGCCCGGTTCTGTGAGCAGGTGGCGGGGGCGGGCCGGGTCATCCTCCAGCTTGCGGCGCAGCCTGGCCATGTGGAAGCGCAGGTAGTGAGCCGAGGTCTGGTAGCCGGGGCCCCAGACCGCCGTCAGCAGCCGGTCCGTGCCGATGAGCTGGCCCGGATTGCGGAGCAGGATCTCCAGCAACCGCCATTCGGTTGGCGTGAGATGAAGGTTTTCGGGACCACCGCCGGGCGTGGCCCGCCAGGCGGCATGCGCGGCGACGTCGATCTCGCACTGCCCGATCCGGACCCGCACCGTCCCGTCCCCGCCGTCCTCACGGCGTAGCGCGGCCCGCAATCGTGCGAGCAGTTCTTCCATGCTGAACGGCTTGGTCACATAGTCGTCGGCACCCGCGTCGAGCGCCTCGATCTTGTCGCTGGACCCGGCCCGGCCGGACAGGACGATGATGGGAGCGCGGGACCATTCGCGCAGGCCCCGGATCACCGCCAGGCCGTCCATGTCGGGCAGGCCCAGGTCGAGGATGACGACATCGGGCTGGTTCCGGGTGGCTTCATGCATGCCCTGCCGGCCATTCCGGGCGGCCACCGCCTGGTAGCCACGGGCATGCAGATTGATGCGCAGCGCCCGGGCGAGCGCCGGGTCGTCTTCGACAACCAGGACACACGCGGGCACGGCCCCGGGCGGGCCGCCGCCGGGTGCGGCGGGAGGCTCCGGCCCCGGGGCGGGCGTGACCCCGGTGCCTGCGCCCGGGGTCACTTCCGCTGTCATCGCTGATCCGGTCAATGGCTCGCCGGGAGTGGGAACTGCTTGTCGAGCGCGATGTTGAGCAGGAGCACGTCCACCCGGGGTTCGCCGAGGATGCCGAGGGTGCGGCCCTGGACGAAGTGCGTGACCAGTGCCCGGATGGCGGCTGGGCTGGCGTGGCGGGCGGCGGCGACCCGGTTCACCTGGAGGTAGGCGTAGGCGGGGGAGATGTCGGGGTCCAGGCCCGATCCGGAGGCGGTGACCGCGTCGGGTGGCACGCTGGCGGGGCTGACGTGGTTGAACGACGCGACCTGTGCCCGGCGCTGCTTGATGAGCTTGACGAGCACCGGGTTGTTGGGGCCGAGGTTGGAGGCGCCGGAGTGGCCGGGATCGCAGCCGTAGTCGTTCCTGGCCCCGCTGGTGGCGTCCGACGGGCGGGGCTGGAAGTACTGCGGCAGGGGCTGGCCGTTGGCGTGGGTGAACTCCTGGCAGAGCAGGCTGGAGCCGACCACGTGGCCGTGGTAGCTGACCAGTGAGCCGTTGGCCTGGTTGTGGAAGACAGCCTGAGCGATGCCCAAGACCACCAGTGGGTAGGCGATGCCGGTGATGATGGTGAAGACGAGCAGGGCGCGCAGGGCAGCGAGGTGCTGGCGGATGAAGTTTGGCAGGTGTGACATGTCGGTCAGCCGCCGAATCCTGGGATGTGCATGACGATGAGGTCGATGAGCTTGATGCCGATGAAGGGGATGATCAGCCCGCCGGCGCCGTAGATCCACAGGTTGCGGCGCAGCAGCGCTGAGGCTGAGGACGGCTTGTAGCGGACCCCGCGCAGGGCGAGCGGGATCAGCGCGATGATGATCAGGGCGTTGAAGATGATCGCGGAGGTGATCGCTGATTCCGGGCTGTGCAGGCCCATGATGTTGAGGAGCTTGAGGCCGGGGAACACCCCGGCGAACATGGCGGGCAGCATGGCGAAGTATTTGGCGACGTCGTTGGCGATGGAGAAGGTGGTCAGCGCGCCGCGGGTGATGAGCAGCTGTTTGCCGATCTCCACGATTTCGATGAGCTTGGTGGGGTTGGAGTCGAGGTCCACCATGTTCCCGGCTTCCTTGGCGGCCATGGTGCCGGTGTTCATGGCGACCCCGACGTCGGCCTGGGCGAGGGCGGGGGCGTCGTTGGTGCCGTCGCCCGTCATCGCGACCAGCCGGCCACCTTCCTGCTCTTTTTTGATCAGGGCCAGCTTGTCTTCGGGGGTGGCTTCGGCGAGGAAGTCGTCCACCCCGGACTCTTGGGCGATGGCCCTGGCGGTCAGCGGGTTGTCACCGGTGATCATCACGGTGCGGATGCCCATCTTGCGCATCTCGGCGAACCGCTCGGCGATCCCCTCTTTCACCACGTCCTTGAGATTGATCACGCCCAGCGACCGGGCCGTTCCGTTGTTCCGCTCTGCCACGACCAGCGGGGTGCCGCCCGCCGCGGAGATCGCGTCCACGACCTGTCCGAGCTCGGATGAGGGGATCCCGCCGCTGTCACGGATCCACTGCCGGACCGCGCTGGCGGCTCCCTTGCGGACCTGCCGGCCGTCGGCCAGGTCGACCCCGCTCATCCGGGTCCGGGCGCTGAACTCCACGAACTGTGCGCCGCGCAGTTCGCCTTCTTTGCGCTCACGCAGGCCGTACCTGTCCTTGGCGAGCACGGTGATCGAGCGGCCGTCGGGGGTGTAGTCGGCCATCGAGGACAGTTGCGCGGCGTCGGCGAGCATTTCCGGGCTCACACCCGGGACCGGGACGAATTCGCTTGCCTGGCGGTTTCCGATGGTGATGGTGCCGGTCTTGTCGAGCAGCAGGGTGTTGACGTCGCCGGCGGCCTCGACGGCCCGGCCGGACATGGCCAGCACGTTGCGCTGGACGAGGCGGTCCATGCCGGCGATGCCGATCGCCGACAGCAACGCCCCGATGGTGGTGGGGATCAGCGCGACCACCAGCGCGACCAAGACCACCAGCGACTGGGGGGCGCCAGAGTAGAACGCCATCGGCTGCAGCGTCACCACCGCCAGCAAGAAGATGATCGTCAGCGATGCCAGCAGGATGTTCAGCGCGATCTCGTTCGGGGTGCGCTGCCGCTGCGCGCCTTCCACCAGGGCGATCATCCTGTCCACGAAGCTCTCGCCAGGCTTGGAGGTGATCTTGACGACGATCCGGTCCGAGAGCACCTTGGTGCCGCCGGTGACCGCCGACCGGTCGCCGCCGGACTCACGGATGACCGGGGCGGACTCGCCGGTGATCGCCGACTCGTCGACCGAGGCGACGCCTTCGACGACGTCGCCGTCACCGGGGATGATCTGCCCCGCCTCGACGACCACGAGGTCACCCGGCATCAGCGCGGTGCCCGCCGCCTCCTCTTCGCGGGTCTCGGCCTGGCCTGGCTGCCAGCCGATCAGCCGCCGGGCGACGGTTTCCCGCTTGGTGCGGCGCAGGGTGTCGGCCTGGGCTTTGCCGCGGCCTTCTGCGACGGACTCGGCGAGGTTGGCGAATACCACCGTCAGCCACAGCCAGACGGTGATGGTCCAGGCGAAGACCGACGGGTGGGCGATCGCGGAGTAGGTCGTCAGTGCGGAGCCGACCTCCACCACGAACATGACCGGATTGCGGTACTGGACCCGGGGGTCCAGTTTCTGCAACGCGCTCGGCAGCGACTTCCACAAAATCTTCGGGTCGAGCAGACCGCTGCTGGTGCGCCCGCGCCGGACGGGCGCCGACTTCCGCGCCGCGTCGGCCCCCTGCTGCGGGCTTGCCGTGGGCGTGCTGGCTCCGGTGCGGGGCATCAGTGCAGTCCTTCCGCGAACGGGCCCAGCGCCAGCGCCGGGAAGTAGGTCAGGCCGACCACGATGAGGATCACGCCGATCACCATCCCGACGAACAGTGGCTTGTGCGTGGGCATGGTGCCGGCGCTGGCGGGCACGGATTGCTGGCGGGCCAGCGAGCCGCCCAGCGCCAGCGCGAAGATCATCGGCGCGAGCCGGGCGAGCAGCATCACGATCCCGCCGGTGATGTTGTACCAGGTGGTATCGGTGGCCAGGCCGGCGAAAGCCGACCCGTTGTTGTTGGCCATGGACGTGTACGCGTAGACGATCTCGGTCAGGCCGTGTGGGCCCGGGTTGAGGATCGCGGACCGCGGGCCTTTCAGGCCGAGCGAGAGTGCCGCGAATATCAGGGCCAGCGCCGGTGTCGTGAGGATGTAGAGCGCGGCGTACTTCATCTCGGTGGGCCGGATCTTCTTCCCGATGTACTCGGGGGTGCGGCCGACCATGAGCCCGCCGACGAAGACCGTCACGATCGCGATGATCAGGATGCCGTACAGGCCCGATCCGACCCCGCCCGGGACGATCTCGCCCATCATCATGTTGAACAGCACGACCCCGCCGCCGAAGGCGGTGTAGGAGTCGTGGGAGGAGTTCACCGCTCCGGTCGACGTGGCGGTGGTGGACGCCGCGAACAGGGACGAGCCCGGGATGCCGAACCTGACCTCCTTGCCCTCCATCGCGGCGTGCGCGAGTTGCGGCGCGAGCCCCGCGTGCTGGGCCTCGAAGAAGGTAATCAGGGCGACCGACGCGAGCCAGAGGATCCCCATGATCGCGACCAGCGCGTAGCCCTGCCGCTTGTCCTTGACCATGGTGCCGAAGGTGCGGGTCAGCGCGAACGGGATGACCAGGATGAGGAAGATCTCGAAGAGGTTGGTGAAGGGGTTGGGGTTCTCGAACGGGTGCGCGGAGTTCGCGTTGTAGAACCCGCCGCCGTTGTTCCCCATTTCCTTGATGACCTCCTGCGAGGCCACCGGTCCACCCACCATGAGCTGGTGGCCGCCGGTCAGTGTGGTGATGGTGTGGAACGCGGTGAAGTTGTCCACCACCCCGCCGGCTGCCAGCACCAGGCCGCCGATGATCGACAGCGGCAGCAGCACCCGCAGCGTGATCCGGGTCATGTCCACCCAGAAATTGCCGAGCGCGCCGGTCCTGGACCGCATGAATCCCCGGACCAGTGCCACGGCGACCGCGATGCCCATGGCGGCCGAGAGGAAGTTCTGCACCGCCAGCCCGGCCATCTGCACCAGGTAGCCCATGGTGGTTTCGCCGGAATAGTTCTGCCAGTTGGTGTTGCTCACGAACGACGCCGCAGTGTTCCAGGCCAGGGCGGGCGGGACATTCGGCATTCCGAGCGAGAGCAGCAGGTAGTGCTGCAAGCGTTCCATCCCGTACAGGAACAGCACACCGATCGCGCCGAAGGCCAGCACGCTGCGGGCGTAGGAGCCCCAGAGCTGGTCGGCCTGCGGGTCGACCCCCATGAGCTTGTACAGGCCACGCTCGGGCCGCCAGTGCTTATCGGTGGTGACCACCCGGGCGATGTAGTCGCCAAGTGGCCTCCAGCACACCGCCAGGGCAACGACAAGCAGGCCCACCTGCAGGGTGGCCGCCAGCGCGGAGGTCATCAGAACCGCTCCGGGTGGATCAGGGCCGCGACGAGATAGCCGGTCAGCAGGACCGCGGCGATCAGGCCGATGATGTTCTCAGCGCTCAAAGCGCTCGACTCCCTTCACCAGCAGCCACAGGGCGGCGAAGAGGATGATCGTCAGGACGATGATCAGCAGGTCTTGCACGGTCTCTCCTAGCGGGCCGGGCGCGCGTGAGGCGCCTGCGG
The DNA here is from genome assembly GCA_027306495.1 of Actinomycetota bacterium. GTDB lineage: Bacteria > Actinomycetota > Actinomycetes > Streptosporangiales > Streptosporangiaceae > DAHUZQ01. The sequence continues at coordinate 10,709 of DAHUZQ010000098.1, read as the reverse complement.
ATATCCAGTCAAACCCCCGAACCGGGCGGGAGCCTCGTCCATGCGGGGCCCATGCGGCCACGCGGTGGTTGCTAACAGAACCCATGCACCGGATCAGTGATGACTGTTCCCCTCGTGGGGGTGGGGTGCGCAACGGGGCAGGCTCGTTAGAGTTGGCCATGCCACGAATTTCCGGGCTGCACCACGCGAGCCTGCCGGTCGCGGACGCCGAGCGCAGCGGCGACTGGTACGAGCGCGTCTTCGGGTTCGTCCGGGTCCTGATCGAAGAGGAGGAGGACCGGGTCACCGCGGTCATGCTGCAGCACCCGGCGGGCATCTTCCTCTATCTGTTCCGGGTCGGCCTGCCCACGCGGGCTCCCGGACGCGGGATCGGCCAGCCGGCAGTGCTCGGGTTCCTGGTGTCCGGCCAGCCGGAACTGGCGGCCTGGGACCAGCGGCTGACCGAACTGGGCATCGAGCACTCCGGCCCCCGGCAGGCGCACCTCGGCTGGGCCATGGATGTCGTAGATCCGGACGGACTGCCCATCCAGTTGCACACCCGCGAGGAGATCAGCGGGGACTATGCGTGAGCTGACGGCCGCCAGTGGGCTGTGGTCGCCGAAGGCGGGAACGGGGAGACCGGCTGCCAGTCGGGCTCGCTGCCCCTGGTCAGTTCGGTGCCGCGGCCGGGTGGCCCGGTCAGGCCACCGGAGGTGATGAAGATCTCCGCCGCGCCCCCGACCGACCGCACGTATGCGATGTGCGCCTGCGATGGTGAGAACACAGCCTCGTACCCACCAGGCAGGAACACCGGCGGCAGGGGGCTGGTCAGCGGGAACTCGATGCCTACATGCCTGCATACCCCACCGCAGCGCTCGACCGTCACCATGACGCCGGTCGCAAAGTAGGGCTGGGAAGGCTGCCAGTCAGGGTCGAGGAAGCGGGTCCCGCCGGTGTGGCCGTATTCCAGGCTTGGGAAGCCCTTGCGATACTGCGATTGGCTGCGCAGGCCGAGCAGGTCGAGGCAATGGGTGAAAGGCTGGCCGCACTGGGTCCCGGTGCCCTCGAAGAGGATGTAGGGGTCCGGGGCGCCGCCCGCCTGAGCAAGGTGCCAGGCCACCGGCGCGGGCAGTGCGGTCACCTTGACCACGAGGCTCGCACCCATCAGGGCCGTGAAGGTCACCAAGGTGTGCGTGACTGTGTCGTAGCGGGTCAGATAGCCGTGTGCATGGCCGGCCCGGGTCTTCACGAACGCGAGATAGCGGCCACCCGGCGACCAGGACGGCCGGGAGTCGGTGTAGGTGGGGGCGGCCCTGGTGATCCGGTGCTTGTGGCTGCCGTTGGCGTTCATGATCCACAGGTTGCCCGCGTGCAGATAGGCGATCCGGGTCCCGTCCGGGGACCAGCGCGGTCCCGATGATCGCCCGCCCGAACTAAGTCGCCGCAGGCCGGTGCCATCGGGCCTGATGGAGTAGATGTCGCCGTGCCGGACAAAGGCGATCCGCCCCTCCGAGCCCGGGTATGCCGCCTGCCCAGTGGTGGCGTGGGCAGTGGTGGCGTGGGCGGTGCTCTGGCTGACGGCGATCAGGGCCAGCGCAGCCAGTCCCGCGATCGCGCCGCGCCGCCCCGGCGTCAGCGCGGCGAAGCCCCCCTTGCGATAAATGGGCATGGCTCCCCCCCCGGGACCTGTGCTCTGCTGCGAGTGTTGCCCCGCGCGAACCCGCCGTCAATGGCCAGCAGGGAACGCGCCGGCTGACCGGCGCGAGCGGGGCATCTGGCCAGCGGGCTGATCAGGCGCGCATCACGCGCCTGATATCGCGACCACGCCGTGCCGTGTGCCGAGCAGGACCAGACCGCCCGACAGGGTGGGCGAGGCGAAGTGTGGCAGGCCCGAGCCGACGCTGATCCGGCGGAGAACCCGCCCCGTCTCCGGCCCGAGCGCGTACAGGATCCCCGCGCCATAGTTGGCCACCCAGACGGCGCCCCCGCCGAGCACGGGCGAACCCGCGGCGCCGGCCGGTCCACGCCAGAGCACCCGCAGGTGGGTGCGCGAGGTGGCCACCGCGGCCGGGCCGCCGCTCCCGCAGGGGATGAACGCGACCGTTCCCGCCACAGCCGCCCCACCGAAGGCATTGCAGACCGGCGCCGAGGCCACCTGGCCACCGACCCCGCCGAGCCGGGAGGCCCGCAGCAGGTACCCGGTGCCCCGCTTGCCGACCGCGAGGATCCTGCCGTCCCCGACCAGAGCCGGCGACATCGACCCGAGGTCCAGGTCGGCGGCGTTGTCAGCGGCCCAGGTCACGGGCGCGAAGATGCCGGTCCGCCGCAGCTTTGCGGACAGCGCCGTGACCGAGTCGCTCCCATCGAACCGGCCGCTGGTCGCGGCACCGTTGCCAACGCTGACATACAGGGTCCCGGCAGGGGAGAGGACCGGCCCGGCGGGCGCCCAGATACCACCCGCCCGCGCGGTGGGCACGGTGTAGCTGACCAGGCCGCCCCGGCCGGAGACGGGCACCCCGACCACCGAGCCGCGGTAGGGCCCGCAGTCGCCGTACAACCCGCCGAACGGGATGTACACCCGGCCGTCGGCGACCAGGAGTGCGCCGCGCTGCTGGTCGTAGCGGGGACGGCCGTCCGGCGTCGCGATCTGCCGCCGCACCCGGACAGCGCCGTTCGTGACCGAGACGCCGACCAGCACGTGGTGGAATCCGGTGGTCTCGGCCACCGCGTAGACCAGGCCGTTGGCCGGATCGTAGGCCGGTGTGCCGGTGATCCCGAGCGGGCTGATGTCCCCGCAGGGCAGATCCGCGAGCGGAACGGGCCTGCCCAGGTGCGCGTGCCAGCGCACCCGGCCGGTCGAGGCGGCCAGGCCGTAGATCGAGTCACCTTCGGTCGCGGCGACCACCAGCCCCCCGATGACCAGCGGCTGGCCATACACCGCGCCATCGAGGCGGGTGGTCCAGGCGATGCGGAGACGGCCAGGTCTGGGCACTCCCCGGGCCCGGCCGGTCCGGGCGGCGTTGGCGTGATAGGTGATCCAGTCCCCGCCAGCGGCCGGCGGCGAGACCGGGGGAGCCGGATCCGCCAGCGTGGCGGCGCCCGGCTCCGGCGAAGCCTTGGTTCCGCTGGCCGACGTGCATGCTGACACCGACACGAGCGCGATCGCGAGCACCGTCATGTGTAGCCGTCCCATGCACAGAGTGTGCCCGGCGGCACAGGGGTGTTTCCAGGGTGCTTCGCCCTGGATGCGGGAAAGGCCCGGCGATGATGTGATGGGAGGGGCACGTTGTTGTCGGTGGCCGGGCCATGGGAGCGATAGCGGAGGGACTCACGGTGGCTGGAGAGATCGAGTCGTTCGTCGCCCACGGTGACAGCGTCACCGAAAGGCGCGACGACCCCCCCGCGGACCAGAGCGGTTATCGCGGCTGGGCGGACCGGTTCGCGGATATGCTCGCGGGCCAGCGGCCCGGCCTGCGTTATGCGAACCTGGCTGTGCGCGGCCGGCTGCTTCGCCAGGTTGTCGCAGAGCAGATCCCGCAGGCCATCGCCATGTCCCCGGACTTGGTGAGCATCGCGGCGGGGGGCAATGACCTGCTGCGGTTCGGTGGCGATCCGGACGCGCTGGCCGCGGCCTTCGACGAGGCCGTCCGGACGCTGCTGATGGTCGGCTGCCAGGTGCTCATGTTCACGGGGTTCGATCCGAGGTTCCCGGTGCTCAGGCTGATCCGTGGCAGGGCGGCAGTGTTCAACGCGCACCTGCGGGCGATCGCCGATCGCAACCGCTGCCCGCTGGTCGACATGTGGACGATGCATCCGCTGCACGACCCCCGTGCCTGGAGCGCGGACCGGCTGCACCTGACCCCCGGCGGCCACCACAGGGTCGCTCTGGCGGCCTGCGAGGCGATGGCTGTGCCGCTCACGCAGGACTGGCGCGAGCCCTGGCCCGCCTCGGACGGGGTGGCCGCCACTGGGGCACGGGCGTGGATCGGTGCTCGCCGAATGGATCTGCGGTGGGCCAGTCAGCACGCCGCCCCATGGGTGGCCCGGCGGGTGCGCGGTGTCTCCTCCGGCGATGACATCGCGCCCAAGCGGCCGGACCTGCTTCCACTCGGGCCCGCCGACGCGCCGTCCTCCGCCGGGTAGCGCTGGGTCAGGGGGCGAGGTCGGCCAGGATCTCGCTCAGCCTGTCCAGGGATGCCGCGATCCAGGGCAGCCGCGTGGGGTCGGGCGCGGCGAGGGCCGCCTCACGCGTGGTCAGGCTGTCCCCGTAGAGCAGCCCGGTCGCCACCCGCACCGCGAGGCTTCCCTGGCTGTCCCCGAAGGCGCTGGCCGGCAGCACTCCCATCCCGTACCGCTCAAGCAGCAGGCTGGACAGCCCGGCGCCAGTGGTCACCTCGTGCCGCAGGGCCAGCGTCGCCCGCCAGGCGGCGAAGTCGGGGTACAGGTAGAAGGCGGCCCGCGGCGGCGGCACCGCGACCCCGGCCCTGGCTAACCTGTCCGCCACGGCGCGCACCACTCTGGCATGCAGGGAGCGGCTCCGGGCGACACGTTCGGTGATCTCGGGGGGTTCGGTGAAGGCCAGTGCGGCTGCCTGCTGGACCGGCGCCGCGGCCGCCGACCATATCTCGCTGCCGATGCCGAGCAGCCGTTCCCGCAGGTCTGTCCCAGCCGGGCCATCCGGAAACCGGGCGACTCCCAGCCGCCACCCGCCCAGGGCCAGGTTCTTACTCAGTCCGGTGGTGATGACCGTCCGGTCCGGGGCCCAGGCCGCGGGGCTGGGGAACGGCTGAGCCGGGTCATGGACGAGGTCCCGGTAGATCTCGTCAGAGATGATCATCAGGTCGTGATGGGCAGCCACCTCTGCCAGGCCCCGGACCGTGTCAACGCTGGCCAGCCCGCCGGTCGGATTGTCTGGCAGGGTCACGATCACTGAACCGATCACCCGCCCGGCCCGGCGGGCTTCCCGGACCGCCCGATCGAGCGCGTCGGGGTCGGGCACCCCGCCCTCACCCCGGACCGTGGGTATGGCGTGGGTGTGAACGCCCATCAGCGCCGCCTGTGCCGCATAACTGACCCAGCTCGGCCTGGCCAGGGCGACGTCCTCAGCCAGTGCCATGAGCAGGCCGAAGAGCAGCGCCTTGCTCCCCGGCCCCGCCACCACCTGTCCCGCGCCGGTGGCAAGCCCGCGGCGCGCCCAGTAGCCGGCGGCGGCGTCGAGCAGCGACGGCAGCCCAGCGACCGGCCCGTAGGCGTTGCCGCCGGAGGCGGCCGCGAGCGCGGCCCGCAGGGCCGGGTGCGGGGGCAGGCCCGCCTCACCGAAAGCCAGTGGCAGCACGGCCCCGCCTTCGGCCCGCTTGCGGTCCAGGGCCTCGTTGGCCGCCAGGGTCGCGGACACCGGCACCGGGGGGCGCACCGGCGGGCGCAGACCGCCGGGAGGCGCGATCGCTGAAGAGAGCGGGCGTGCCGCCGCCATTAGGCCGCCGCCGGCCGCTCCGGCGGTGTAGTGGTCCTGGGCAGTTCGTGGCATGGCTGGGCCAGCCATCGTCATGGGGAGCACACTCCTCGCTCGGGGACTGGAGCCGCGGTGGCCGCCTCAGGTCGGGCGATATCCTCTCGCGGCAGCGCTGACCAGCATGCCTGCGGATATTCATAAGCACAAGCGGACAATTGTTATGGATAGGTTAAGCTGAACTGATGCTTGACCTGCATCGCCTGCGGCTGCTGAAGGAACTCGCCGAACGGGGCACGATCGCTGCCGTCGCGGCGGCGCTCGCGTACACCCCGTCCGCGGTTTCCCAGCAGTTGTCCGCACTGGAACGGGAGGCCGGCGTACCGCTGCTCGACCGGTCAGCCAGATCGGTGGAGCTCACCGACGCCGGCCGCCGCCTGGCCTTCCACGCCGAGATCATCCTCGCCCAGGTCGAAGCCGCGCAAGCGGATCTGTCGGCGCAGGAACGGGAGCCGACCGGCCGGGTTTCGGTGGCGGCCTTCCCCACGGCCGCCGTCGCGTTCGCGCCGGTGCTCGTCCGCAGCATGCGGGATCATCCCGGCCTGACGCTGCTGCTCCGGCAGACTCCGCAGCAAGCGGCGGTCCAGATGGTGCGCTCCGGTGAAGCCGACGTCGCGCTGGTCGACGACTGGTCCGGTGGGCTGCCCGAGCGTGCGCCCGCCATGCTGCGGTTCTACCCGCTCATGCGGGATCCGCTGGTGCTGATCGTGCCGCGGGGTCACTGGGCGGCCGATCCGGCCGTGCCCGCTGACCTTGGCCGCCTGTGGGAAACGGACCGCTGGCTGGCCGCTCCGACGGGGGAGCCGTCCCGCCGCGCCGCCGACCGGCTGATGGCCGGGTCCGGCACCGTCCCGGCCGTTCCGTGGGAATTCGAGGGGCTGGGCACGATCGTGAGCCTGGTGGCGCGGGGCATCGGCATCGCGGTTGTGCCCCGGCTCGCGCTGGCCGGCGGTGAGCGCCGGGTGGTGGTGCGGGAACTGGCCGGGGCACCGCCGGGCCGGGACGTCTATGCGGTTGCCCGGGCGGCCAGCGTCCGCAGGCCCTCGGTGGCGGTGATCGTCACGTCATTGCTCGCGGGCGTCAAAGGTCTGGCTGGCCGGTTGCCGGGGCCGACCGGCGGTGCCCACGCGGCAGCCGGGTGAGGCCCGCCAGCCCGATGCCGGCGGTGGTCACCTTGGATGGCCCGCGCTCACGGATCACGTTCGATCGGGCAGCTCATGCAGCGCGGGCCGCCGCGACCGCGCCCGAGTTCGCTGCCAGGGACTTCGATCACCTCGATGCCGTTTTCCCGCAGATGCGTGTTGGTGGTGACGTTCCGTTCGTAGGCGATCACCACCCCGGGCTCCACCGCGAGCACGTTGCACCCGTCGTCCCACTGCTCGCGCGCCGCCGAGTGGACGTCCTGGGTCGCGGTCAGCACCGTGATGCTCGGCAGGCCGATCGCAGCGGCCAGGGCGGTGTGCATGTCCTGCGGCGGATGGTCGGTGACCTTCAGCTCGCGCGGGCCCGCGCCAGGTTCGACGGTGTATGAGGGGAGCATGCCCATGCCCGCGTACTTGGTGAACACACCGTGCCCGACCATGGTCATCAGCGTGTCCAGATGCATGAACGCGCGGCGCTTCGGCATGTCTATGGCCACCAGGCAGCGGGCCGCACTGGCGGCGAACAGCCGGTGCGCCAGCATCTCGACCGCGGCGGGGGTCGTCCGCTCGCTCATCCCGACCAGGACGGCGCCGTTGCCGAGCACCAGGATGTCACCACCCTCCAGGGTGGCCGGCCCGGCGTCGGGACCGTGGAACCAGACCGGGAAGCCCGCGTCCGCGAACGCCGGATGCCAGCGGTAGATCGCCTCGGCGGCGACCGTCTCCCGGACCCGGGCCCGGCGCCGCATCGCATTGACCGAGACCCCGCCGTAGATCCACGACGACGTGTCCCGCTGGTAGAGCAGGTTCGGGAGCGGCGCCAGCACGAACTCGTCAGGTGCCAGCGAGTGAAAAGCGATGCTCTTGGGCTCGGGGATCAGTTCGGCGATCTCCCGCTTGGTGATACCACCGGCCAGGTACGTGGCGAGGGTGGCCGAGTCGAGCCCGTCGAGGCCGTCGCGCAGCAGCGACGCGGCGAGTGGCCCGTGCTGGCGCGGGTCGAATACCCGGCCCAGCACGTACTCGCGCGCCGGGGTGATGTCCAGCGTTGCCGCCAGCAGGTCACCGTAATAGTGGACGGTGACCCCCCGCGCCCGCAGGACCCCAGCCAGGGCGTCGTGCTCGGCCTGTGCCCGGCTCACCCAGAGCACATCGTCGAACAGCAGGCCCGCCGCGTTGTCCGGGGTCAGGCGCTTGAGTTCGAGGCCGGGCCGGTGCAGGACCACCTGACGGAGCCGGCCGACTTCAGAGTGCACGCCAAGCATGACCCTCCCGGGGTTTGGTCCGGGCACCCATTCTCCCCTCCCCGCCTGCCGGGGGCGCCCACCCGTGCCCCGGATTAGGCTTCGGGGATGATCCTGGACCTTTCCCTGGACGTGGCGGCCCTGACCGCGCGCCTGGTCGATATCCCCTCGGTGAGCGGGCAGGAAGGCCCGCTGGCGGATGCGGTGGAGGCCGCGCTGGCGCCACTGGCCCACCTGCGGGTGGAACGGGACGGCGACGCTGTGGTCGCGCGTACCGAGCTAGGCAGGCCGGAACGGGTAGTCCTGGCCGGGCACCTGGACACCGTGCCGGTGGCCGGCAACGTACCCTCCCGGGCCGATGGGGCACTGCTCTATGGGTGTGGTTCGTGCGACATGAAGTCGGGGGTGGCGGTGGGGCTGCGACTGGCGGCCACGCTGGCGGCGCCCTCGCGCGATGTCACCTACGTCTTCTATGACTGCGAGGAGGTCGAGGCCGAGCGCAACGGCCTGGGACGCCTCGGCCGCCACCGCCCTGACCTGCTGGCGGCCGATTTCGCGATCCTCATGGAGCCGACGGCCGGGGTGATCGAGGGTGGCTGCCAGGGCACGTTGCGGGCCGAGGTCAGCGCGGCCGGGCGGCGCGCCCACAGCGCCCGCGCCTGGCGTGGCCGCAACGCCATCCACGAAGCCGGCGCCATCCTGGAGGTGCTGCGTGGCTACACCCCGCGGGAGCCCGACGTGGATGGCCTCACCTACCACGAGGGGCTGAACGCCGTCGGCATCCGCGGTGGCGTGGCCGGGAACGTGATCCCCGACGAATGCGTGGTCACGGTGAACTTCCGGTTCGCACCTGACCGGTCGCTGGAGCAGGCGGCGGATCATGTGCGGGAGGTGTTCGGCGGCTGGCCGGTGGCCATCACCGACGCAGCCCCGGCCGCGCGGCCGGGGCTGGGCGCGCCGGCCGCGGCTTCCCTGCTCGCCGCTGTCGGCGGGCAGCCCCGCGCGAAACTGGGCTGGACCGATGTGGCCCGCTTCGCGGGGCTCGGCATGCCTGCTGTCAACTACGGACCGGGCGACCCGGAACTGGCCCACACCCCGCACGAGCACGTGGAGACGGCGCAGATCCACGAGTGCGAACAGCGCCTTCGGACCTGGCTGGGTGGCTGACCGCCCCGATCTGGCCATGTCCGGGCCGGGGCGGTGACTTGGGCCGCAAGCAAGCGTTGGGGGGGACAGCGATGCTGTCCCCCCCAACGCCCTTCGGGCCCGCTACTTCGCCGGCCCGGCGGCAAGCTTCAGGGAGGAGGTGTGTTGCTTGCCGCCAAGATCGGTCCAGGTGACGGACACGGTGTCACCGGGGTGGTAGTGGGAAAGGATCGCGGTCAGGGACTTCGGCGACCCCACGGCCTGGCCGTTCACCGCGGTGATCACGTCGCCACCGGTAAGGCCCGTGTGCGGCGCCGGGGTGCCGCACAGCGTCCCGGCGACCAGCGTCCCGGAGGTCGCGGGTGCGATCCGGCTGGGGATGGCGTTGATTCCTTCGTTCGGTATGCACGCACCCGTGCTGTTGATGGCACCGGGGCCGGCCGCTGCCTGGAGCTGCCGCAGTTGCTGGCGTGGGTTGGCGGCCGAACTGCGGCTGACCTCAACCCCCATGAAGGGCGGCAGCCCGATCCGGATGTCGCCGTTGCCGTGGCCGGCCGCAATCTGGCGGGCGATCCCCAGCGCACGGTTGATCGGGATGGCGAAACCCTGCGCGGTACCGGGGCCGCCCAGCGACTGGGTGCGGGCAGCGGTGTCCATCCCGATCACCTGTCCAGACCCGTTGGACAGCGGCCCGCCCGAGTCACCTTCGGCGATGGGCGCGTTGGTCTGCAGCATGGCGTGCAGGGTTTCGCTGGTCCCCGAACCGGCATCGGTGGCGTTGATCGTCCGGCTCAGCGACGTGATGGTGCCACTGGTCACGGTGGGGGGGCCGCCGCCGCCACCCGCGTTCCCGAGTGCCACGACCGGAGTGCCCAGGGTGACCTTCGCGGAATCCCCCACCTTGACGGTCTTCAGCCCGCTGGCGCCCTGCAGCTTGAGCAGGGCGACGTCCTGATGGTCGTCGGTACCGATCACCGTCGCGGTGTACTGGCGGCCGGTGCTGACCACCGTCGCGGTGATGTGCGTGGAGCCCAGCACCACGTGGTTGTTGGTGAGCACCAGCCCGGACGAGGACAGGACCATGCCGGTCCCCTCGAAGACCTGGCCGGTGTAGTGGAGCTTGGACACGATGTCGACGACACCGGGCTCGACCTTGTTCGCCACCGATTGCACGTTGATGGTGGAGGTGGTGTTGCCCGATTGCGAGTTCCCGTTCGGTGTGGGCACGTCCTGCGGGTTGATGCCCGCGATCGGTGAACTCGGGGGCTGCTGGAGAGCGAGGACCGCGCCGCCGGCGCCCGCCGCCGCGGCCACGGTCACCACGACCACGAAGATGAGTGCCCGCGTGAGCCGGCGGGTGCGCCGGGGCGGTTGTCCGTACCCGCCGGGCTGGCCATAGCCGGGCGGTGCCCAGGGAGGCTGCCCCCCACCCGGCGGCTGGCCACCTCCCGGCGGCATGCCCCCGCCGGGAGGCTGCGGGGTGGACCCGGATCCACCGGGCTGGTATCCGCCCGGTTCGCCGTAACCGCCGCCTGGGGAACCGGAGCCGGCGGCACCCCTGGGCCCGTAGCCGGACCCGCCGGGGGCGCCGTAGCCGCCTGGCGGGCCGTAGCCCCCCGGTGTGCCGTAGCCGCTTGGCGGGCCGTAGCCCCCCGGTGTGCCATAGCCGCCCGGTATGCCGTAGTTACC
>DAHUZQ010000097.1 GCA_027306495.1 Actinomycetota bacterium | reverse complement strand
CTGCCCAAGGACCTGCGGTCATTGCTCCAGGTCGCCCGCGTCCACGGTGCCGACCTGCCGTTGCTGGCCGGCGCTCTGGCCACCAATGAACGGGTGATTGGTGACGCGGTGGATCGCGTGCTCGCCTGGGACGGCCATACCGTGGCATTGCTGGGCCTGAGTTTCAAGATGCACACCGATGACCTGCGGGAAAGCCCCAACGTGGAACTCGCCGAGCGATTGATCGGCAAAGGCTTCGAGGTCCGCATCTATGATCCGGTGGTCCATCCGGGCCGCCTGGCCGGAGCCAACCGGCGATATGTGGAAGCGAAGCTCCCGCACCTGCGCCGGCTTCTCGCTCACGAGCCTGCCGACGCACTGCGGGGCGCCGACATCGCGATCGTGTCGTCGGCTGACCCGGCCGTCGCGGACGCACTGGTGCGGCACCCGCCCAGCCATGTGCTCGACCTGAGCGGGGCTCTGGGCAGTGCGGTGGAATCGCTCCCCGGCTATCAGGGACTCGGCTGGTGAGCCGCGTACTGATCATCGTCGAGAACCTGCCGGTGCCCTTCGACCGGCGGGTCTGGCTCGAATGCCGGGCGCTTGCGCGCGCCGGCTACCAGGTGAGCGTCATCTGCCCGAAGGGCGCCGACGATCCCGCGTATGAAATGCACGATGAGGTGGAGATCTTCAGGTACCCGGCATATGCGCCGGGCGGTGGCGGAATCGGCTTCGCCGTGGAATACGCCTGGTCGTTCGCGGCGACCGCCTGGCTGACGATCAAGGCCAGGCGAGCCGGGCGGTTCAGCGCCGTTCAGGCATGCAACCCGCCGGATATCTTCTGGCCGATCGCGCTCGCGCTTCGCGCCCTCGACGGCACCCATTTCGTGTTCGACCACCACGACCTGTGCCCCGAACTGTACCTGTCGCGGTTCCCGGATGGCCCGCAGTTCCCCTACCGCGCGCTGCTGGCCCTGGAGCGGTGGACCCACCGTTGCGCGGAGCACGTGATCGCCACCAATGACTCCTACCGCGAGATCGCCGTGCGCCGGGGTGGCAAACACCCCGGGGAAGTCACGGTGGTCAGGACGGGACCGGATCTCGAACGCATGCGGCCCGGCCCGGCCTGCCCCGGCCTGCGGCGTGGGCGCCGCTTCCTGGTGGCCTACATCGGCGTCATGGGCCCGCAGGATGGCGTGGACATTGCCGTCCGGGCAGCCGACATCGTGGTGCATGAACTGGGCCGCACCGACATCGCGTTCACTTTGATCGGTTCCGGGGACTGTTTCGGCGAACTGGTTGCCCTGCGCGACCGGCTGGGCCTGGCGGGCCATGTCGAGTTCACCGGGCGGGCTCCCGACGAAATCGTCAGCCAGATCCTGTCCACCGCGGACATCGGCCTGTGCCCGGATCCCCCCAATCCGCTCAACCGGGTTTCGACCATGAACAAAACCCTGGAGTACATGGCCTTCGGGCTGCCGGTGGTCGCTTTCGACCTGCCGGAGACACAGATCTGTGTGGCAGACGCAGGGGTCTATGCCGGCTCCGGCGATGTCCGCGATTACGCGGCGGCCATTGTGGGCCTGGTGGATGACGAGCCCACCCGCTCGCTGATGGGCAAGCTCGGCCGTGAGCGGGTCGAGACCGGGCTTGCATGGACTCACCAGCGCCGCGCCTACCTCGGCGTCTATGGCCGGCTGACCGGCTGCGGGGCGGCCCACGGCGGGACGGGCCGCTGACGTGTGCGGCATCGCCGGGTGCTACCAGCAGCCCGACGGGCGCAAGCTGGTCGAGGTGATGACCGACCGGATCGCGCACCGGGGCCCGGACGCGAGCGGGACATGGTTCCTGCAGGACGAGCGGGTGACGGCCCAGCTCGGCCACCGGCGGCTATCGATCATCGACCTCAGCCGTGCGGCCGACCAGCCACTGGCCAAGCACGGCCTGGTACTGGTCTACAACGGGGAGCTGTACAACTACCAGGCACTGCGGGCGGAACTGGCCGGCCGCGGCGTCCGCTTCGACACCACGTCGGACACCGAGGTGGTCCTGGAGTCCTGGCGGATGTGGGGCGCGGGCGCCCTCCCCCGCTTCCGCGGCATGTTCGCCTTCGCGGTTCTGGATGAGGCTTGCGGTGACCTGGTGCTGGCGCGGGACCCGCTGGGGATCAAACCGCTGTACTACCTGCCGCGCGGCGATGGGGTGATCTTCGCTTCCGAACTGAAGGCGCTGGTCGCGGCGGCGGGCACGGAATTGCGCATCGACCAGGGCGCCATGGTCGCGTCCATGCTGTATTACTGGGTCCCCGAGCAGCGGTGCGCCATCGCGGGCGTGCGCAAGCTGCCGGGCGGGTGCTGGGCACGATTCCGCCCTGACGGCCGCTCCCGCCAGCAGCGCTACTGGTCCCTCCCCGACGTGGCCGCCGAGGCAGGCGCCGGCCCTCCCGCCGACCTGGCTCAGGTGATCGAGGAGTCGGTTACCGCCCATCTGGCCTCCGACGTCCCGGTGTCCACGTTTCTGTCCGGTGGGCTGGACTCCAGCATCGTCACGGTGCTGGCGCACCGCGCCGATCCGGCGATCGACGCCTACACGATCGCCTTCCGGCGCCAGGACCAGCGGCTGGAGGCCATGCCCGACGACGCCGTCTACGCCCGCCGGGTCGCGGCACGGTTCGGCCTGACACTCCACGAGATCGAGATATCCCCCGACATCGCCGGCCTGCTCCCCCGGATCGTCGACACCCTCGATGAGCCGATCGGTGACCCCGCCGCGATCAACACGCTGCTGATGTGCCAGGCCGCGCGGGATCGCGGCGTCAAGGTGGTGCTATCCGGAATGGGTGCCGACGAACTGTTCGGCGGCTACCGCAAGCACATCGCCTGCATCCTGGCCGGCCGTTACCACCGGTTGCCGGCAGCCGCCCGGGCGTGCACCCGGTCCGCCGTGAGCCGCCTGCCCGTCAGCGTGGCGGGGCGCGGGCTGCGCTACCCGAGGTGGGCCAAGCGTTTCCTGACCTTCGCTGAGCTCGCCGAGGAGCCGCGCTTCCGCCGCAGCTACACGCTGTATGACCCGGCGGAACTGGCCGGCCTGGTCAGCCCCGGGCTCGCGGCGCACCTCGATGGTGTGCTCGCCGAGCACAGCGTGGTCTATCACGACAACCACCTGACCGACCAGGTCAACCGGATGTGCCTGGCCGACGCGCGGATGTTCCTGCCGGGGCTGAACCTCGCCTATACGGACCGGGCCGCCATGGCGGCCTCCGTCGAGGTGCGGGTGCCGTTCGTGGACCCACTGGTCGCGCGCGCGGCGTTCAGCATTGACGGCAGCGCCAAGATCAGGCGCGGGCATGGCAAGGCCGAACTGAAGCGGGTTGCCGAGCGCTGGCTGCCGCGCGAGATCGTGCACCGCCCCAAGGCGTCCTTCAGCGCCCCGCTGCGCGCATGGGTCCGCGGCGACCTGGCCGGGCTGATCCAGGATGCACTGGTCGCGGGCGAGCTGACCGGCTCGGGGCTCATCCGCCGCGAGGCGCTGGTGCGCATGATCGCCGAGGACCGGGCCGGCCACGAGGACCACTCCAAGCGGATCTGGCAGCTGCTGTCGCTGGAGATGTGGTTCCGCAACGCGAAGTCGCAGGGCGTGGGGATGTGACGGGTGCCGATGAAGCAGATAGCGCAAAACTACAAATCGGGTGAGCTCACCGTGCTCGAAGCGCCCGCGCCGGCCTGCCGGCCCGGCGGGGTGCTGGTGCGGTCGCTGTACTCGCTGATCTCCACGGGCACGGAGATGATGAAGCTCACCGAGGCCCGGATGTCCCTGGCCGGCAAGGCACGTGCCCGGCCGGATCAGGTGCGCAAGGTGCTCGACGCCGTGGCGCAGCAGGGTGCGGTCACGACCTACCAGAAGGTCATGAGCAGGCTGGACTCCTACACACCGCTCGGGTACTCGCTGGCCGGTGAAGTCGCTGAGGTGGGAGACGGCGCGGGCGGATTCCGGCCCGGCCAGCTTGTCGCGGCGGCCGGCAGCGAGTACGCGCTGCACGCCGAGTACAACTGGGTGCCCGCCACGCTGTGCGTGCCGGTCCCGCCCGGGGTGGCGCCAGAGCACGCCGCCTTCTCGACCGTGGGCGCGGTCGCCATGCACGGGGTGCGCCGGGCCGAGGCGCAGCTTGGCGACACCGCCTGTGTGGTCGGCCTCGGCCTGGTCGGCCAGCTCGTGGTCCGCCTGCTCATCGCCGCCGGCGTGCGGGTGACCGGGCTCGATGTGATCTCCAGCCGCTGCCGCCTCGCTGAGCAGGCGGGCGCCGCGCTGTGCGCGGCGCCGACCCCGGAGGGAATGCATGACCTGGAGGCGGCCCTGGCGGACCTCACCGGCGGCCACGGCGCGGACCACGTCTTCCTGGCCGCGGGCGGCTCCTCCAACCGCCCGGTGGAGGCGGCGGCGAAGCTCGCCCGGGACCGTGCCCGGGTCATCGACATCGGCAAGACCCGCCTGGATCTGCCCTGGAACGCCTATTACGACAAGGAACTCGACGTCCGCTTCTCACGCTCATACGGACCGGGGCGTTACGACGACCGCTACGAGCTTGACGGCATCGATTACCCCGCGGGCTACGTCCGCTGGACGGAGCGGCGGAACCTGGAGTGCTTCCTCGATCTGCTCGCACGCAAACAGATCGAGGTGGAGAGCCTCATCTCCGGTGTCTTCCCGCTGGAGAAGGCCTGCGAGGTCTATGCCGGCCTGGCCAGCGGGTCGCTGCCCGCGGTGGGAGTCCTCCTTTCCTACCCCCGGCCCGCCCCGGACAGCCAGCCACACACCACGACATCCCTGCTGCCGGCGCGCTCGCCCCGCGCCCGGCGCGCCAGCCCGGGCGGCGAGCTGGCGGCCGGCTTCATAGGGGCGGGCAATTACGCCTCGGCGATGCTGCTGCCGCAGCTCACCCGGCTGACCGGGGTGCGGCTCGCGCATGTCGCCACCACCCGCTCCCTGTCGGCTGTCAACGCCCAGCGAAAGTTCGGTTTCCGGGCGGCTTCCACCAGCGCGCAGGACGTCCTGCGGGACCCGTCGCTGGATGTGATCTTCATCGTCACCCGCCATCACGCGCACGCGGACCTGGTCTGCCGCGCCCTGGAAAGCGGGAAGGCCGTCTTCGTCGAGAAACCACTCGCGCTGACCCGCGATGAGCTGCAACGGATCATCGGCACCATCGCGGCCACCGGCAACGACCGGCTCATGGTGGGATTCAACCGGCGGTTCGCCCCGCTGCTGGCCGGCCTGCGGTCGCGGTTCGGGCAGCCCGCGCGCGGGTCGGTGGCCCGCTACCTCGTCAACGCCGGCCCCCTGCAGCCGGGCAGCTGGTACGCGGACGAACGGCTGGAGGGTTCGAGGTTCGCCGGCGAGGGCGGTCATTTCATCGACACGCTGACCTGGTGGTCGGGCAGCCTGCCGGAAGAGGTCTATGCGATCGCCGGCCCGGAAAGCGGCGACGTGCACGTGACCCTGCGATTCGGCAACGGCTCGGCCGGTGCCATCACCTACCTCACCGGCGGCAGCCCCCGCTACCCCAAGGAGACCCTCGACGCCGCCGCCGGCGGCCGCAACGCCCGCCTCGACAATTTCCAGCGTGCCACCGTCTGGGATGGCCGGCGCCGGCACATCACACGTGCCCGCGGCGCTCCCGACAAGGGCCAGCGAGCCCAGCTTCAGGCGTTTCTCGCGGCCTGCCGGGCTGATGAGCCGATGCCCATCCCGCTGGAGTCGCTGGTCGCTGTCAGCGGGGCGGCCATCGCGGTGGGGGAAAGCCTGGCAAGCGGGCGCCCGGAACCCGTATGACCACCTCCGGAGGTTCGCGGCTCGGCTGGTACGTGCGCAGAGCGGCCCGGATGACACCTGCCGAGGCCGCCTGGCGCGTGCGGGATCAGGCGCTGCGCGCCGCCTGGTCGGGCAAGCAGGTGACGCGCGCGCACAGCGGTGGCCCGCTCCCGGCGGGATGGTGCCCACGCCGGCTCGACGTCGTGCTCCCGCCCGCCGCCGCCGGGCAGGTGCCATCTCCGGCACGAGCGGCCCTGCTGGCCGCCGCCAGCCGCCTCATGCTCGGCAGCTGGGAAGTGCTCGGCGTGCCGCGGACCGATCTGGCCGGTCCCGACTGGTTCTGGGATCCCGTCACGGGGCGCCGGTCACCCTCGCAGCGGTGCGCCTTCCGGATCAACCCCCGCTCACCGGAGCAGGCCGGTGATGTCAAGCAGGTCTGGGAACTGTCGCGACTTCAGCACCTCACGGTCCTGGCCGCGGCCTGGTTCCTGACCCACGACGAGGTCTACGCCCGCCGGGTGGCCGACCAGTTGCGCAGTTGGTGGCAGCAGAACCCATTCCTGTCGGGCGTGCACTGGACGAGCGGGATCGAGATCGGCCTGCGCCTGATCAGCATGACCTGGATCCGGCGCCTGCTGTCCGAGTGGCCGGGTGCCGGCGACCTGTTCGAGGGCAACGACCTGGCGGTCCGGCAGATCCACTGGCACCAGAGCTACCTTGCCGCCTTCCCGAGCCGCGGGTCCTCGGCCAACAATCACGTGATCGCCGAGGCGGCCGGGCAGCTCGTGGCCAGTTGCGCGTTCCCCTGGTTCCCCGAAAGCGGGCGGTGGCGGCGGGACGCCTCCCGCAGGCTGGAGCGCGAACTGCTCGCGAACACCTTCCCGTCGGGAATCGGCCGGGAACTCGCCTCCGGATACCACTGCTTCGTGGCCGAACTCGGCCTGGTCGCGGCCGCCGAAGCGCGGGCCAGCGGCCATCCGCTGGCGGACGCCAGCCTGCGGCGGCTGCGTGCCATGGCTGACGGTGCGGCGGGCCTGCTGGACGCCAAATCACGCCCGCCCCGGCAAGGTGACAGCGACGAGGGGCGCGCGCTGCTGCTCGACGATCCATCGGCCAACTGCTGGCTGTCGCTGCTGGCACTGGGCGGAGGGCTGTTCGGGAGGCTCGGGTGGTGGCCTCGCGCCACGCCGGACGTCCGCGCCACGCTGGTCGCCGCCCTCACCGGCGAATGGCGGGATGAGGGCGCGGACCGGCCCGCCCGGCGGCCGTGGCGCTTCCGCGACGCCGGGATCACCCTGCTGCGCACGGCAGCGGCCGGGGAACCCGAGATCTGGTGCCGGTGCGACGGCGGGCCACACGGCTATCTGCGCATCGCGGCGCACGCCCATGCGGACGCGCTGTCGGTGGAGGTCCGCCACGGTGGCGTGGACATCCTCGCCGACCCGGGCGCCTCCTGCTACCACGGCGACCCGGCGTGGCGCGCCTACTTCCGCTCGTCGGTGGCCCACAACACCCTGGAGATCGGCGGGCGGAGCCAGTCCCGTGACGGCGGGCCCTTCCTGTGGCTCAGCCACGCCAACAGCCGTGAGATCGAGGTGGTGGATACCGGGGACATCGCCTCGTGGACCGCCGAGCACGACGGCTACCACTCACTGCGGCCACCTGCGCGTCACCGCCGCACGGTCCGCCTGGACCGCGTTGCCCGCTCGGTCGAGATCGCCGATGTGGTCCTCGGCGGCAGCCACGAGGTCCGCCTCGCCTTGCATCTGGGCCCCGATGTGCAGGTGGAATTGGACGGCACCAGCGCTTTCCTGCGATGGCCGGGGCCGGCGGCCCCCGGCACGGGACAACTGCGGCTGCCCCCGGAACTGTCGTGGAGCCTGCACCGCGGCGAAACGGATCCCATTCTCGGGTGGTATGCGCCCGCTCTGGGACAGCGCATCCCCACCTTCGCGCTCATCGGCCGTGGGCGTACGACCCCCCGGCAGGTGCTGCGCACCCAGCTTCAGTTGGCCTACTCCACCACAACAGCCAATCGAGCCTTTACCCCACCGGCCGTATCACCGGGCAGGTCCAGCGCTCTCATGCCCGTGAGGCGGTGGACCTAGGCGGAGGGTGGATGACCGAGCAGGGGCTGGATCTGAAGAGATCACTGCAGATCCTGCGGCGGCGGCGGATCCTGGTCGGCGTTCTCGCCGCGCTGGGCCTGCTGGCCGGCGCCGGGTACGCGGCACTCGTGCCGTCGATGCCGACCAGCACGGCACTCGTCGTGCTCTCGCCGTCAGAACACGACACGGCCACCCAGATCGTGATCGCGCGCAGCAACCCGGTGCTTGCGCCGGTGCTGCACGGCATGGCGCCGCGCATCTCACTGGCGGTCCTGCGCAACCGCATCCGGGTCACGAGCCCGTCCTACAACGTCATCTCCATCACCGCCGAGGGAACGACCGCGGCGCAGGCGGAGCGGATCGCCAACGGCGTCGCGCGCAGCTACGTCAGCTATGTCGGCTCTGTCGGCGCACCCGGTCTCCACACGCAGGGGCAGGTGCTCCAGCCCGCCACCAATGCCAACGTCGTCTCGCTTCCCCTCCGCCTGCTCGATACCACCGGCCCCGGCCTGGTGGCGGGCGTTCTGGTGGGAGTAGCCGTGGCGCTCGCGCTCGGCCGCGTTGACCGGCGACTGCGCGGGCGCGGTGAGATAGCCAACGCCATCGCGGCGCCCGTCCTCGCCTCGGTCTTCGCCAGCCAGCCAGCCACGCCCGCCGGCTGGCGAAGGCTGCTCGAGGAGTACGACCCGGGGCCCGTCGACGCCTGGCGGCTGAGCGTGGCGCTGCGCCACCTGAAGACCCGCCGGAACGGCCGGGCACCCGCGCTCGCCGTGCTGTCCCTGTCATCGGACCGCAAGGCGCTCGCGCTCGGCCCGCAACTGGCGATCTTCGCTGCTTCCACCGGTACCCCGACCGCCCTCGTCATCGGTCCTCAGCAAGACGCGAGCGTCACAGCCGCGCTGCGCGCCGCCTGCACGGGACCGCTCGCGCTGCCGCCGCGATCGCAGACGCTGCAGGTGGCCGTGTGCGACGACGGCGACAGATCAAGGCTGCCCAAGGCGGCGCTGACCATCGTGGTCGGGGTGGTCGACAGCAAGGAGCCGCGGGTCGCACGGACCATGAAGGCGACCACGACAGTCCTGGGGGTTTCGGCGGGAGCCGCGACCGCCGAACAGCTGGCCAGGGTCGCGGCCAGCGCCGCGGCCGATCGCCGTCACATCGCCGGGATCCTGCTCGCCGATCCCGATCCGGCCGACCACACGACCGGCCGCCTTGTCCCCCATCGGTCCGCGGTGCAGCCGCGGATTCCAGCTCAGGCAACCGGAATGCCCACGGGAGTCGCACAGTGAAGGGCTACAGCCAGGCGGTCGGCAACGGCGACCACGCCGGGACACTTCCCAAGCTCAACGGCGATGGCCTGCTCGATGGGCAGTGGTCCTACGACGATGTCTGGGCCAGCGAGGCGCAGCCCGCGCATGCGGCGGACAGCGGACTGGTCGGCCTGCACTCCATGCTCGCCGCGCTGGGCCGGACCGTGCGCTTGTGGGCCGCCGCGACGGTTGCCGGGCTGCTGATCGGCCTTGCCGTGTTCGTCGGCTTCCCGCCTCCTCACCAGGCCTCGGCGTCGCTGTTCATCACCCATGGCCCCTATTCGTACGCTCCCACGGCGATCACCGATGACGAAGTGGTCGCCCAGAGTCAGACCGTGGCTGCCCTGGCGATGCACAGGCTCGGGCTGCGGGGCAACGTCAGCAGCTTCGACGCGTCCTACACCGTCACCCCTCTCAGCGACCGGGTGCTCCAGATCACGGCGACGGCGCGCACGGCAAGCGCGGCGGTGAAAGCGGCCAATGCCGTGGCAGCGGCCTACCTTGCCTTCCGGGCACGCCAGTTGCAGGCGGTCCAGGCACTGGAACTCCAGTCGCTGGCCCACCAGATCGGCCAGCTCACGAACCAGATCAACGCGCGCAGTGCGCTGATCAGATCGCTGTCGTCCAGGCACGCGTCCGCGGCGGGCGGGAACTCGCTGACGGCGCTGCGGGCCGAGCAGGCTGACGCGACCACGGAACTGACCACCCTGCGGGCAGCGGCCAGCGCCACCCGGGCGAGCACCGCCACCACAGCGGCGGTCGGGGGGAGCCAGATTCTCGACACCGCCAGCGCGACCGCGCAGTCGCGGCTGAAGTCCCTGCTCATCTACGCGGGCACCGGTGCGCTGGCAGCCCTGGCCCTGAGCATGGCCCTCATCGTGCTCGGCGCGGTCATCTCCGACCGGCCGCGCCGGCGGGACGAGATCGCCCGGCTGCTCGGAGCCCCGGTCAAGCTCAGCGTCGGGCCAGCGCGCCGGGCCCGGGCGGTGGCACTCCCGGCGGACGCAGCGGGTTCCCTTGCCTGGCCGCAGCATGATGGCCGGGCGCAGCCACGCAGGCGGGAGATTGCGCCGGAGAGCACCGCATGGGCCCGGCCCGTAGCCACGCACCTGCGAAACTGTGTGCCTGCCAGCACCGGGGGTGCCGCCACGCTGGTGGTCATCGCCGCCGGCGGCACACGCGCGGCGGCCCTGTCCGTCGTGGCGGCGGCCGTCGATTGCACGCGGGACGGCAGCGGTGTCGTCGTGGCAGATCTGTGCCCAGATGCCCCCGCCGCGGCCCTGCTGCGGGTGCGGAGCGCCGGGGTCCAGTCAGTCACCGTAGACGGCGCGCCGCTGACCGTGGTGGTGCCCGGCCAGGATGACGTGATCCCCATCGGCCCGCGCCGCCCCGCCGGGTTCCGCGGCGCCACCCGCGACCGGGACAGCGCATTCTCCCGGGAACTGAGCGCGGTGACCGCCGCGGCTGACGTGATCCTGGTTCTGGCCACCCTGGATCCGGCGGTAGGTGGCGACCATCTGGCCACCTGGGCGGATGACGCCGTCGTCATCATCACCGCGGGCCGGTCCTCGGCAACGAAGATCCAGGCCGTCGGGGAGATGGTCAGGGTCGCCGGGGTGCGGCTGCTGTCGGGCGTCCTGGTGGGCGCGGACAGGGCGGATGAAAGCCTCGGCCTGGCACCGGCCCTGGATGAACTCCGGCCAGCCGGGATGTGAGGGACCCCGCCATGAGTGTGTCCACCCTGGCATCCTTGCCGCGGCCAGGCGCGAAGGCGCTGCCGCCGCAAGCGGCCCGGGAACGCTCGGTGCGGCGCAGGCTCGGCCTTGCCTGGGTCCTGCTGGTGCTCGACGCCGTTACCTTCTACCCGGGGTATGCGCTGGTGGTGCCGATCCCGCACCGGATCGGCCAGGTCATCACACAGGGCGCCCTGCCACTGGCACTGCTGCTGTTGCTGACGGTCAACCGCAAGATGCGGGTGCGCCCGAATGCGTTCCTGTGCCTGATGAGCCTGCTGATCATGGTGGCTCTCATGACGATCATCCAGGCACACCACGTGGGCACCGGCTACCGGACCGCCCGGCTGGCGGAGTTCGTGGCCGCGCTCTGGCTGCTGTCGCCCTGGTGGGGCCGGCGCGATATGCCGCTGCTGCGGTACCACCTCCTCGCCTACGCTGTGCTGCTCGGCTCCATGTTCGCTGGGCTTGCCGTGGCGCCCGGAAGGGCGCTCGCGTCCGGCAGGCTCACCGGCATGTTCTGGCCCATCCCCCCCACCGAAGCCGCTCACTACGCGGCCGTGGTGATCGGCGCGACGATCCTGCTGTGGCTCGGCAGCCGGCTATCCGGCCGCATCACCCTGCTGGCGGTGGCGGCCGCGGGCACCGTGCTCATGCTCAGCCATACCAGAACCGCACTGGGCGGGATGGTGCTGGGCATCGCCGTCGGCGCCCTGAGCCTGGGCACCCGCAGTGCCCGGGTGCGCAAGGTGCTGTCCGGGGCGGGCGTGGTGCTGTCGGCCGCCGCCGTGACGGTGTCGGGTGTGGTGGCCGCCTGGCTGATCCGCGGCGAGAACACCAGGGAACTGACCACCCTGACGGGCCGGACCCTGGTCTGGAGCGCCATCCTGCATTCTCCCCGCGGCGCATTTCAGGTCATCTTCGGATCCGGCCTGTCGAACCTGTCGTTCGACGGCCTCCCCATCGACAGCTCCTGGTTCGCCGCCTACCACGACCTCGGCCTCGCCGGGGTCGGTGTCTGCGCGGCGATGCTGCTCTTCCTGCTGGTGGCCGCCTGGACCCGGCCGCCCGGCGTCGAACGTGCGGTCGCCCTCTTCCTGATCACCTACTGCCTGGCCTCGTCAGTCACCGAGACCGGGCTGAGCGACGCCTCCACCTACCTGCTCGACCTCGCCGTGGCGGCGTCGTTGCTCGCCAGCTCGGGCAGGGCCGGCTGGCTGTCCCGGCCGGCCCTGCGTGCGCCCACGGCGGGCATCCGGGGCCCGATCGCGCCAGCGGCCGCCGGCCCCGGCATGGCAGGGGGCAGCACATGAAAGTCATGGTGGTCCATAACCGGTACCGGGCCGCCGCCCCCAGCGGCGAGAACCGCGTAGTCGACCAGGAGAGCGAAGCGCTCGGCCGGGCCGGCCACGAGGTCCTGCGGTTCGAGCGGAGCAGTGACGAGGTGGCGCAATGGTCGCTGGCCAGCAAGGCGTCCATCCCCGCCCGGGTGATCTGGAATCCCGAAGCGCACCGCGGCCTGCTAGCGGCCCTGCGGGGCACCCGGCCCGACGTGGTGCACGTCCACAACACCTTTCCCCTGCTCAGCGCGGCGGTTCTGTACGCCTGCCGCGACGCGGCGGTCCCTGTCGTGGCGACCATCCACAACCGGCGGCTGGTGTGCGCCAGCGGCGACTTCTTCCGCGACGGCGCCCTCTGCCGTGCCTGTGCCCACGGCCTGCCCATCCCGGCCCTCATCCACGGCTGCTACCGGGACTCCCGGCTGGCTACCGCGCCGGTCGCCGTCGCCGCCTACGCACATCGGCGCGCCTGGCGGTCACTTGTCTCGGCCTACCTGTTCGTCTCGGCGTCACTGCGCGACCAGCTCGCGGAGTTGCATCTCCCGCCCGGCCGGGTCTTCCTGCGGCATCCGCTGGTCCCGCACCACGCGGGGGCACACGCGCCACGCCGGCCCGCGGTCCTGTACGCGGGAAGGCTGGATGAGGCCAAAGGCGTGCGCCTGCTCATGGCCGGCTGGGACCGCTACCGGGCCATGCCGTCGGCAGCGCCGGACCTGCGGCTGGTCATAGCGGGCAGCGGCCCGCTGGAGGGCCTCCTGCGGGGGTGGGCGTCGGACCGGCCCTGCGTGGAAGTGCTCGGCCAGGTCAGCAAGAGCCGGTGCGCCGGGCTGATGGCGGGAGCCCGGGCGGTGATCCTGCCGTCCATCTGCGAGGAATCGTTCGGCCTGGTCGCGGTGGAAGCGATGGCGGCTGGGACGCCCCCGGTCGCGGCGGCCCACGGCGCCCTGGCGGAAGTCATCACGCCAGGTGCCGACGGGGTGCTGTTCGCGCCCGGCGACCCCGCGTCACTCGCCGCCGCCATCGCCGATATCGCGGCGTATCCGGCCCGGTACGAGGGTTACGGCGAGCGGGCCAGGGCGACCTACGAACGCCGGTTCGATCCGTGCCGCAGCCTGACCGAACTGATCGGCATTTACCAGTTCGCGATCGCCCACCCGGTAGCGGCCCGGCGGCTGAGCTGGGGGCACGACGCCATCGCCGCTGCTGACCCGGTGCGGCCCGGCGCGGCCGGAACTGCCGGATAGCCCGATGAGCTGCAGTGGCGACGGACCGCCAGCAGCCGGTGGCGAGCGGGCGGGCGACGGCACGGACCCGGCCATCGTGATCGCGAGCCTGCTGCCGCCCGAGGGCATCACCGGGGTGCACACGCACGTACGGCAGTTGCGGCAGTATCTGCTCGCCAGTGGCATGCCCGTCACGCTCGTCACCCCCTTCTCGTGGGGCGGCCATCTCGCGGCCCCGGTGTTCGGGCTGCGCCGGCTCGCGCTGCAACGATGCTGCCGGCCCGCGGGCGTGCTGTGGTACCAGCATTGGCACGAGGTGTTCCTGCGCAACGCCTTGCGCCGGTGCCTGGCGCGGACCGGGGAGTGTGTTGTCTACGCACAGGACCCACTGGCCGCGCGCGCCGCCCTGGCCGCGCGGAGCGGGCCCCAGCAACGGGTCACGCTGGCCGTTCACTTCCGGATCTCCGAGGCCGACGAATGGGCCGACAAGCGGCAGATCAAGCGTGGCGGACCGGTCTTCCGCGCGATCCGGCGATCGGAGCGGCGGACCATCCCGGGCGTCGACGACATCGTCTATGTATCCGGCTGGGGGCGCAGAGCGCTGCTGGACTGGCTGCCGGAGGCTGCAGCCGTTCCCTCCATTGTCATCGGCAATTTCGTCGCCCGCCTGCCACCCGGGCCGGAGCTTGCGCCGCTGGGCGATCTGGTGACCACCGGGAGCCTGGAGATCGTCAAGAATCACCGCTTCCTGCTCACGGTCCTGGCCCAGGCGCGCCGGGCCGGGCGGCGGCTGACGCTGGATGTGTTCGGTGACGGGCCATGCCGCCAGGATCTGCAGCGGCTCGCCCGTGCCCTGGGCCTGGCGGACCAGGTGCGGTTCCGGGGGTTCCAGCCCGACGTCCGCCGCTTCCTTCCCCGCTACCGCGCCTACGTCCACGCCTCCTACTCCGAGTCACTGCCGCTGGCGATCATCGAGGCGATGGCGGCGGGCCTGCCCGTGCTGGCCGGCGACATCGGGGGCATCCACGAACTGTGCGAGGACGGCGTGGAGGGACGGTTCTGGTCGCTCTCCGATCCCACGCTGGCGGCCGCCACGCTCATCGGCCTGCTCGACCACGAGCCCGCCCGGCTGGCCGCGGCACACGCCGCCCGCCGGCGTTTCGACCGCGACTTCAGCGCCGACGTGATCGCGCCCCGCCTGTGTTCCTTCCTGCTCGCCCGGCCACTGGCAGCGCAACCTGCCCGCGCGACCTGACCGGGTATGGCCGCCTCTCCCGAGCTGCGCGCTGATGCCGGCGACTCCCAGCTAGCTGATGACGATGCCCGGCCGCTCGCCTCACGCGTGCGGTGCGGGGCGCTGTGGGTCGTCGCCAGCACCGTGGTGCTCCGCCTGGGAAACGTCGCGGTGACCGCCGTCGTCGCCCATATCCTCTCGCCCCGGGACTTCGGCATTTTCGCGGTGGCGATGACCGCCTACCTGATTGTGTCCAGCATCTCCGAACTCGGCGTCTCGTCGTGCCTGATCCGGGCTGACCTGGATATTGCCAGCCTGGCTCCCACGGTCGTCACCATCTCGCTGTTGTCGGCCGCCGTGCTGGCCGGCGTGCTGGTGGCATGCGCCGGGCCCATCGCGGCCGCCCTGGGTGCCGCGGCGGCGGCCGGGCCGATCAGGGTCATGGCGCTCGCGGTGCTGTGCCTGGGCCCGTTCGCGGTCCCCAGCGCCCAGCTCGCCAGGGAGTTCAGGCAGAGCACGATCTTCGTGGCCAACGCGGTCGCCTTCGTGCCCTCGACCGTGGTCCTGATCGTCATGGCGGAGTCGGGTGGCGGTGCCATGGCCTTCGTCTGGTCGCGCGTGGCGGCCGCGGCGGTCGCGGGTGCTGTGCTGATGGTGAAGGTGCGACGGCGTTTCCGGCCCGGCTTCGCCCGGGAAGCCCTGTCGGTTGTCATGAGATTCGGCCTGCCGCTGGCAGGAGCGAACTTCGTCAACTACATCCTGCTGAACGTCGACTACGCATTCGTAGGGCACCTCCTCGGTGCCGCCGCACTCGGCATCTACATGCTGGCGTTCACCATCGCATCATGGCCGTACGGCGTTCTCGGCTCGGTGATCAACAGCGTGTCGATGCCGGCGTTCTCGCGCGTGAAGGCCGATCCCGCCCTGCTGGCCAACGCCACCGCCACGGCACTGCGCGGAGTCTGCCTGATCGTGCTCCCGATGTGCGCCATGACGATGGCGCTCGCCCGGCCGCTGGTCCTGGCCCTGTACGGGGCCCGCTGGGCGGAGTCGGCCCATGCTCTGGTGATCCTGTCGGTCTACGGCGCCGTTTCCATGGCATGCCTGCTCTTCGCCAACCTGCTGACCGGCCTGGGCCGGACCAAATCCCTGCTCATCCTCCAGCTCATCTGGATCGGCACGCTGGTCCCCGCCATGGCGGTGGGTGTCGGGCAGGACGGCATCGTCGGCGCGGCCTACGCTCACGTGGCGATCATCGTGCCGATCGTGCTGCCCGCCTATCTGATCGCCCTGAAGCGGGCCACCGGCGTGCGGGCGGGTGCCCTGGCGAGGGCCGTCGTTCCCGCGGTCGTGGCCTCGGCCGCAGCCGGCCTGGGCGCCCATGCAGCTGCCACTCTCACCGGCGGCCCGCTCGCCCAGCTCGTGGCGGGACTCGGCGCCGGCGGGGTCATTTACGCCGCGCTGGCCGGCAGGCAGGCCGTCGAGGTCTTCGGGCATGGGCGGGCGGCCCAGCGGGCGCTGCTGGCGGCCCGCGCCGCTATCGGCCGCAACGGCGTGCCAGCGGGCGTCCGGGCCGCCATCCGGCGGGCCAGCTTGCCTTTGCGCGCCCGGGCCAGGCGCTCTGCCAAGTGACGGCGGCGGCCAGTGGCGCCGTCGCCCGTATCACCGGCCGGCTCCGGTGCTCTGATAGGCGGGCTCGCGGCGGCAGGGGCCGGAAAGGGCTGTGATGACATCGGTCAGCGTGGTTATCCCCTGCTATAACTACGGCCATTTCCTGGCGGACGCCGTCGCCAGCGTGCTGGATGATCAGGGCGGCGTCGATGTGGGGGTCCTGATCATCGATGACGCCTCCACCGATGACAGCGCCGAGGTCGCCGCGATGATCGCGGCTCGCGACCGTCGCGTGCGGGCCGTCATCCATCCAGCCAATATCGGCCACGTCGCCACCTTCAACGAAGGCCTGCTGGAGTGGGCCGACGCAGACTACTGCGTCCTGATGTCGGCGGACGACCGCCTCACCCCGGGCGCGCTGCGCCGCGCCCGGGATCTGCTGGACGCCTATCCGGGCGTCGGTTTCGTGTACGGTCATCCGCTCTATTTCCGGGACGGGGCCGCTCTTCCCAGGCCCAGGACGTCCGGGCGCGGCTGGTCGGTATGGCCCGGCCACTGGTGGCTCGAGCGCCGGTTCCGTGAGGCGCAGAACTGCATCACGGCCCCCGAGGTGGTCATGCGCACATCGCTGCTGAAGCGCGTGGGCGGTTTCGATCCCAGGCTCCCCCACGCGGGCGATATGGAGATGTGGATGCGGCTTGCGGCGCACTCTGACGTCGGCTACCTGCGTGGCGTTGACCAGGCCTATTACCGCATTCACAGCCAGAACATGCGCAAGTCCTACACACCGCTCATGGAGATGCGCCAGCGCAGGCTCGCGTGTGAGACGCTGCTCGAGCGCTGTGGGGAGCAATTGCCGGATCCGGGCCGCCTCGCTGACCTGGTCCACCGCAAACTCGCCCGGGAGGCGCTCTGGAGCGCCGCCCGTGCCCATGCCCGTGCTCACGCCCGGGGTGACGCTGGGCAGTCCGCCGCGGCGGAGTATGTGGCATTCGCCTTCGACTGCTGGCCGGAGGCGGGCAGCCTGCCCGAGTATCAGGCCCTCCGGTGGTGCCGGGACATCTCGCCGCGGATCATTCCCTATGTGCAGCCCTTTGTCCTGTCTGCGGCGGCCCGCAAAGCGAAATGGTGGGCGCGCCGGTCGTGGCGATTGGCGTGGTACTAGTGATTCCGATTCCGCTGGCCGATCTCGGCGCCGCGCACGCGGCCGTGGCTGACGATGTTGCCATCGGGTGGCAGAAACTGCTCGCCGATGCGGCCTTCATAGGCGGGCCCCCTGTCCGGGCCTTTGAGTGTGACTACGCCGAATTCATTGGCGTCCCGCATTGCGTCGCGGTCGCGAACGGGACGGACGCGATCGAGATCGCCCTGCGCGCGCTGGGTGTGGGGCCGGGGGATGAATGCATACTCCCCGCCAACACGTTCATGGCGACCGCGGGCGCGGTCTTTCGCGCCGGCGCCACGCCCGTGCTCGTCGACTGCGCCGATGACGGCACCTACCTCATCGATCCCGACGCCGTCGAGGCCGCTGTGACCTCGCGTACCAGGGCCGTCATCCCGGTTCACCTCTACGGCCAGGCGGCCCCCGTCGAACGGCTGCGGCCGCTGGCCAGGCGACGAGACCTGTGGCTGGTGGAGGATGCCGCCCAATCACAGGGCGCGCAGCGCTGGGGCACGAAGGCCGGCGCGCTCGGGGATGCGGCGGCCACGAGCTTCTACCCCGGCAAGAACCTCGGGGCTTATGGCGATGCCGGGGCGGTGCTCACCACCTCGCCCGGCCTGGCCGCCCGGATGCGCATGATCGCCGATCACGGGTCGCCTCGCAAATACGAGCACCAGGTGCCCGGCTTCAACAGCAGGATGGACACCCTCCAGGCTGTGGTGCTGTCGGCGAAGCTCCGGCACCTGGCCGCCTGGAATGCCGCCAGGCGGGACGCGGCCGCCCGCTACGACGAGCTTCTGTCCGGCTGCGAGAGCGTCATCCGGCCACGCACGCTCGGCGGGAACGAGCATGTCTGGCATCTCTACGTTGTCCGCGTGCCGCATCGGGAACGGGTGCTCGCATCACTGCGGAACGCCGGTATTGGCGCCGGCATCCACTATCCCGTGCCGCTCCATCTCACCGGCGCCTGTTCAGATCTGGGATACCCGCGCGGAGCCTTCCCGGTCGCGGAGCGGAACGCCCCGGAACTGCTCAGCCTGCCCCTCTACCCGCAGATCACGGCGGACCAGCAGGAGCGTGTCGTTGATGCGCTGCGCTCTGCGCTGTCTTCGCCGGCCTGAACCGCCGGCACGCTCGTCTTTTCAGGATGTGCGCAAGGCCAAGGAGCCCCGCCTGACGGGAGCCGTCTTGCTCACCACCCGCATCTTGCGCACCGCTCGTCACCTGCGGCGGTGCGGCTTCTACCTGATCACGAATGTGCCGAGCCCCTCGGGCTGTTCAGCCTGCACGGCGACGTCGGAGACGACCGCTAGGCGGGGCCCGCGGTGTGCCCAGTCCAGGAGGTGGTGCACGTCCTCGGCCGGCCCTTCGAAGACGGCCTCGACCCTGCCATCGGGAAGGTTGCGTACCCACCCGCTCACGCTGTGGTCAAGTGCCATCAGCCGGCAGGTGTCGCGGAAGTAGACACCCTGGACCTGACCGGAGATCAGCACCCGGTAGCGGATCACAACAAGAAGGTACGCCGCGACCACCGCTGACCCGGCAATCCCGGTCCGCAAGGGGACGGCTGCACGAGGTCGCTGGCGGCTGGTGGCAGCGTGGGGCGCGTCACCAGGTCCCGCCCATGACGTGTTGCGTCAGTAACGCCTCGCGTCATCATGGGGCGTCTGTCGCGAACGCTCCGGGACTCCCGCACCTGGAAGCCGGAAAGGACCGGCTCGACTGCGTGCTCGACGGCATCCGTCCACTCAAGGCCGCCAGCTTACGAGCGGTGTGATCACTCAGCTCTATGTCCCGCCGGCGGCCATGAGAGTGTGTGCAAGCGGGTGAGTGATCGGGCTCACGACAAGACTCGGTCGTGAACGTGACCGCCCTGGTCACCCTGGACAAGACCAGCCTAGATGCCGAAGCAGGGCATCTGCCGCCAGCCCTTATGAGCGACGTTGACCGAGGACTTCGCCGCGTTCTGGGGCTCCAGCCAGCACGCCACAGCCTGAGAGCACGCCCGCGCGCGGGAGTTCCGGCCGGTCGCCGCGAGATTCGTGTCGTGGACACCGAGTGGTGTCCTGCGGCCTGCCAGGCCATGGCAGCGATGGCTGCCAGCACCAGCGCACCGCCCGCGGCAGCTGGGTGAGGGCCACGACGTCGGGGGTGACGCATCCGATCAGGCACTTGTCCCCAGCCCG